>JAZLDK010000079.1:0-1612 GCA_045614725.1 Candidatus Enterousia sp.
TAATTATTTCTTTGTTTTGGCACCATACAAAGAACGCCCCTGTTTACGCGCATCAACACCCTTGGTATCCAATACACCACGGATAATATGATACTTTACACCAGGCAAGTCCTTTACACGACCACCACGAATCATAACAACACTGTGTTCCTGCAGGTTATGACCTTCGCCAGGAATATAAGCTGTTACTTCGCGGCCGTTTGCCAGTTTTACACGGGCAACCTTACGCTGCGCCGAGTTAGGTTTTTTCGGTGTTGTCGTATAAACACGTGTGCAAACACCACGTTTCTGTGGGTTTTCCATCATGTCAGGCGCTGTACTTTTTACAACGACTTTTTTACGAGGTTTCCGAATCAGTTGGTTTACTGTTGGCATTCAAAATCTCTTTGTTTTTCTACCTGTTCTTTTAGTCTGCACAAACCCCGCTTATCAGACTTATTTCAACGACTTAGCCGGATTATAAATCTGTAAATTCAAGCGGTTTTTGTATATTTAGTGCTTCCCTTATTTACACGGAAAGCGAACATACTATAAACTCCGCCCCCCGGATTGTCAAGGAAAATCTGGGAAAAAATCACAAGATTTCCGCTTGAATCCGCCGTATTTTTAGGATTTTAGGCAAAATCACATTTTGACAAAAAAGCAACATCGTACCAGCCCCCTTGCCTGTTAAAAAAATAAATTAGAATGATTTAGATAAAAACAAATCGGGCATCGTAGTGTACTTAACGCTACATGAGATGCCCATTACCCAACCCCTTGCTTGTTGTAAAAATAAATTAGAATGATTTAGATAAAAACAAATCGAGCATCGTAGTGTACTTAACGCTACATGAGATGCCCGATTTGTTTTTAGATGAATTATTATAATTTATTTTTAGAAGTCGATGCCGAAGGTCACGCCCATCTCCGCTGGTGCACGTTCGAAATTATGTACCAAATCCTTGGCAACAAAGAAACCAATATACTTGGTTGCATCAAGATTATAATTGATGCCAAATTTCAGGCGCAACTGTTCACCATCATAGTATTCATCAAACAAATCAAAATCAAACATAAGGTCCGCGGTCAAATTCCAGTGATTATCAACGATATATTGCCCCTGAATCCCAACGGTCATCGCCCAGGCATCCGCGTTCTTGTGATCAACATCATCGTTAAGATAGTCAACCTGAACCACACCGGCCATTGCCCAATTATCCGTCATTCGCCCCATTTGTGCACCAATCGTCCAATTATACGCAATTGTTTCCAAATGCTGGCGCGTATCATAGACCTGCATGGCGCGCCCATATATTTCGGTTTGATATTCACCATCATCCGCAACCGTCCAATCAAGTCCGACCTTCAAATGATTCCACGACCACTTGCCAAATTCGGGATTATCGGACGAGTCATAAGAGGCCGCGGTCTGGACCATGGCAACCAAAGTATCGGTAATGCCATAGCCAAACTCGTCCGCCATAACAAAACGGTCAAATTCAGAATTAACCTGTATCGGGGTAAAAAGATTATAAAAGCGTCCCTTGGTCGGACTGTACAACGGGCTTCCGTTAATGACATTGGCGGCATTCGCCCCCGTCAGCCCCCCAAACAACACACCGGACACAAC
>JAZLDK010000080.1:0-3271 GCA_045614725.1 Candidatus Enterousia sp.
TCATCTTTTATCACATAGCGCGGATAAACAAACACATAATCCTTGTCCGAGGTGGTTTGCGGCCAATAATCCGCGGCCATATTCTTGAACGGGCGATTATGCACGGCAATCCCAGGAATTTCGATATCCAAAATCTCGGTCGGGACATCTTGCATTTGCGTTTTGCCCAACTGTTCGCGCAATCTGTCGGTCAGTTTTACACTGTCCTTTAACGCCACCACACGATAATCTTCAAGCACAACCAATTACGCCATACAAACACTCCTATTCGGGCATATTATACCACAATTCAACGACTATTTCATTCGGATAAAGCATGCAACCTTTTTCAACGCCCACCACAACACGCCGGTCATGGCCAATACACCAATCAGTGTCACCGTTATCCCCCACCCATCCATCAAGAATTTTCCACCAATCAGCATCATCGCCCCGCATACCGTCGCCACCATCGCACGCGTGGAAATAACCGTTCCGCGTTCCTGCGATTTAATACTGTGATGAATCAGTGCATTATATTGCAGGTTATTTAATATCCGAATTGCGGGCACAATCGCCATCACGGCACACGCCATATAAACCAGTGGCATATACGCCGTATGCACCGCCACCAATCCCATCACACACCCCAATACAATCGTCACAATTGTGATTATGGAAACCCTAATCTCGCCCAGCTTTTCACAGATTTTATACGCATACTTTGAAAACACAATTGCCGCGAAATTATTTATCCCAAAGTACACCCCGAACAGTTGCACCGGCACCTGGGCAAATTCCATAATAGGCTGCATAATCCACAGCATCACTATGGTAAACCCACCGAACATTGCAGGGAACAAAATCAGATTGCGCAATTTTGGATTTTTCAAAGTCTTATATGTAATTCCGATTGCATCCGCAACGGCGTTCTTGTTTTTAACCGTCCGCTTAACCTCGAACAATTCCGGCAGGAACACAAACGCAACTATTGACCCAACCGAAACCAAGAATTCCAACCAAAGCAACTTGCCACCGCCGATATACGCGTACATAATGCCGCCCAAAATCACTGCAATAAACGATGCCACCGACCCAAAAGTCATAACTTCACCGAACTGCTTGATAAAATCCCCTTGGCTTTTATTGCGTTTCAACAGGTCGTATGTATACGCTTCCAGCGTACCCGAATACAGCGCACTTGCAACCCCAAGCATGGCCTCGCCCAGGACGATTGGCCAGAACCCATATGCCATCGCCACAATTGCGAACCCCAGACTGGTAAACAGCGCACCCATAATCATAACGCACCGGCGACTGAAACGGTCGGACAAATACCCAGACGGAATTTCAAACAAAAACGCCGCCAGGCGAAACAGCCCCTGAATCAAAAAGAAATCCCCGACCGTAATTCCGCGCTGGGTATAGACCAACACAATCACCGGCACAATCAATAAAAAATTATGAAAGAACCAACCAAAACGCAACGCCCAAAGTCCGCGCCGCACCGATAAAGATTTATTATTTTTCCTGGGCATAATTTTTTATTATAACACACAAAAGGATATATTCCTAAACTAATTCACATCGCCCAGGACGACTGTTTCCCTGATATTGGCGATATTTTTAAGATACGGAATTATGGCCTTGGGCATAAAGTCAGATTTTTCCAAATCATCCAGCGCGACCCACATAATCTGCTGGCTGTCACTGTCGGGTTCAACCCCACAGCCCATTCCAGAAAAATCGGTACATTCACACTCAAACATCAATTCCGACTGATGAAAATTATCATCATCAATTGTCGTATTGTGATTCTTGGCGATATAGTCCCGCACCAACACCAATCGTTTTGGCACAACCGTCAGGCACAATTCTTCGCGACATTCGCGCACAATTGCCTGGTGCATGGTTTCGCCCCATTGATGTCCCCCGCCCGGCAATTTGGAAAATCGTCCGCGGCCATAGTCGCAACTTTCGACCAGCAATTTGCCGTCTTTGATAATTATTGCCTTCATCGAATACCTGAAAATATTTTGCATGTGCGCCTCCTTTTTTTTGGGTTTCAGGGTAAAAAAAACACCCATACATATGGGTGTTTTATTCTTTTATGGTTTTGAAATAACATCTTTTTTTATGCATATTATCCACCATTTAACCTGGTTGGGGCAGCTGGATTCGAACCAACACTGACGGAGTCAGAGTCCGGAGTTCTACCATTAAACTATGCCCCAAGCACCGCGGATTATAAGGCTTTTTTATTTTTAATGCAAGTAGAAAGTTTTTTCTATGTAAAAAATATGTAAAATTTTTTGCAAAACGAAAGCACTTTTACACATATAAAATATGTATTTGCTATATACCAAAACAATAGTCAACGCCTTGATTTTACATTAAAACAGCCACTTTTCCAACACTTTTAATTTTTCCAGACCATTGTTCCGCTAGTCCGCCGGTCTGGAAAACACACAAAAACCCACCACTTCCTGTGTAAAACCGGGACTTTTTTACCCCCTTTTGAACAATATTTGACCCTTTTTCACCACGGCCAATACATGTAAAAAATATGTAAAAAATCACTGTTTTTACCATCTTTATAACATGTAAAAAACAATCCTTTTTTCAACTAAAACAAGATGTTTCAATGTTATTCTTTCAATAAACTACTAAAGAAAACAGAATTTCTTTTTTTCGCAATTCTCAATAGCGCATCATAATTGATTATTTCGATAGTAACGGTATCATAATTCGCCGGTCTTAAGAAATATGTACCTGTTCCTGTTTGCTTGAACCCAGCATGCATTATTTTTGTTGCATCATTATCTTCAACATCTTGGATTATATAGCAATAAAATAAAGTAGAGTCACCAACTACAATTCTGCGCCCAGAGGCATCCCTAATTCCCCCAGCTTTAATTTGGTCTATGTAGGTTAAGACTTGTTCATAACTATTTGTATTGTCTCGTCCAGGTTTTTTCAGCTCTATTATCGTTAAAGAATTTCTCAAATCACTATCTATATCCTCATTATAACACAATATGTCGGGCCGATCTATAGAGTCGACAATCGACCGTTTTTCAGAGTGCAAAAATTTATAAAAAGCCAATTTGTCATCTAACAACCACAAATTATGATTGTTATCTTCTAGTTTATATGAGCCACTTGGGGCTATCAAGTCATGTATTATACGTTCTTTCGCATATTTATCCTCATCATCAAGCCTAATATATTTATCCAACAACTCTATAATCCATTTGCGATAATTTATATAACCACACAATTCGGCCCAGCC
>JAZLDK010000081.1:0-3468 GCA_045614725.1 Candidatus Enterousia sp.
ACCCCAATCAATGACAAAATTACCCGCCGCACTGATATTAATGTTAAAACTGCTGGTCCCCGCAACGGTCTTTAATTCAAACTTGTACCCGCCAAAGCAGTCCGCGCCCTGGGTCAATCCGGTTGCATCACCACTGGTATACCCCGCTGGGCATGCATTACATTCGGCATCGGTCGTGACGATTGACATATAAGACCTGTGCGCCCCGGACCATGTGCCGGCCGGACACGTTTCCAATGTTGCGGCGTTCCAACTGCCATCCTTATATGACCCCGCGGGAACATTCGCATAGCATCCAAACTTAGCCACACTGGCATCCAGTCCCGCATCCGTCATTCCTTGTTTTATGTTGGCAACAGTTTCCGCACCGGCTGTTTCTTCCGCCGCAAGCAAAACAGTATTCGCATCCGATGTATAGTTTTCATTGAATGACTTACATGAGCTAAGTCCCAACATACCATCAACCGGTGTTGTATCCGCCATCACATTCGCCCCCGGACAGTAATACCCCGCCGGACATCCGGTTTTAACCGTTTCGGTTGCAACATCATAGTATTGGTTTGGTGCAAGTTTGAACAATACTCCACCGCCACCCCATGATTTTGGGATATATTCCCAATCCGTCAGGCCCGTCGCACCGGAATAGGTTTCCCATGTTGCGCCCGTTATCGGCCATATTTCATGCAGGAATTTACCACCCTTGGCCGCGGACATTTTCGCCGCCGGACCCGTCAACGATCTATTGATATAGAATGTCCGATAGAACATGTCAGCTGGCAATGTTTCAGTGCCCGCAACACCATCAAACAATCCATCCGGTATGCTGGTCAGATTCGTACAACCATAGAATGTGCTGTAGAACATACCCCCCGCCGCGCCAGACACGCCACTGAACAAGCCCGCCGGTATTTTCGTCAGGCCCGTACAGCCCGAGAATGTCCCAGCAAACATACCATCCGCCGCGCCGGTTATGCCACTAAACAACCCCGCCGGTATTTCCGTCAAACTTACACAACCACCGAATGTCCCTTCGAACATAGTAGCCGCCGCACCTGTAATACCATCAAACAGGCCAACTGGTATTTCCGTCAGATTCGTACAGCCATTGAATGTATTCGCAAACATTTGTGGTCGTGCCTGGCCACTGATCCCATCAAACAATTCTGCCGGTATTTCCGTCAGGTTGGCATTATTCACAAATGCAATCCAGAACCCAGGTTGGCTGCCATCCGCCAGTGTTGGGAATATTGCACCCAAACTGCCCGACAGTTTTGATATATACGGATTGTTCTGGAACTTAATTACGCCGGACCCCCAAGCCGTGGCCGTGGTATCATATTCGGTTGCCAAACCACCAAATTTAATAGTGCGCTTACCCGTGGTGGCATAATTGTGTGTAATTGTTTCTCCGGCAAAATCCGTCAACGAAATATGCTCGGGTTCGCTGTCATCACCCCAATCGACCCAGAAATTACCCTTAACAGATATCATCGAGAATGAAAATTCGCCCGTCAAATCATCCGTCGTTTCAATCGTGAACTTTACCGGTTCCCATACCGCGTAAAGGTTCATCTGGCCATCCGGCGCATCGTCGGCGGTCGCATTAATCGTTGCCCCGTTAACGTATTTCACTGTATCCGAGTTCGCACTTGTGGCCCAACCCATAAACACATAGTCATCGCGTGTAAATGTGGTTGTCGGCAATGTCACATCCGTTTCATACTGGAGCACGTTGTCCGCCATTGTGCCCGAACCACCGTTTGCATGATATGTGACGGTATATGTCGAAGTGCCCCACGCCGCATAAAGTGTGATGGCATCGGTCGCGGTCCATTCTTGAATTACAGGCTGGCCGGATGCATTGAAATACTGTGTGCCCTGGGTATAATCCGCATTGTCATAGTATCCCATAAATTCGTATCCCGGCCGTGTCGGCAGATTTGTAATCGCCGTGATGGGCTGCTTATAGTCAACAGACTTAACCGAATCGCCGCCCGTACCACCATTTTGATTCAGTGTCAGGTTAAATGATGCCTGTAAATACACAGAAAGCGGCCCCATGACCGTATTGGACAATTCCCCACCCAGATTGCTTGCCAGTTTGCCATCCGCGGTTATAAATTGGTTTGTGATATCGGATTGCCCCAGATAATATCCCTTTACAATGGCCGTGTCGCTTACTTCTGGGAAAATAGTGTCGCTAATTTTTGTGCCCGCGGCGATAACACTGCTGCCGTCCTTGGTACAGTTCTCAGAATTCGTACAATATCCTGCGCTTGCACTGCGGTAAAGTGTGGCCACAATTTCCGTTCCTGACAAATCATTAGAATTTAATTCAACATCATATACCGGTGCATCGGTCCCACCAGGGCAGAAAACCGCCCCCGCTGGACATGGGGTACACGCATTCGCAGCCGTTGGCGTTTCGTCATAAACACCATTTGTGGTCATATAATAACCCTGATTACACAGGTCGTATTGTTTATAAGTGGGGCACGAATATCCCGCTGCGAAAGAATTCGTCGTAAAAATCAGTCCCGATAAAAATACAAAAAAGCCCAGAAAACTGCGAATTTTCCCCATTTCTTCCTCTCTTTTATACTTCATGGTAGAAAATTTACCGCCACCAGCGCAAGGCAAAAAAGAAAAAATCAAGAAAATTTTTTGCTTTCTGATAAAAAAAGATTTTGATTTTTTCGATTTTATTAATTTTTTGTCCGGGAACAGAAAAAATCCCGTCACATGGACGGGATTTTAAACTTTGGTGGGTTAGGTAGGACTTGAACCCACGACCAAAGCGTTATGAGCGCTCCGCTCTAACCAACTGAGCTACTAACCCACGGCGCACATTATATATAATTTATAAAATCATGCAAGCCAAAAATTATTTAATTTTCTTTTTCATATAATTGTGGCACTATTATCGGCATGAGCAACCTGCCACAGATATTGAACGAAACCCAAATGGCCGCCTTTAATGCTATCGAGCGGACCAATTCCAACATACTTATCCTTGGGCCGGCGGGAACGGGCAAGTCCACATTTGTAAACTATCTTAAATCCGCATCAAACAAGCGTATCGTATGTGCCTGTCCAACGGCGGTATCGGCCCTTAATGTCGGTGGTCAAACGATACATTCTTTGTTCCAGATTCAACCGCGTGACTTTATCATGCCGGAACTTTTGAAATTAAAGGCCAAGCCGCGAAACATATTAACCGCGACCGATGTATTGGTTCTGGACGAAATTTCCATGGTCGCGCCCGATTTGCTGGATGCGATTGATATACTGGCGCGATATGCCCGCCGTAATAATGAACCCTTTGGCGGGATTCAGGTCGTGGCCATTGGGGACTTGTTTCAGTTGCCGCCGGTCATAACACGCGAAGCAACCCAGTACTATGCGACCGAATATGGTCATCCAAACGCATATTTCTTTGACAGTAATGTTTACAAGCGTGCGGATTTC
>JAZLDK010000082.1:0-5501 GCA_045614725.1 Candidatus Enterousia sp.
ACGGAGTTCAAAATTTGGCCAACGAACTTAATATGGTTCATAGGAATCGCCATATTACTTTGGTTCTTCGTTCAAAAGAAAATTCAATAATCGAACGTCCCAACGCATTGGAATTGGTTCGTGGAAAAAACGGTTGGACGCGATGCACCCAATCCCCTTATTATTTCAATCTTTGCCGTCTTTGCTTTCATGATGGTTATTATATCCACAAACACGACCGTAATGGCGATGTCTTGAACGGTAACATGGAACAGGGCGGTTCGTATCATAAAGTTGATTACCGCGAATATACCGACGCCGAAATTATGGCAATGGTTGACGAAATTCGCGCCAATGGAGTAACGTCTAAATACGAATTTGGCGGTTGGTACATTGTTAACGAATAAACAACACCGGCCCCGGGCAACCGGGGCCACAATCAGAACGACAATGAAAAAGAACGAAATACGCTACACGCTGACGTGCAATCGGAGCCGAAAGACGTACACCATTCGCCGATACGACAATGGTAAATTGACATCCAAGTACCGCACATATCCCCAGGGCCGGGACTACACGGAAACATGGACGGAAAACGACATCAAGTACTACCTTCGCAACAATAGCGACTACTACCTTGTAAAGTAATTAACCACCAAATCCCAAGACAATGAATACGAAATGTTATAGTGTGAAATTCCCGGAATTCAGTCGGTATTCACCTAAGTGTATCCGGACGGTTGCAACCGATGGTACGATTCGGCTTTTGCCGGCAAGTCAACATTTCGGGGTTGACAACGGAAATGAAAATACGCATTGGGTATCCGAATGGTTCATCCGCAAGGTCGGATTGCCGTACAATCCACAACGCTGCGTGTGGTTCGACGAACACGGCAACATGGTTGATGATGCAGCCGCCGAACGGCATCAGATGTCCCGAAGTGAATTAGTCAAGTTGTACGCCAACATCGAAATGTTCGTGGCCGACTTGACCGTAAAAGAAGCGTTGGAATATCAATCGGCCATCAAGGGGATACAGACGATTATACACAAGCGCATCAACGAATCCGATGATATATGCTTGGACAAATAAATTATACTGCAAATTTTGGTACGAAAGAAAATAATATTACATTTGCACACGGAACGATGATTGTTCCAACCGACCCGGCGGTTTCCGGGATAAAAGATACGACGATGGAACTTTTGAAAATTACAATCCTTGGAATCTTGGCCGTTGCTGCCATCATCCTTTTGTTCTGCGAAAGCGAAAGT
This sequence comes from Candidatus Enterousia sp., assembly GCA_045614725.1. GTDB lineage: Bacteria > Pseudomonadota > Alphaproteobacteria > Rs-D84 > Rs-D84 > Enterousia. The sequence goes on from JAZLDK010000082.1 coordinate 1,255, forward strand.
ATTGTTGTTCTGATAGCAACGAAAGCCGCATTCTTCGCCCTTTTGTGTGTCATCGCAAGATTGTGGAAGATGTGGAATGTCGAACCCCAAAATAAATAACTATGATGAAAATTGAAACCGCGATTGCCCGCGCGAAAGAAAAGGGCAAAAAAGTGATGAAAAAGGATATTGCCGCCCGTTTGTGGCCGGATTCGAACCAGGCCGCCCAACAAGTCAATATGACCGCGTTGTGTACCGGCAAGACAACGAGAATCAACCCGGAGTGGGTCAACATCATTTGCGAAATGTGCGAATGTTCGGCCGATTTCCTTTTTGGCCTTTCAAACGAATAGTCATGAAGTACGAAAAGGCTTTGCAAGTATTTTGGATTGTCGTTTGGGCCGCCGTGCTTGGATTGACAATTGCCGGCCTTTTTTGGCGGCCGGCCCTGTATATCGAAATCGGAGTTGCCGCAATGGTGTTGTGGGCGTACATCCGTGGATACATCAGAATCAAAAGAATGTTCTAAATTAAAAGCGATACGACAATGAAAGATGAAAACAAAACGGCCACAATCGGCCAAAACGACCCCGGAACCGACCCCGGCATGGTTAAAGAAGTATTTCCGGGCATGACGGTTGAAGAAATCCGCGCCGTCTATTTTGACAAAAACGCACTGCGCGAACCCGATTACCGGGTGTATCAACTGAATTCGGACGGACACCGGTATTATTACCGCTTCGACGAATCCGGTACACCGGAGTTCTTTCCGTCCGTAACGACCTTGTTGAAACAAGTGATGCCGACTCCGCCGGCCCTGTTGGATTGGATGATTGCCAACGGCAAGGAAGGTGCGGTCGAAAAACGCGACATCGCGGCCGCGTACGGGACGTTTATGCACGGCCAATTTGAAACACTAATTATCAACCGCAAGTACGATTTTGATACGGTTCCGGGTGCGATAATGGAATATATGCAACGCGAAAACATACCCGTATCACTTTTGCCGCAATGGGCCATAAAAATCCGCAAGGATGTATTGGCGTTCGCCCAATTCGTCAAGGATTACAACGTGTATCCGTTGGCAATTGAAATCGGATTGGTACACCCGGAACACAGGTATGCCGGTTGCATTGACCTTCCATGTTTGATGACAGACCCGAAAACGGGCGAATTGTTTACGGCAATTGTGGATTTCAAGTCCGGCCGAAAAGGCTTTTTCGAAGAACACGAATTGCAATTGCATTTGTACCGTGATATGTGGAATGTCAATTTCCCCGGTTCCAAGATTGACCGCGTGTTCAACTTTTCCCCGAAAGATTGGCGCACAAAACCCACGTACAATTTGAAAGACCAAACAGATAGCGTGAACGCGAAGAAGTTGCCGTACCTGTTATCGCTTGCCGCAATTGAGGATGACAAGCGCGACAATACGTTGACAATCGTTCGTGGCGTGTTGGACTTGGATAACGGCAAGATTTCCGACAATCTTTTGCCGCTTTCGTTGGCCGAACTGATTAAAGCGAAATCGGACACGAAAGATGCCCCGAAAAAGGCCGCAAATTCCCCGGAAAAATCCGAAGATGTAACCCCGGCACGGGAAATGCCCGAAAAAAGCGCAGAAATGCCCCAAAATCGCAATCGGGCCAAAAAGGCGGTAAATGTATCGTCCGAAGCACCGAACGCCGTTAAAACGGAAATTTCGGATAAATTACCGTGGGAAAATGAAACGCCGTCCCCGAAAAAGGAAACGCCGTCCCCGAAACCTGTAACGAATTTGTTGGATTCTGAAATCGAATTGTAATATGAAAGTATATATAATCAAAGCGGATTCGTACGACAATGATAAATTATATGGTTCGTACATCATTGGAGTTGCATTAAATAAGAAAATGGCCGAAGCCGTGGCAAATGAATACATGGATAATCTTTGCAAGATTGGTTACACCTTTCAAGGTATGGCAGCCGTTTCGGATTATTTGCCCAAAATTATCGTAAATATCAAATGTTGCGAAATACGATTATGAATACAGGTCGGATTTACCGCCCCGAACAGGGCGAAGGAATAATTGAATTGCCGGAAATAGGCCGATTGCACATTGGCAAGAAACAGGCCGGCAAAGAAGGCCGCGAATATCCCGTGTCGGTTGATTATTTCATACCGACCGGGAAATACGCGGGATTGTTTACCCAGGCGTTGGGCGAAAAGCCTTCAACAATTCAAATTGTGTTTCCGTCTGATAATCCTGAAATATCGTGTAACGAACGGTTTGTTTATCGTGACGATAAGGGCGCATTGGTTGCCCGTGGTGACGGCCGGATATTTGAAATTTGGAACGGTAAAGAATATGCGCCATATTCAATTGAACAATATCCGGATATTTGGAACCAAATTATTACAAGGAATCCAACCAAACGCGGCGCGGATAATTGGGATGTTGAATTGACATTACGGTTTATTATTCCCGCTATTCGTGGCGTTGTCGGTATATGGGTGTTAAATACCAAGGGCAAGGCGTCAAGCGTTAAGAATTTGCGTGATTCGTTCGATTCAATACAGGCAATGCGCGGAACGGTTACAACGTCCGTTTTCGATTTATCGGTACATTTCCATAAATCAAACAAGCCTGGGCAAAATTCCCGGTATCCTGTATTGGAATTGGTTTGTAATGATAATCGAATTAGCGAAATCCGGGAATTACTTAAACCGGAAAATTCAACGAAAAATTTGCTTTTACCGGGATAATTCGTACATTTGCCGCGAACGGTTGTTGGCCCCAACCGAAATGAAAATTTAATGCCCTGTAAAGTAATTTCCGGGGGGCCAATCCGGGGATGAAATACGGGGCGTTTTTTTTGAAAAATATGGAAATATGGAAAGATGTATTTGGGTATGAAGGAATTTACCAAATAAGCAATCAAGGACGATTAAAAAGATTGCCAGGATACAATGGAAGATATTCCAACAAAGAACACATCATTAAAGGATGGGTTATTATGAATGGATACAGGGTTTTTTCATTGACAACAAAATCAATTTCAAAATGTTTTCTTGCCCATAGACTTGTTGCAAATGCTTTTATAGAAAACCCAAACGATTTTCCATGTGTAAATCATAAAAACGAAGTAAAAACGGATAACAGGGTCGAAAATTTGGAATGGTGTACACATTATGAAAACAATCATTATGGAACCGCCGAAACGAAAAATTATAAACCTGTTATTGGAATCTCAATAATTGATGGTTCTATATTGAATTTTGATTCAATAAAAGAGGCGGCAGAATATCTTGGTATAACGGCATCAAACATTGGACTTTGTTGTAAGGGTATAAGAAAAAAAACAGGTGGTTATAGATGGAATTTTATTTGAATATAAAAATGGATTCAATATTAAAGACAAAACGAACGGCCAATTTTACGTCGGTAAACAACGACTTTATCAAGGATATAAACCTAAGTTGGAAAGCAAAAGGGATTGTTATTTATATCATGAGTTTGCCCGCCGATTGGCATTTACATTTGTCGGAACTTGCTAAACACGCAAAAGACGGACGCGATGCCACATATAACGGCGTTCGTGAACTGATTGATAACGGGTATTGCAAACGTACAGAAATTCGCGATTCCCGTGGAATGTTTTCCGGTTTTGAATACATGGTTTCAGATGTAAAAGAATTTTCCAACAACCCGGATACGGAAAACCCGGATACGGATTGCCCGCATACGGGAAACCCGGATGTAATAAAGACTGATAAGAAACAAAACGTTTCACTTACAGAGAAAACAAATACCGCCGACGGCGGTTTATTCCCGGCCGAAGAAATAAAGCCGGAATCAATAACCAGGCCGCGACGTACATCGGAAACGACTGCGTGTTTGTTTGAGAATTCGCGATTCGCTGATTATGATACGTTTGTGGCCGAATTTCGCGGCGCGGAATTTGCGAATGTGGATATTGTTTATTACTTTCATGCCGTGGCCGATTGGTCGGCCCAAAAGGGAAAAAAGATGAAAGATTGGATTGCGACGGCCCGTAACTTTATCCGTTCAGACATTGAAAAAGGAAAGTTGCATACCAACAACGTTGCCGGCGGCTTGTCACCGGATGCCATTGCGTATTTGAAAGAAATGTCATATTGATAGTCATGGAAACAGGAATCGAATTGTTTGCACCCAAAACGGCGGTTGTATTGCGCCGCGAAATGATGGCCGTTCCCGAAGTGCTGAAAGTCCTGGGGCCGGTCGAACGCTCCGTGTTTCTTGCAT
>JAZLDK010000083.1:0-15668 GCA_045614725.1 Candidatus Enterousia sp.
ATTTTACCGGGGCCAATGCAATTGCAGAAATTGTGTCGTCGTCCAATGATTTGCCGGATTCCGATACGCGGGCCATAACGGCTTCGTTCACGGCATCAATGATGTCATCAAGGCCCGCCGCATTACCGTCACGGGTTTTGAATGGTTTACCATCGTGACCGTTAATTGTGCCGTATCCGATATGTTCAAAGTTTTCATAGTCAAATATGCCGGACATATCAGATGCGCGGAATAATTGTTCAAAGTGCAGACTTTGGCGCAAGTCGGTGAAATAGATTATCTTGTTTGGATTGTCAATCTTTTTGCGACAATACACGGCGGCCAAATCCGTGGAATCGTATGTATCTGCGCCACGGGAATCGGTCCACATGTATGGTGGCATAGGCTTGTTATCAGTGTCGCGTTTTACGATGATTACCTGGGCACCGTCACTTGGTTCAATCAGGTTCTTGGCACGCAGGATCTCTTCGACCGCCGGCAGGTATTGCGCCGCATTGCGTTCGCCCAAATCATAATCAAATGGCAAAATGTTTAGGCGCTTAACCGTGTCGTTCATCATATTCAGTGATATTTTCAGGAACTTTTCATACAGCGCGAAATATCCCGCATGGCCGTCTTGGAATTTTGCCTTGATTTCTTGGGCGTGTGCCTGAAATTCTGGGTTTTGTTTGGCATATGTGCTGGCGGCTGGATAATATGTGTTTAATTCAGATGGGTTGATTTCAAAGTCCACCAGTGTATCTGGGTTAAAATTGTCTGAAAAATAAGGCAATTCTGGGTGCAGGCGTTCTATCCATGCGATGACCAGTGCCATCGGTTTGCCCCAGTCACCAATATGGTTCCAAGAAAAAGTTTTATGCCCCAACAGTTTGGCAATTCTGTTAAATGTGTCGCCCACAATGGAAGTGCGCAAGTGGCCGATATGCAACGATTTTGCCACATTATATGCGCCATAATCCAAATCAATTATCATTGGATTGGTGGCCTTGGGTGATTGGGGTTGGGTGGCGCAATCCCAGATAAATTGGTCCTTTAATTTAATATTGATAAATCCTGGGCCGGCAACTGATGTTGATTCAACAAAATCCAGTTCCGCCAACTTTGGCGCAATGTCGGCGGCCAATTCGCGGGGATTTTTACCGGCGGCCTTGGCCATAACCATGGCGGCGTTAGTAGAAAAATCACCAAATTCACGGTTGCGGGGTACTTCTAGGTTTACAGTTGTTCCCAGTTTTTCGTTTATTGCATCTGATACATATTTATACAAATTCATTTTTTTTGACCCCACTGTTATATTGGTAAAACAATTCTTACTTTAAGACCGCCCAGTTCGCTGTTTTCAAGGAACATTTGGCCACCATGATTTTCAATCGCCGTTTGGGCGATGGACAGGCCCAGACCCGTGCCGCCCGTATCGGTCCCACGCGCATCGTCCAGACGGACAAATGGTCGCAAGGCATCTTTTTTGCGATCGTCTGGGATGCCGATGCCGTCATCTTCGATTATGACTTCGATGGATTCATCGGAATCTGTTTCTGTGATTTTTATGGTTTTGTTGGCATAGCGTGCGGCGTTTTCGATGATGTTGCCGAATGCGCGGGCCAATGCCATTGGACGGGCATAGAACTGGGCCGGCGTATCCGGAAAATCTGTGATTATTTCCTTGTTCGGGGCCGCGTCGCGCGCGATACGTATCAGCATCGGTGGCAATTCGGTTGCCTGTTCGATTTCTGGCATTTCACCGCGTGCAAATGCCAAATAGCCGTTAACCATTTCGGACATGCGGTCTATGTCGCGGATAAGCGTTTCGTCCGTTGCACTGCCCGTTTCCAGCGACAGGCGCATGCGGGTCAAAGGTGCTTTAAGGTCGTGACTTACCGCGTTTAGCATATCGGTACGCGTGCGGTTGTATCGGTCAAGACGTTCTTTCATTGTAATCATTGAGGTGGCCGCTTCGCGAATTTCCTTGGAACCGTTTGGTTCAAAGCCCGGCGCATCAAGCCCACGACCAAAACGACTGGCTGCCTTGGCGATACGGCGTATGCTGCGTGTGTGCATGATGATAAACGGCGCAATCAATATCGATACAATCAGGATGGACCCAATCAGCCAAATGATAAACACTTCGGTACTGGTTGAATATATTCTGTACAGGGACGTGCCAAATGTTGCGATTTTGTTGTTCTTGGTTGGAATGTCAACGAATACCAGACGCTTGTCCTTGTCGATATAGATTTTGGCGCGGCGTTGCAGTCGCTTGGATAATTCTGAAGCCAGACGGCCAGCCTCGTTCGAATGATTGTCATTGTGTTTTGGGCGGTTTAATTTGTCGTGTATCGTGACATTAATACCGATATCGCGGGCCAGTTTCTGAACCGCATCATTGTTGCCTTCGTCCATAAAGTTCATCATGGTTGATATTTCGCCCGCCAATGTGCGCGCCAGTGTGTCGTGTACGCGTGACCAGTGATTGCCAAAGAATGCGTTGGCAACAATTACCTGGGCGATAACCAAAGGAACCAATATCATCAAAATGGTGCGTGCCAAAAAGCTGCGTGGAATCAATCTCATTTTATGTCCCCGTTGTTGTCGCGTGGGGCAACGATTTTTTCAATCAGTTTATAGCCCTGCCCGCGAATTGTTATTATATCTAGGTTTGATAATACTATATTTATTTTGTTGCGCAAGCGTTTTGCAACCATGGGCGCCGCCGGAACAATATTGCCAATCGGACTGATAAGGTTCATCAGAAGTTTCTTTTCTTCACCCGATAGTGCCAAGATGTGTGGCGTTGGCGCGTTCACAAAAAATTCGTCGTCGACCAATGATAATCCAGTGGGCATTTTTTGTGGGTGATTGGTGTTTGTTCGCATCATATTATTCAGGCGCAAAATCAGTTCGCGTATCTGAAAAGGTTTGGCCAGATAATCATTTGCCCCCCCCGACAGGCCGTCAATCGCGTTTTCTGGGCCCGTCATGGCGGTCAACATAATTGTGGGGGTTGCGTTGCCCGATTTGCGCAACTGTTTCAGAAATGTAAGGCCATCCATTCCGGTCATCATGCGATCCAGAACGATGCCATCGACCGATATCCTGTTCAATATATCGGATGCGTTTTCGGCGGAATTGGCGGAAATTACGGAAAAACCTTCGTTACGAAGCCCGCGCGCCAACGCGTCGCGCAGAATATCGTCGTCATCAATAATCAGAATGGTTTTGTTCATTTCTTGCTTTACGGTTTGTTGATTTCTGATTTAGAAATCATAAACCCTAAATCAGAAAATGCAAATTACTTTTTCAATGGTTCAACGGCATATTCGCCCGGCTGAATAGTACGCATGGCGTTGTTAGCACCCGCGATGTCAGCTTCTTCGGATACTGCTGCGCGGAATTGCATGTCGCCGGTTGCGAATTCTGTTTTGAACAGCGCATAACCCGTGCCACCACCAGTTGTTGGCCCCTGCATACCCAAAGAATAATAACCACCCAAAATACCATAATCCAGGTCGATGTAGTCAATGCTGACCAAAAGGGATACATTGCTGGCCCCGTCGCTGGTCATGTTGCATGAAAATTCGCGGTTGGATAATGTGGCCTGGGAATTTAATGGAACCATGATATCCATAACGGTTGGTTCGCATTTTCTGTCAATGCCATTTACCAAGAAATCATAGGTCATGTCAACGGTTGCTTTGGACAGGCCGGTGGATACATTAACCTTGGAAATTGTGGCCTTGGGGATTTTTACCATGGCGTTGGCAATACCGCTGCGTACAGGGAAAGACAGTCCCGACTGTAAACAATCGCGCGAGAATGGATCCGCTTCGCAGATATAAACGCGTGAATATTGGTTCATCATGAACATGTTTGCCAAACTGTTAAACAAGAATGTGCGTGTGATTTTGTCGTTAAGGCGTGTGCAGCCAAAATTACGGCAAATAATCATCGGACGGTCCGCAAAAATTACACCGGGGTGTGCAGCCTGTTCAGCATCGCGGGCGGCAATGATATTTTTGTCATAGTCCAAACTGTCGGCGCGTTCCATAAACTCGGTTTCCGGAATAAAGTTCGGGTCGTCAGGATACGCATAGTAGGACTGAACCGGTGTTTCGGTGTAAATTGTTTGAAAATCTTGGTAAACAATTTCTTCTTGGGCGAAGGCGGGCAATGCCCATAAAACCAAGAAAAATGCCCTGAAAATAGATTTTGACATGATTAAGCCTTTCGTTCTCTCAGGTAAATCTTAGAACATTTTTCATAATTGTGTCAAAGCAAAAAATATTTTTATTGAAAAATGATATTCGTTTGTTCTAAGTTAAGGGTAATTGGAATATTAAGAAAGGTGTTTCCTATGGTTGATATCATAATTTCTGGCGATGCGGGAAAATTGCACGCGGTTTATCACAAGTCTGCGACGGTTGGTGCGCCGTTGGCGGTGGTTTTGTCCGGAAATCCGCGCCAAAAATGCCATATGAATGATCGTGTGTCCTATGCGATGTTTCGTGCGTTTATGGATATTGGCTTTTCTGTTGTGCGCTTTAATTATCGTGGGGTTGGTGATTCCGAGGGCGTTATTGGTACAACCGCTGATAATATGCTGGACATTGCAACCGTAATAGACTGGATTCAGAATCATAACGAGGATAGTGATAAAATCTGGTTGGCGGGGAATCAATTGGGTGCATGGTATGTTTTGCAGGCAATGATGCGCCGGCCCGAGATTTCAGGTTTTGCATTGGTGTCGCCGGATTCGTCTGTTTCTGATTTTGCATTTTTATCGCCGCGTCCAAATCGCGGATTGTTGTTGCAGGGCGCGATGGAAACGGATGATGCGCGCGCGTTTGCAACGCATCTGACCCAGATTTTAAAGAAACAAGCGCAGATTGACTTGGAAACAATTCGGGTCAAGGGCGCGGATGCCACATATGGCCAGCCGGCCGACCTGCGCCAGATGTACAGTGATTTAAAGGCCTATGTTGGTCGTGAAAATGCCGAGGATAAACTTTTATGAACAAGGAAAGATTTTTGGATGCGAATATCCCAGACGAAATGGCGGCAACCATTCGCCCGCGCACTTTGTCGGACTTTATTGGTCATGAAAGCCTAAAGCAAAATTTATCGGTTTTTGTGTCCGGTGCGCGCAATCGGGCCGAGGCCATGGACCATGTTCTGTTATATGGTCCCCCGGGGCTGGGAAAAACGACATTGGCGCATATTGTGGCAAATGAATTGGGGACGAATTTTCGTGCAACTGCGGCACCGATGCTTACCAAACAGGGGGATTTGGCGGCAATATTAACCGCGCTTGAACCCATGGATGTGCTGTTTATTGATGAAATTCATCGCCTGCCAACGGCAATCGAAGAGGTTCTTTATTCCGCAATGGAAGATTTCAAACTGGATATTATGTTGGGCGAAGGGCCCAGTGCGAAAAGTGTGCGGATTGACCTGCCCCCGTTTACGCTGGTTGGGGCGACAACGCGTACGGGGTTGCTGTCCAATCCTTTGCGCGATCGTTTCGGGATTGATTTGCGTCTTACATTCTATTCACCCGAAGATTTGGCCCAGATTATCCAGCGCAGTGCCAGAATACTGGGCACACCAATCGATGCAGATGGGGCGCTGATGCTGGCGCGGTCCGCGCGCGGGACACCGCGTATTGCAAACAGGTTGCTGAAACGCGCACGTGATTTCGCGGCGGCACTGGGCAAGGACCAGATAACCGCCGACACCATTAAAACCACCCTGTTCCAATTGCATATTGATGGGTGTGGATTGGACGAAATTGACCGCGAGTACATGATGACGATAATCAAGCATTATGCGGGTGGTCCGGTTGGAATCGAAAACTTGGCCGCGGCTTTGTCCGAACCGGCCGACACAATCGAAGATGTTATCGAACCGTACCTTATGCAGTTGGGGTTTGTTCAGCGCACCCCACGCGGTCGTGTGATTACCGATGCGGGCTATGCGCACCTGGGGCTGGTGAAGTAATATGAAAAAACACGTGTTCCCATTTACAATTGCGTATGCGGATACCGATGCCGAAGGTATTGTGTATCATGCCAGATATCTGGAAATAGCCGAACGGGCGCGTATGAATTGGCTGCGTGGGCATGTGGCCGCAAATGGTGATATTGGATTCGTTGTTCGTGAACTAAATATCAAGTATATGCAACCGTTAAAGGTTGCGGATGAATTCGTCGTCGAAACGCAGATGACAGATGTTGGTGCGGCGGTTGTGCGCGTGGAACAAAAGTTCGTGAAAGATGATGTTGTTTGTGCTATAATAAACATCAAGGTTGCGTATTTGGGGGGTGACATGCACCCCAAGCGAATCCCGCAAGAGTTTTTAGTTGGATTGGTATAATTTGAAAAGAAAGGAAGGAAAAAATGGAAAGTAGTTTTTCTCTGCTAAGTTTGTTTACGGGTGATTGGATGACATTGCTGGTGTCGTTGGTGCTGGTGGTGTTCAGTGTTTTGTCATGGACCGTGATTGTTGAAAAAATCCGCCTTTGGCATGGTCAGAAAAGAAATCCGGTAAAGTTCAAGCCGTCGGATAATTTGGATGTGTTTATTCGTCCCTTTGACAAGAATTTGTGGTTCTTGTCCATGGTTGCGTATATTTCCCCGTTTATTGGTTTGTTTGGAACCGTTTGGGGGGTTATGGATTCTTTTGCGGCGATTGGTGTGAACCAGTCGGTTAGTATTGGTGTTATTGCACCCGGTTTGGCGGTGGCGTTGGGAACGACCGCGTTGGGGTTGATTGCGGCGATTCCAGCGGCAATTGCACAGCAGGTGTTTGCGAAAAAAGCCGATGATTTGTATGAAAAATTAGACTGTGCATGTAAAGAACTGAAAAATCAAAAATAATGGTGATTTGATATGTCCAGACTAAGACGAAGAAAATATGATGCGTCAATCCAATTAACACCGATGATTGATGTTATGACGGTGCTGTTGGCGGTGTTTATGGTGACAACACCTATGATGACAACGGGGATTGATTTGGAATTGCCACGTGCGGGTGCCTCGGCCATGACGGGCAGTGACCATGCAATACAGATATCTGTTGATGCGCGGGGAAACTATTTCCTGGCCAAACAGCAATTGTCACGTGATGATGTTGTAAAGCGTGCAATCGCAATGCGTGGGGAAAATCCAAACCTGACCATTATGATAAATGGTGATGCGCATGCGGACTATGGTGCGGTTATGTCCATGATGGGTAAATTAAAGGATGCAGGATTCCAAAAGGTTGGTCTGCGCACACAACCAGAATAGATTGATGGTCCAGATGGCAAAATTTAATCAATTTTCACTGGAAAATATATTGATGTCCATTGGGGGGCACCTGGTGGTTATTGCGATTATGGTGACTTCGTTTGCGTTGGTTGTAAATCGTGCAAAATTGGTGACGCCGGACAGAATTCAAATCTTGGAAATTGATTTGAATGATGTCAAGGTTTCTGGGGATGAAACCAAGTTGTATAATGTTGGGCAAATGGAAGAAAAGGAACAAGAACCAACCCCAGAACCCGTAAAAAAACCGGCGGAAAAGATTCAGGTCGAACAAGAAAAAATCGAAATAGAACAGCCGACCTTGGTCGAAGAAGAAAAAAAGACTGAGCCTGAAAAACAAGAAGAGGAAAAAGAAGACAAGCCCAAGGAAGTTGCACCCGCACCTGTGCCCAAAAAGAAGCGTATTGTGCGCGTTAACCGCGAGGTGCTATCGCTGGATAGAACCTTGACCGTTTCGGTCGTTGATGCGTTGCGCGTGGCGATGACGCGTTGCTGGGTTATTGATACCAAGCGGCCTGATATTGCCGATATTCGTGCGGTGGCGCATTTGGCCATGCGAAAAAATGGAACCGTTCGTGATGTTTGGTTTGAATCCGAGGCGCGCGCCGAAACAGACCCTGCGTTTAAGTATGTGCTTGAAACAATTAAGTCGGCAATTGATGTTTGCCAGCCGTTCAGAATGTTGCCGGCCAATGAATACGCCAAGTGGGAGAAGATTCAACTGACCTTTTATCCGACACAGGGTAAGGTCATGTAGAATAAATAAAAAAAACCGCGTTTTGCGGTTTTTTATTATTTTGCACCGTTTAAAGTTTTAAGCATGTTCATAATTATTTCACGCTGGGCATCGGTTGGTAATTTCCAGTATAAATGAACCAATTCCAAGGATTCATTTTTTCCCAGCGGGTCATCGGCGGCCTGGTCATAAAGGCGCTGAATTTTGCCATTGCGGGGTTCGGTTTCAATGTGACCGGGCAATCCCGCAAAGAAAAAAGCCACGGGCGTTTCCATTGCTGCGCTAAGTTCAAACAGGCGTGATGCCGGAATGCGATTGCCCGCACTTTCATATTTTTGAATTTGTTGAAAAGTGATGCCACAAATCTTGGCCAAGTCTTTTTGGGACATGCCCATCATGACACGGCGCAGTTGCATACGCTGACCAATATGTTCGTCAATTGCGGATGGTGTATATGGTTTTCCACTCATATCTTGTTTCTCCGTTTCATAAGATATCTATCCTAATGATTAATATATACAAGTTTTCTTTTTCTTTTGCAATCAAAAAACAGTTATGATACCGTGTTGTGTGTTATTAACTATGGGGAAAAAGATATGAAAAAACCAGTCGTGTTATGTATTATGGATGGTGTTGGTATAAGTTCCGATACTGAACACAATGCTGTGGCGTTGGCCAAGATGCCCTTTTTTAATGAATTATTGGCGAAATATCCGCATTCAAAACTGGATGCCAGTGGTGTGGCGGTTGGATTGCCAGATGGCACAATGGGTAATTCCGAGGTTGGACATATAACAATGGGGGCGGGACGAATTGTAAATCAGTTTTTGCGCCGGTTCCAACTGGAAAACTGGGATGAAAATACGGCCCTGCAGGATTTTATTGGTGCGGTTCGTGAACAAGGCGGAATTGTGCATGTCGCGGGATTGATGTCCGATGGGCGTGTGCATTCGGATGTAAATGATATCGTTGTTATTGCACGATATGTAATCAATGCGGGATTGCGTGTTTGCATTCACTTTATTGCCGATGGGCGTGATACACCGCCAAAATCCGCGGGGGATTATGTTGCGCTGATTAAGTCGCAATTGGCGGATGCATTCGCAAATGGTGGTGCGTTCTTTGGCACGATTAGTGGGCGATACTGGGCGATGGACAGAAATCAGAATCTGGACAGAACCCAATTGGCGTTTGATGCAATTGCGTGTGCCAAGTCCGAATATCATGCGGGTACAATAGAAGATGCTTTGGCTGCGGCGTATGAACGTGGTGAAACGGACGAGTTTATTAAGCCGACTGTTATCGATGGCGATATGCCAATCGCAAAAAATGACGGATTCTTGTTCGGTAATTATCGCAGTGACCGTGCGCGCCAGATTATGCGTGCGATTTTGACAACTGGTGCGCGTGTGCTGTGTTTTTCGCAATATGGCGAAGGCTTGAATGAATTGTGCCCCGCCCTTTTGGTTGATGTGGTGGTGGAAAATACACTGGGGGATGTTTTGTCGGCAAATGGCAAATCGCAATTGCGTATCGCCGAGACCGAGAAATACAATCATGTGACATATTTCTTTGATGCGGAACGCAATATTGATTTTGCGGGGCAAAGCAAGGTTCTGATACCATCGCCAGATGTCGCGACCTTTGATATGAAGCCAGAAATGTCCGCAATTGAAATCACAGATGCACTGATGCCAGTGTTGGGGAATTTTGATGTTGTGATTTTGAATTATGCCAATGGTGATATGGTCGGACATACCGGAAACCAGAACGCTGCAATTCGTGCGATGGAGGTGCTGGATACCCAATTGGCGCGGATTGTTCCGGCAACATTGGCGTTGGGTGGTGCGGTGTTGATTACGGCCGATCATGGTAATGCGGAAAAAATGTGGGATGCGCAAAATAATGGTCCGTGGACGGCGCATACGACGAATCCAGTGAACTTTATTGTTGTGTCCGACATGGATGTGACGGTCAAGGATGGCGGTTTGGCGGATATTGCGCCGACGATACTAAAACTGGTTGGTGTGGCCCAACCCGCGGAAATGACGGGACATTCGTTGATATAAAAAATCCGCCAAATGGCGGATTATTTTTTACGGCGCAACGCAAAGAAATCACGCAGTAATTTGGCGGATTCGTCCGCGAATTCGGGGACATGGTGAACAATCGGCTTCCACAAATGCTTGTCCGTGTCATAGATGCGCGCATTTGATGTAATTCCGCCACCTTTGTCATCGCGTGCGGCAAAGTATATATTTTTGATGCGCGCCAAAGATATGGCCGTTGCACACATTGCACAGGGTTCCAGCGAGACATAAATGTCGCAGTCGTCCAGAAACTTTTGTCCCAGTTTTTTGCATGCGCGGTTAATTGCGACTATTTCAGCGTGCAATGTTGGATTCTTTTTAATTTGCACCTGATTTTCGCCGCGTGCGACAACTGTGCCATTGTGAACGATTACCGCGCCGATTGGAACATCGTCGTGCGCTGCGGCGCGTTTTGCTAAATTTATTGCTTGTTTCATGTATTTCATGGTATATAGTTTATAACATGGAATCTAAATTGCAAATTATTTCGGGGATGTTTCGTGGTCGGCGCTTGAATTTGCCACCAGATGCCCGCCCTACCCAGAATATGGCGCGAATTGCGTTGTTTAATATGTTGGAAAGTGGTGTGATTGATGCGGGGCGGCAAATGGTAATCTGGGATGCCTTTGCGGGCAGTGGCTCGTTGGGACTGGAATGTTTGTCGCGCTATCCACTGGCCCAGGTTATGTTTAGTGATGTTGCATACACTTCGATAAGCACTGTGCGCCGAAATCTGGCGGTGCTAGAGGTTGGCAAGCGTGGTGCCACATATCACGGTGATGCAATCGCGGCAATTCCGCGCTTTGCCGAGATGTCCGATATAATATTTGTGGACCCGCCCTATCCCATGGCGAATTTGGGTGTTGCGTTTGTAAAGCGACTGGGGCGCGTTGTGCGCAAGGGAACGATTATCGTTTGGGAACAAGAGGCGACTAATTTCACCGCGCCCAACCCAGATAAATGGACCATTTTGCGTGATAAAACATATGGCCGTGCCCGTTTTCTGATTTTACAAAAAATATAAGAATTTTTTTCTAGCTTTTTATTTCTCGCTTTTTTGAGAACCCGAATTTTGGTACAATATAGAAGATACTATAGTAGGTAAATAATGGTCTGATGCGCGCGCATTGGGCTGTTTTTGGGATGCCTGTTCGGGCAGAAGGGAGTTTTATGAAGCGCTTGGTGCTGCTTGTTTGCGTACTGATGACTGGAACTGCATATGCGGATCTGGCGTCCGTTTCGTATGTCTCTAAGGCCACAGAAACAAGCGTAAAGACATCAGCAGAAACAAAACAGACTATGGCGGGTGAATATACTGTTTCGGGTGCTTTGTATGTGCCAACGCCGCCGTTGCCACCGATGGATTAGTGCTATGAAATGGGTGTTGGGGATAATCTTTGGTGTGTTTTGTTCTTTTTCCGCATATGCGGGGTTGGCGGTTAATGTTGATTATATTCACAGTTTAATTCAACGAAAGTGGGATGTTACAGTGCCGTTGAATGATGCGCTGACTGATACAAGTATGGTCGCAAGTATGGAGTATCTGTTGCGGGCGGTGGATGTTGCGAATTACAAGTTAAACGGTTGGGTGACGACCAACTATGCCGAAAGTGAATATGCTACAAATGCTGCGGCGGATACTGTGGCGACACAGTTGGCGGTTGATAACTTGATTAAATTTATTGGGTTCCCCTTTTCCTTGACCACAACCGATACAACAGAGTATTTCCAGTTTACAATGTCGGCCAAGGGGACATTTTATGTAAAATGGGGTGATGGAAACGAAGAAGTTATCGAACGATCGGATACAAATGAAACAACATACGAACATACATATGCGACCGCGGGTGAGTATAAAATTGAACTGGATGGCAAGGCAACCGCATACAGTAATGGCAGTACAACACCAGCAATTAGTTTTAATAACAATCAAAATGTCGCAAAAATTAGTGGCAGTTTGGGGATAATTTTCCCAACGCTGGCCAATGGTACCCAGCCCAAGTTTTATTATACTTTTGGAAATCTGCCGAGTCTTGGTGGCACTATACCGCCGTCATTGTTTACAGGGATAAATGGAAAACCGACCAAGAATATGTTTTATGGTACTTTTTATGGGGCAAATAATTTAACCGGTCAGATACCAGAAAAATTGTTTGCTGGCATCAAGGGCGAACCGATGGAGGGTGTGTTTTATCGTACATTTGAAAATTGCTCGGGGCTGGGTGGCGATATTCCGGCGGGATTGTTTGCTGGATTGGATGGTGCGCCAGCTCGCGATATGTTTCATGCGACATTTTCTGGTTGTGTGGGGTTGACTGGTTTTGGCGGTGCGTTGTTTGCAGGAATTTCTGGCGCACCAGCCCAGCGTATGTATAACGCAACATTTTCTGGATGTTCTGGCCTGCAGGGAAATATTCCAAACGCTATGTTCGGTGTGTTTGATGGCACGCCACAAGAATTGATGTTTGGTAATACTTTTTATTCGTGTTCGGGCCTGACTGGTGGAATACCGTCTGATTTGTTTGTCGGAATTGGGGGACAGCCGGCAAAACGTATGTTTGAAGGTACTTTTAATATGTGTTCGGGGTTGACGGAATCTATTCCTGCTGATTTGTTCGCTGGGCTTGATGGAACGCCAGTGGAAAAAATGTTTTACAATACTTTTGCGGGTTGCAGCAGATTGTCGGGCGATGTGCCAAGCGGTCTGTTTGCAAATATTTCTGGTGCAGTTGCACCCCAGATGTTCGCTAGAACTTTTTATAATTGTGGCAGTTTGACAGGAATTCAGGATGGCGTGTTTGGCGCGTTGACTGGCGGGGCCCAGAATCAGATGTTTATGGAAATGTTTTATCGTAATTATGCGTTGCGTGGACCTTCGGCCCGAATTGGTGGGCAATATTTGTATGAAATATGGCCAAACGCAACCAGTTCGCAGGTTGGTAAAATGTATTCCGAAGATACGGGATTGTCTGATTGGGCATCGATTCCAAGTGCTTGGCGGTAACTATTAAAAAACACTTGATTTTTCATGGCTTTTAGGTAATAATATCCCGCGCGTTGCACCCTTGGAGGCAACGCATACATAAACAAACATGCTATAAAAGGATAAAAAAATGGCAATTAATTTAAATGCAGAAATTCGCAATGTTGCTGGCAAGGGGGCCGCACGTAGCATCCGCAATAACAAAAACATCCCTGCTGTTATTTACGGGGAAAAGAAATCCCCTGTTGCAATCGAATTGAATGGTCGTGAATTCGAAATGCTGTTGAAAACACCAGGTTTGCGGACAAAATTGTTCCAAATCAAGACCTCAGAAGGTACAGAAGATGCCATGTTGATGGATATCCAGTATCATCCAGTGTCTGATGCGGTTATTCACGCGGACTTTAAGCGCATTGATGTTAAAAAACCTGTCAATGTCGTTGTGCCGGTCGAAGTTATCAATGTTGAAACATCCAAGGGTTTGAAATTGGGTGGTACATTGAACTTTGCTGTGCGTAAGGTTGCCTTGCGTGCATTGATTGATAATGTTCCAGAAAAAATCACAATTGATTTGGCAAACATGACAATCGGTGACGTGGTTCACGGTACGGACTTGGTATTGCCGGCCGGTGTTGAATTGGGCTTGCATCAGGCTGAATTGGCGTTTGCTATTATCGGTGGTAAAATGCCAATGGAAGAAGATGAAAAGGCCAAGGCCGCTGCGATGGCAGCAACCGCCGCCAAGAAATAATAAATCCGCTTCGGCGGATTTTTTTATTATTAGTTGTTAGTGGTGGGGTACAAAAAATACGCGCCCGTGGGCGCGTATCGTCAGTACAGGCGTATAAGCCGGATTCTGTCCTGCCAGGGGCCAGTATCTTGCGGGTACCAGCCCAAGGCAGTGGACATGATTAATCTGCAATTTGTGTTGCCACAATTGTCAAGCCTTCTACCCGCCCCCAACCTGGGACTCGTATAGGGGGCCTATTTGAAGTTGCTGCGCACAGAGATTGCCCGTTTCACTCGAATTTAATCGTTTACGTCACTGTTGCTCTAATCGTCGGGTCGCCCCGCCTGGTATATTAGCCAGTGTGCTTGTCCCACGCAGTCCGGACTTTCCTCCAATCCCATATGGAATCGGCCATGCCCTGCCCGTCTGACCGGATAAATAGTACCATTTTTTTATTGTTTTTCAAGTTTTTGTCTTTGTCTGAAAATCTGTCAAAAAAATAATTCCTATTAATGTGTTTTTTTTTGCTTGTGCATGTGTTGTTTTTTTTTCTATGATTGCTATAAAAGAGAAGGAAGAAAGTGGGAAAAATATCTAAGTTTCTGCGGTTTTTAGCGTTTTTCATGATGGTTGCCGTTGGCACGCGTGCGTGGTCTGCGGGGTATGTTTGTGCAGAATCTATGGTATATGATTCTTGTGCTGATGGGTATTATGTCTCGGATTGCGGGGCCAGTGGCAATTGGTCGGGCCAGACATTGACCGAATCGGATTTGACCCCTGGGAACACATGTGTGGCCTGTCCCGATGGTTATACATGTACCGGTGGATTGACTTGTCCGGTTGACAGCAGCAATCTTCCTGCCGAGGGTACACCCTATGCCTGCAGCATGGAACGCCGTTATACCAGTTGTTCAAGTAATTACTATTTGTCCGATTGTGGTGGCAAATCAAATTGGTCGGGCCAGACATTATCCGAATCGGCTATTGCTGCGGGCAACACTTGTGAACCATGCCCAGAAGGCTTTGATTGTTCTGGTGGAACAACCTGTCCGCTTTCGAATATAGTAAAATCATGTTCATCGGGTCAATACCTGTCCGATTGTGGTGCCACGTCAAATTGGAACGGCCAGACACTTACAACCGATGCGTTGAAATCTGGGAATGTATGTTTGGCGTGTCCGGATGGTTATGATTGTACCGGCGGATTGACTTGTCCTGGGCGTTTACTCCCAAGCAGAGGTGGCTATGTCTGTGATACAAAACGTTATTTAACCTGCCCATCGGGTAAGTTCCTGTCGGACTGTGGCGATACATCGAATTGGGTGGGCCAGACATTGGAAACCGCCGATTTGATTGCTGGTAATGCATGTATCGAATGCCCGGATGGTGTGGTGTGTAATGGTGGTGCAACCTGTCCCGTTGGAGATATTGAATGGAAGGCAACAGTTTATACAAAGTCCACGTCATCGTTTTATTTCTCTACAAGGGCAGCTGGTACATTTTATGTTGATTGGGGTGATGGTCACATTGAAGTGCAAAGCGCTGATGATGCCGATGAGTATTTGGATTGGTCGCATGATTATGATGATGACCAAGTACGTGAAATCAAGATAGGTGGTTTGGCAACGGGGTATAGCGACGAAGGCAGCTTTAGTGTTATAAGTTTTGTTGATAATAGTGATATATATTCTATTTCGGGCAGCCTGGGGGCTATATTCCCAACATTGGCCGATGGTACGCAGCCTATGTTTAATAACGCTTTTTATCAAAGCAATTTGCGGACGATTTCGGCAGATTTGTTGACGGGAATACATGGGCAGGCACGAC
>JAZLDK010000084.1:0-6551 GCA_045614725.1 Candidatus Enterousia sp.
ATCCGGGTCGGTGTCGGCCGGGAACGTAACATCTTGAACGCGGGTTTTCTTTATGCTTTGTGCATATTCTGAACCGCCATCATCGCCATATTTGAAATACCAACACGGCAATTCATAATTCAAATAATGTTTTTCCAAATAGGTAAATGACAACATACCGTTTTGGATGTAATAACCATCCGATATTTTCAAATTTATTACCTCGTTCAACGCGTTGCAACTTAACATTGCGAACCCGTCTTTGGAAAAGCCACCCGGGGCAATCAACATCAAATTTATATCGGTGCTAATTTGGGCCACATTCTTTTGTTCGATTTGGCCTTTACTGACGAATGCCGATAACATAACCATTGGCAAACCATTGAAATATGCCGTGGCGTCGTCCATCCATCCGAATTCGTAACGTTCGGGCATTTGGGATTTTTCGTATTTCCATTTACTTGAACAATACGCCCAATTCTTGCCGTTACGGGTTACGATTTCTTGCGTTAAATCAATGCCCGGTTCCGTGGATGGTGTCGGGGGTGTGTAACTCCTACCATTGGCAAAGTAATCCACCCGTTCAATCTTGAATTTGCCATCTTCAATGAACCAATATGCATTAAACATATCGCGCATTCCATCCATCAACGTTTTCAACTTGACGGGTGCTTGGTATGCCGGTTGATCGTATTCAGATACCAATATGTTTGTTTTGGGCGTTATGTACAAGATTTGTTCCAACAACGTCGCCATCAAATAACTATAATCGTTTGTCAATTGGAAATCCAATGACGGGTCAATGGCTTTCACAACCTTTTGTATGGAACTTGCAAATGAATACGCATCTTTCAATACGATTGGTTTGCATCTAAACGTGTTATTTAGGTTGATTAACGCCCATTTGGTCGTATCCATCCAACACGAAATATTGTCCCAACTATTACGGGAAATCGGCAAATAATCTTCCGGTTCCGTGAATTGGCCACGGTAACGTTTGTAATAACCTTGGGATACGCCGTTTTTGTAGTATTTACCAAATTGGTTTGGTTCGGTTTGGAATCCATAATAAAAAACCACGAATCCCTCAAAGCCGGTTGAACCACCACCGGAAACACCCATTGGTTCGCCATACCTGTATCCGCTTGTGTCTGTCATATCCGGGTCGGGCAACAGATAATTTTGCGGGTCGGTGGCCGGGCCAACATCATTTACGATACGGCCCCAAACCTCACGGGTTTTACTTGTTCCGCTAACGGTATTTGTTCCGGAAACCTCATTCAATGTAAAATCGTCCGGTAAGTAAGCGAATTCGGCAAAATATAAGGCCGTATCGCTTGAATCATACAAAGTAACCCTATCAGAATAAACGCCAACATCATATTGTACGCGTTCGACAACGATATGATAACCGTTCAAATATCCCTCATTGTCATATCCCCAACAAGTACCGGCGTAATCATCGTTCACATAACCAATGTAAACACCTTTCATCGCTTCAACCGGCGCGTCGTCAATTTCCAAAAAACGCATTTGACGCAATCGGCCAAACTTAAAATTGTTTCGCAAATTGTTATATCCGGTTGTTGGGTCGCATTCCTGTTCCCAATATTCGCCCATCTGAAAACATCCGATGGTTGACGCACCGGGAATGTAAAATTGAAATACAGGCCGTTTCCAATAATTGATACGTTGCATATTCGGGGCCAATTGTATCAAATCCATTTCGTTTTCATACCCGGCAAGAATCTTGGAATATTGGTCAACAACATTCGGCGTTACCTTGCACGTTTCGGAATCCGATTCAAATTCGCAATCGGTCTTATAGAATGTACCACGCCAATATTCGGTCCACGACCCGTTGATGTATTGTTCTATTTTGAACAGGAACAGGGAATCGAAATACGCTTGTTGTATCTTGGCGTAATCCTGTCGAACGAATGTTAATTTGCCGCTTAACTTGGCCCGGAAAAACATTTGGTTGGTTTCCCTTGCGTATTCCTTTGTCAAATCCTTATAAACGGGATTAACGGCGAATTCGGTTCCGCCGTTAATACTCATAAAGAAACGATATATTGGGTTCATATCAATTCAATATTTTTCGGGTTAAATTCTTGTACTTTACAATGGTGTTGCCTTGACCATCAACGAAACGTATGGTGTCGGAATTCTTACGCATTGCGGATACATCCTTTTCGATACGCGAAACATCCGTACCGGCCCCAAACAGGTTGAACGCGTAACCATCCATATTTTCGTTGGCGCGTTGGTATCTGTCCGCAAACGTACCATTGTTGAACGAATTGATTACATCCGGGATGATGTTGCGATACTTGCGCGAATTCCGCTTGTTGATAACTGCAAAGAATTCGCCACCCTCGGCCCGGCGATGTTTTCTTGTTTTGGGGTTGTATCCCATATCAATATCATTGCCGGATGCGTGCGAACCACCATCCAATAATTCCACGGTTCCCTCGCCGTATTGCTCGGTTTGTCCGGCAACTTGGGCGGCCTTAACCTTTGACAATGCAAATGAACCCCACATTGCCGCGATTGATGCGATGGCCAATGCCGGGCCAACAATGGGAATACCACCCATTGCGGACCAAATGTTGGCCGATGCGGTAATCAATGATGACATTTGCGTTAATGTGTCTATACGCGCTTGCGCTTGTTGGGCCTTTTGCTTATCCTGTTGCGCCTTTTGTTGGTTTTTCTTGGCCAATTCCAATTCCTTTTGGGCCGTTTCAACCTCGTTGGCATAACCGGCGTTACGCGCTTCGATTTGCGCTTCCAATGCCTTTTGCGCGGCGTCAACTTGGGCGTTGGCGGCTTCCAATGCGGCGTCGGCGGCTTGGTTCCAACTTTCAATGATGGAATCAATGGAATCTTTCACGGATGAAATGGCCGTGTTCAATGCGTTTTGTTGCTCGTTATCCAATCCGATACCCAACAATTCATACAAATTATTGTACGGCAAACGTTTGGTTTCTTTTTCGATTCCGGCAATGGTTGCTTTAATGGCGGCAATTTCCGTATCGGTCATTTTCTCGGATGCGGTTTTATCTAATTCCAATATGGCTTCCAAACGCGCTTTTTCCTGTTGCAAACGGAAAATGGTTTTTTGGCGTTCGTTCCTATCTAACAAATCAAATTCCGCATTCTGCAAATCCTGTAACGCGTCCAAATCGCGCTTTGCCAACTTTGTGTTGAAATCGGCCGATTCTTTCAAACGTAACGCATCATATTTGGCGTTGATGGCCTTTTCATCCTGTCGGACGTTCTCGGCCTTTTGGCGGTTTTGTTCAAGTTCAATTTGCCTTTGCTTTTCGATATTTTCCAAACGCAAATTCAACATTTCTTCCGTACCATCTTTGGTTATGGCGATTTCAAGTTGTATGGCCTGTTGTTCGGCTTGCAGACGTTGAACGGTCAATTGGGAAACCTCTTTGTTGAATTGGGTTTCCGTATCAATGCGCATTTTGTCATACTTGGCATTTATCTTTTCTTCATCCTGTCTTTCGGATGCAACCTTTTGGCGGTTCTGTTCCAATTCCAATTGGCGTTCGGCTTCTACCTTATCCAATCGCAATTCCAACATCTTTTCCGTTCCGGCGGTCGTGGCCGCTATTTCGGTATTGATTGCATCAACCACGGCCCGGCGGTCGGCAATTCTTTGTTTCTTGGCCGCTTCAATCGCCTTTTTTTCTTCCTTGGTTAATTCGATTTGCTTTTGGGCCGTCTGTTCCGCCGTAATTCCGGCTTGCCTTGCGGCTTCCTGTTCATCGTTGGCGATTTGTTGTGTTATGATAGCATAACCGGCCATATAACCTTTATAACGGTTCAACGCTTCCGCGTATGCCTTTTTCCCCTTGCGGCTTTGGTCTTGGGCCAATTCGTCAAGTTCTTTGCGTAATGGGGTCAACCATTGCGTCATATACTCTTTGGTCAAATCGGCCCCGGCGTCTTTATAGTAATTTTGGAACTTGTTTACAAAATATTCTTGGGATGAACTTTGTGCAGATTCCGTGGCAAATAACACACGTTGCAAACCACTTACCAATTCGGTCAAATTGTCAATGGTTTGTTTGATTGCGCCGTTTGATTTTTGGAATGATAATGTAAGGCCCTCCCACGCTGATTTTAAAAGTTTGGTTGAACCCTCAACGGTGTTTAATCGTTCTTCCTGTATGCGTTTCAGTTCCCCGGATACATCTTCCAATGATGCACGCAATTCGCGGGCCGATTCCGCGCCGGAAAGCAACGCCGAAAATGCGGCCACGCTTCTTTTGTCTGTCAGTTCCAACGCATCGTTCAAATCGGTTCCGGATTCGCGCAACTTTATCAAACCATCAATGATTTCGTCAAAGTTTTTGGCCGGGCCGCCCATCGCCTTTGCCAACTTGCCGTTGGCGTCAGCAAGATTCAAAATAATATTACGGGTTGCGGTTGCCGCGTTTGACGCTTCAAAACCGGCATTGGCCAACGCACCTAACAACGCGGTCGTATCCTTGACAGACAAACCAAATGCGTTTGCAACCGGGAACACCGTTCCGATTGATTGCGAAATACGGTCGAATGATAATGCGGATTTATTGGTTGCCACGGCCAATGTTGCCAATACATCTTCCGTGTCCGCGCTTGTAAGGTTGAACGCACGCAATGTTGAACCGGCCACACTTGCGGCGTCAGCAAGATTTGCACCCACGGCCGTTGCAAACTGCAATATTGGTTCTTGCATTGCGATTATAGAACCTTGACCGAATCCCAATTTTGCAAGTTCGGTTTGTAATTGTGTAACTTGGCTTGCCGTGTATTCGGTTGTCTTACCCAATTGTAAAGCGGAATCCGTTAATGCTTTCATTTCATCCCGGGTAACGCCCAATATGGTTGCCAAATTTGCGTTGGCCTGTTCAAATTCACGCATCAGTTTTGCGGAACCTGTCAAATGGCGGACAAACAACATAACCATTCCGATTGTTCCGGACAGAATGGTTGTAAATCCTTGCAATGCCTTTTGGCCCAATGGTAATGATGAATGCGCAATCGAACTTATTTGCACACCCATATTCGAAAATCCCTGTACAACTTGGTTTATCGGTCCGGGTAATCCTCGCAATGCGTTTTCATAATGGCCAACCTCCAATGTGTATTTGCCGGTTGCCTTTTGCAAACGCGACATTTCTTCATATATGCGGCGCGTTTCATCTTCAAGTTCTTTGCCAACCCCGGCGGTCCGGCGTTGTTCGGCGGTCATTTCATTTAGTCGTATCTTATTAAGACGATATTGGGCCGACAAACGATTATAAGAACCCTCGGCCGATTTGTTTATCTGCAACAATAGTTTGTCAATCTGTTGTTGTTCCTTTTTCGCTTGTGTTACCTGTTGTTGTTGCCTGTACAACTCACGTTCGGCGGTATCAATCTTTGTGTATTGCGCAACCAACTTTTCAGATTCGGCCGATAATGACGCAATGGATTCGCGTTGTTCATTGGTCGCGCCGGATAGTTTACCCAAGTCGGCCGACATTTGCGTTGCCGAATTCTGTATCTTCTGTTTCAACGTGTCATACTTTGCAATGACATCATCCAATTGTTGTAACAGATTGGTTATTGAACTATCGGGCGAAATCAAATCCGCGTATCGTATGGGGTTCGGGTTATCCATAATGTTATTTTCTTGAAATTTGCCGTGTAATCAATTATCTTTTGCCGGATGGTACTTTGTACGTCCCCGGTCGTTATCTTCGATTTTGGGCCGCCTTTTGCGCCCGTTCCGCCTGTTTGTTCCGTTCCTTGACAAAATCAAATGCGTTGTAAAACTCCAAAACGGAATAATCCTTGGGTTTGACGTGCAATTGTTCGGACAGAACCAAACACAAATTTTCAAACTGACGGTCGAATTGTATTTCCACGCTTTCGGAACCTGTGAATAACTTGGGGTTCGAATAGGTTATCAACAATGTTGTCAACTTTTCAACCGCTTGCGTCGCCACGGGTTCCGCAACACCATCCGTAATTCCTTTGAGAATTTCCAACGTCCGTTTTTTCAACAGGTCGTAATATTCTTTAACCTCGGAATCATTGAAAATGGCCGGGAAATACAACATTAATTCCCCGTCAATTTTTTTTTTGGCCGCATCCAATTGGGCGGCCAACTCTTTTACGGGTACATCTGATAACATTTGCGTTACTTTCACTAATGCATCATCCGACATATCGTTGCATTTCTTGCCGTCTATCCTGGTTACCAAAGCGGCAAACGCCCGGTGTTGGGTGTTCAGCCCCGTTTGTATCATATAGACGCTTTGACGCACGTTTTCCAATTCCTGTTGGGCCTTATCGTTTTGGCCTAACATCAGAAAGCGGCGCACCTTCTCTATCCTTTGGTCAAACGCGGCAATATCCGAACCGCATCCCGCATCTATAAGTAACAACTTCTGATACTTATGGAATCGCACAATGGGTAATTCGTCTATCGCATCGTAATATTCGACCGTATGGGTTCCAATCTTTGTTGTTGTCATATTACCAAAATTCCCGTGTTAATATTGTTGTACATATCGGCGCGG
>JAZLDK010000085.1:0-5215 GCA_045614725.1 Candidatus Enterousia sp.
ACCTGATGCACGACGTTCGTTCGGACTATATCTTTGATCCGGCATCCGTGACCAGTTTCGAAGGTCGCACCGGTCCATACATTTTATACACAGCGGTCCGCCTGAACAGTGTTTTGCGCCGCGCCTCATTCAATCCAAATCCAGAATACACACCAATGAACATTGACGAACGCAATCTGTTAATTGGCGTATTGGATTTCGAGCGTACGGTCCACACTGCATTTGAAAATCGTGCCACAGACATGATTGCGAACTATGCCTATGACCTGTGCCAGCTGATAAACACATTCTATCACAACTGCCCGATACTGCGCGAAGACATCGACACGCAAACAAGGGCGGGGCGCCTGCACATAGTTCAAACTGCATTGAACACATTAACCAAAACAATCGATTTGATGGGGTTAAAGATACCATCCGAAATGTAATCAACGCCCAAACGGGCGTTTTTTTAACACACTATCGCGGTATAATGGTACCGTATCGATTTTTCTTGACTTTTCTGCTGGTTTGGATCATAATATCGTCGCTTTAATTTATAAACCAAGGGTAAAAATAAAATGGCAGCGACAAAATCGTTAAAAAAGTGCGAATTGGATGCCCAGTGGTATCTGATTGACGCGACTGATTGCACATTGGGTCGTTTGGCGGCATATACTGCCAACATCCTTCGTGGCAAACACAAACCAACATGGACACCAAACATGGACTGTGGTGATCATGTAATCATCATCAACGCGGACAAGGTTGCCTTGTCTGGTAAAAAGGCCGACAAAGATCGTTTCTTCTGGCACAGCTTGTGGACCGGCGGTTTGAAATCCCGCACATTGGGTCAGATGCGTTCTGAAAAGCCAGAAAAATTAGTATTCAACGCGGTAAAACGCATGATGGGCCGTCGCACAGCGGTTGCTTTGGCCAACCAGCGTTTGACAAAACTGCATGTTTACGCAGGCGCAGAACACAAACACGAAGCCCAGAAACCAACAGTTATCGATTTCGCGGGCATGAACCGTAAAAACAAAAGGGGCGAATAATGGCAGAAGTAAAGAAAACAGCAGCAAAAACAACAGCTAAGAAAGCTGCCCCTGCAAAGAAAACAGTTGCCAAGAAAGCACCTGTTGCAGCACCAAAATTAAACGATGCCACATATGCAACCGGCAAACGCAAAGACTCAGTTGCACGCGTATATTTGATGCCGGGCAAGGGCAATATCACAGTTAACGGTAAAGCATCCGCGGAATACTTCCGTCGTGCAGTATTGCAGATGATTATCGCACAACCATTCGGCGTTACAAAACGCGAAACTGCATACGACATCGTCGCCATGGTTGAAGGCGGTGGTCTGTCTGGTCAGGCGGGCGCTGTAAAGCACGGTATTTCCAAAGCGTTGGAAAAGAAAGAACCAGAATTGCGCGCCGCATTAAAGGCCGCTGGATTCTTGACCCGCGACAGCCGTGTTGTTGAACGTAAACACTACGGTTACCGCAAGGCCCGTCGTTCTACTCAGTTCAGCAAACGTTAATATCGTTTGGAAACTTCAAAACCGTTCTTTGGAACGGTTTTTTATTATTGCTTTCATTTAAAAACAGTGTATAATCACACGGCAATCTAAGTTAATTTAGGGGAAAACATATGTTCAAAAAAGAAAAAATCAAAGATTTACATTATTCCGTTAACGGTTTGATTTCCGCCGCCGATTTACAGGCCGCCGCTGATGAAATCTTGCTGGAATACGGTAAAAAGGCAAAAATGCCTGGTTTCCGCGCGGGCAAAATTCCTTTGTCCATCCTGCGCCAGAAATACAATGCATCCGCATACGGCGAAGCAATCGACAAATTAATGAACCGCGACTTGAATGACTATGTAGCCGAGAAAAAAATCCGCTTGGCCGGCGCACCCAAGGCTGATTTGGCCGGCTGGGAAATCGGCAAAGATGCAGAATATTCGTTGGAATTTGACATTCTGCCAACATTGCCAGCAATCGATTTGGATAAATTCACACTGACCAAGAAAATCGCAGAAGTTCCTGAATCCGAAGTGGAAAAATCTTTGGAAAATCTGCGCAAAAGTCGCAGCCAGGCCGAAAAACAGGACGAAAAATACAAGGCTGCAAATGGCGACATCGCCGTTATCGACTTCAAAGGCTTTGTTGGTGACGAAGCATTCGAAGGTGGCGAAGCAAAAAAGCATCATCTGACATTGGGTTCTGGCGCATTCATCCCAGGATTTGAAGATCAGATTATCGGTCACAAAATTGGCGATAAATTTGATGTAAATGTAAAATTCCCATCTGAATACCACGCCGAAAATCTGGCCGGCAAAGATGCCCGTTTCGAAGTTGAAATCCACGAAATTCGCAAGTTTATCTTGCCAGAATTAAATGACGAATTGGCCAAGGCCGTCGGTCAGGAATCTGTGGATGCATTAAAAGAACACATCCGCAAGATTTTGACAGAACAATACGACGAAGCGTCCAAACGCGATATGCGCAACGAATTGCTGGACATTTTGGCCGACAAAGTAAAACTGGACCTGCCTGAATCACTGGTAACCCAGGAATATGACATGGCCAAGGCCGAATTCAACCGCGGTCACGCACATTGCCACGATGCAAAATGCGACCACAAATGGGACGAAAAGCAGGAACGAAAAGATGCCGAACGCCGCGTTAAATTGGGGCTGATTTTGGCCGAATGGGGCACCCAGAACAAGGTCGAAGTGACACGCGATGATTTGCAACAGGCAATCTGGGCCGAGGCAGCGCGCTATCCAGATCCAAAACAAATCTTTGAATTCTATAACAAGAATCAAAATGCTTTGGCGATGTTGCGTGGCATGTTGTTCGAACGCAAGGCGCTGGATGCAATGTTAACGCATGTCAAAACCAAAGACAAAAAAGTATCTGCAGAAGAGTTATTCAAACAAGCAGAAGTTCGCTAAATTAAACGCGCCAATTGGCGCGTTTTTTATGTAACCAAAGGAGTACACATATGCAACCATTCAACAATTTTTCTTATTGGATAGACGCGGTCACACACAACATGCCCCAGGAAATACTAGAAAAGATTCATAAAATTCGTTATGAAAACAGGACAGAAAAATGCGAATATATAATATCAGAAATCTATTTATACCTGATGACATTGTATCTTGACTTTTACAGACCATCCCGAATATCACAATATAAAATTGGGCCATGCATAACCGAACAAGAATACAAACAACTGCCAAAAAAATACCGTGGCCTGTATCAACGCCCCATGCCAAACAGCGACATACTTTATTTGCGCGCCTATTATCCTGTGTCCGAATTCTGGGGCAACAAGATACCACGTTCGACAGTTATCGCAAAAAACAAATCGGACAAGAAAAAAATCAACGAAATCATATCACAATTCACACACATGTTCTATCATCGCCCCCCATTGGCGGAATTGCGTGACATACTGCTTGAATTATCAAACATGACAACGGTCAAAAGCCTGCCACAAAAATCACCTTCCAAACATCCAACTTTACTGGAATACGAAGCGGAACACGCCACCAAAAATTTGGTTTTAGAACAGCAAAAACGCAAAAAATCCATGGAATATATTTACAATTTGGAACGCCAAATCGCCTTGAATAACATGTCACGCGCATTCGAAGCAAAAAAACAAAAAATCATGCAAGAAGCATTGTCTCCGTTTGGCGTAAAATCAAAATAAAAAGGCCCGCAATCGCGGGCTTTTTTTTATTAGAACATAGGCGGGAAACATTCACCCGTATCAAATGAACAACATGCCACACTGCCATCATCCGCAGACATCAGTGTTTCACCGGGGCAACACCCATCCGCATCTGGATGCGTACCGCCCGCACAGGTTTCGACTTCTTCGGTTATAACTTCTTCTTCAATAACCTGTGGTACATCTGTTTCATATTCTTCATCGGCAACGAACATTTTTTCCTGCTGCGAAACATTATACGACGGCTTGGTTGCAATAACTTCCTCTTCGGTCGGCACAATTACAGGCTCGGGCTCAAATGTTGCAACCGTTGTCACCGCTTCGACCAAGGGTTCACTTTCTTCAATTTCTTCTGTCACTTCATCAACTGCAACGATTGACTCTGATTCCACGACTGGTTCTGGCTCGGGCTCTTCTGCAACTGCCACGGGCAGGGGCTCGGGCAATGGTTCGATCTGAACAACCTGTTGCTGTTCTGGCTCCGGTTCGGGCAGGGACTCAACAAACTGAATTTCGACGGGTTGCGGTTGAACAGTGGATACTTCTGGGTCAAACAAGACATCTTCGGTCTGTTCCTCTGCAACAACAGGCGATGTTGTTGCACCCAATTCCGGTGTTTTATCATTGGTTGTACCTTGATAGACCCACAAAGTGAATATCGACAGCACAATCAAAACCAGCAACAAACCATAGTAAAGCACATTTGGACGACGTGCCGCTGGTACCGGCATCACAGGCGCAGTATTTTCAACCGCTTCGCCGGTAATAGGCGAAACAGGGCGCATTCCTGAATCAATCGGTGCGGGCGAAATTTCCGGCATTGGCGCGGGTGCGGGCTGAACATCCGCCATTGGCATCTCGATTGGGGTTGGAACAAAGGGTTGTTCATATTCGCGTGTTTCATGCTCTTGCGCAACCTCTTGGGTCGGTTCCGCAACGGGCACAATAGAATCCAACACGGGTGCCACCACGGGCTCTATGATGCGTTCTTCCTGTTCCTGAATATTTTCCTGTGCGATTGGCTGGAACGAAATCGGTTCAAAATCATCACGCGCATCGGATTCTTCATCAACCACAGGCGCGACCGCAATGGGTTCCGCAATCGGCGCAGATTCTGTCACCGGCGCGGGCGCCGCCACTGGTTCTACCTTGGGCGCTTCGAACGATATTGGCTGGAACGCCAATTCTTCATCCAATATTTCAGGATCTTTGTCAAACAACGGTTTTACTTCTTCATCGGCCATATCTTCTGCCTTTTCTTCTGTTTCTTCTGGTGTATAAGGAATAATTTCATTTGACTGTTCATCTTGAATCATTGGGGTGGGCGCCTCAACCACGGGCGCGACATCCGTCAAAATCGGCATTGCGGGCAGGGCACCACCACCCATTCCATCATTATGATTTTGCACATATTCAAGAATTTTTTGCGCGACATCGGCATCATCCATTGCAGCCGTCAGCCTGTTTTGCGCATTGGCCAGTCTTTT
>JAZLDK010000086.1:0-31888 GCA_045614725.1 Candidatus Enterousia sp.
ACGAGGTTTAATATGTAAACCTACTACCTGTCTAGGATATGCACTTTTGACTTAGTCAAAGTTTGGATATTCCAAATTCAACTGTCTGCACATCCCTTCTTGAATTTTTGATGAGCTGCTTTTATTCACAATGTTTGCGTAGTTTAACAAGAACCCGATTCATACCGTTTGTTCCGTAAACCGCAGAATTTCAGGGGTTGAGTTTCTTTTTGTTTTGTTGTCTCAACTTGAAAGCCCGCTTAGTATGCGCTCAAACTTTCAAAAAGTCAAGCGGAATTTAGAAAATAATTTTCAAAAAATTCTTAAAACCACAAAAAAGCCCAGATTTCCGCCATTTTTTATCCAAAATTATTTTTTAATTTTTATTTTGCGCCCCATAAAATGATTCGGTTTTTGGCCCTAAATCGCCCGATTCGACACACCCGAATCGAATAA
The DNA here is from genome assembly GCA_045614725.1 of Candidatus Enterousia sp. Classification (GTDB taxonomy): domain Bacteria; phylum Pseudomonadota; class Alphaproteobacteria; order Rs-D84; family Rs-D84; genus Enterousia. Next base: position 436 of record JAZLDK010000086.1, read on the forward strand.
TTTATATCAGAATCGGTATGCAAACCCCAATTTTAGCATCGGATAGAGCTTAAAATCCGCCAAATCCCGATTCGCATCACGCGTTGCGCGTACCACATCGGCATCAAGGGCCGGAATTGTCACCGGCGACCATGTGGATGTACCCCTATTATATATATAAAGTTGTTCGTGCGGGATATTCAGCGACAATTTGGCAGGGCGCGCTGCAAAAACAACCCCCGCATCAACAAACAGTTCAAAACCGCAAAAAAGACTAATATCAAATCCCGTTCCAAGATATGGACCGTGATAATGCCAGTTGATTTTTGCGGCGCCACTGAAATCATTGCCATTATAATAATAGTGATCGCCGGCCAGATAGAAATAAAATCTGGCATCAGGGGCGGTGGCGACTTCGCCAAAAATAGCTGCGGATAAATCGGCACCACCCCAGAAATACCCCGTACTTAATCGCCACATTTTAGCAAACGGATAAAAATCCAGCAAAAAACTGCCGTGCCATGCATCAAGCTGGCCTTCGTCCAACTTCACACCATCGCCAACCTCGATTCCATCATCCATATATGATTCAATCGCCGAATCGATGGCGGATTTAAGCGGATCGGTTGTTGCAAAATCGATTCGCGCACCAAAGTGACGCAACCAATAGTTTTCAAAATTATTATTGTAATAGCCCGTCACTATGTTCAATCCACTGGTCGCGGACACACCAACACCAACGGACATGCCGCGCGGAAATCCCGTGTCGGCATATGCGATATCCGAAACAGCAATCAAACAAAGAATGTAAAATGTGCGCTTCATAATCAAAAATTATAAACCATGCGCACATACGCAACAATTAGCATAAATTCCGCAAAAAAAGAACCGCCGAAGCGGTTCTGATTCTAGAAGCGATACATAAAGCCAAGTTTTACCATCGGATAGAATTTGAAGTCATCCAATTCAGACTGCGCATCCACCAATGTTTCATTAATAATATTATTTACAGTATCTTCAAGCGGTGTACCCCGGACAGTTTCCCAAGAACCGTTTTCCATCATTTGCAAATTATCAAATGGAATATCCAAATTCAGTTGCGCAGACCGATTTGTGAACACAACACCGGCATCCAGATAAATCTTGAACCCAGCAAACAACCCCATATCAAAACCCGTTCCCAAATATGGACCGCGATATTCCCAATCAAGGTCGGCACTGCCATGAACCGAATTACCAACATACTTAAAGTTATGGCCGCCCAATTCAAATTCATAGGAACCCGCGTCCAGCGCATCGATTGTGCCGGCAAGTGCGGCGGTTGCCGTCAATTCGCCCATATAATAACCACCGGTCAGGCGCCACCCGCCCAAAAACCATGTGTCGCCAAACGGATAAAAATCCAACATGGCCGCATAATGCGTAGCCTTTAAATCCAAATCAGAAATTGTCAGGTTATCACCAATATCAATACCATCGTCAACAACGCCATCAATCAGATCGTTAATAGATGACTTAATCGGGGAAGTGGTCGCGAAATCAAAACGAACCCCAAAGCGTTTGGCCCAGAAAGAATCAAAGTCTTTGTTCGCATACCCAATAAAGCCATTCAGACCACTGGTCGCGGACAAGCCGACACCAATTTGAAGACCATGCAAGAACGATGATTTGGTTTTTGTTTCAACAAATTCCGTAACCTCTTCTTTGGCCGATTCTGTTGCCAGCTTTGTTGCAACCGCGACCTGTTCGCTGGCCGTGGCGGCGGCATCCTGGGCAATCGACTGCAACGCATCGGATGGTGTGGCATCCTGTGCAATGGCCGGCATCGCAATCATAGACAACAAAGCAAACAATGAAATTCTTTTCATACTTTCCCCTTTTTGTGTTGATGGTTATATATTCCTAACTATAAAAAGATATCTGGGGCGGTACAACAAAAAAACACCCAAAAACCTGTTTTAATGACCGGCTTTTTGTGATATAATAATAGGCATGAAAACCAAGATATTTATTTTTTCGTCCCTGCTGGGTATGTGTGGGGCACTTCCTGCGTGGTCGTCTGATTGCGCGGGGGATGGTTGCTATATAAAACCACTGGTATTTGAAGAATTTGAAGAACAAGTTGTTGAAGTTTCCCAACCGGAACAACCTGTTGTCGTTGCGGAACAAATTCAGCCAATGGTTATGGATGCGATGGAACCGGTACCGATGCGCAGCGTTAAAATGCTTAGCATCAAGCCTGTGCCAGAGGATACACGCCCCGCTTTGTGGGATGGCACACATGGGAAATACGCCGACCACAACGCAGATAAAACCGTGGATTGGCGCGACGGTGTTCCAATCTGGGATGATTCTATATCCAGTTATAAGTACAAAGATTTTAGCGACTGGTTCTTGGAAGACAGTCCGGAAATTTATGTTCGTGAAATCGACGTTCAGGCAAATCCAATCGAACTGTACAATCAAAATATGAACGATGCGGCCGCAACACGCGCACGCATTGAAGAAATACTGATGCCAAACAAGCCGGCGCATGACATCTGGTTTGGCGCGACACCACGGGGCGAATATGTGGCTCAGGATATGTCGGAAATCGTCACGGAAACATTTGGAATCGTGGACGATGGATGTCCTTTTGAAACAGAAACAGAATGTGAAATTTGGCGCCGGAAGCCAATTGTTCACGAAACGCTGTCACCACGCAGTCCGCGGTTGCGCGACGCAAATGTAAACGCGTTTATAAATGCCGCCGATTGCAACAATCATATTACCGCAAACGAAGATGTTTCAGCACCTTTGCTGGAAAGATACAAAATGCTGATGCGCAGCGCACAGGCATGCTGTACCGACGGTATGGTGTATGCACTGAAGCAGGCGGGCGCAAGCGAAGGACTGATTTACAAATTTATGTCGGATGATGCGAACTTCTATGGGTTTGGGTCACGTTGTTTGATGATGACAGATTATGATCTGGACACCAAATATCCAAATACCGCGACAGCTGTTGTGGCGGCGGATGTGCGCAACGGGTGCCTGTGTCGTGGTCGCCAGTGGTTCCAGGCAATGTTGGCGCCATTCCAACAGGTATATCAGGCCCTGCCAGAATTCAAAAACGCCCAGTTCAACTATACATTTACAGATGGACTGAAACGCGAAATTACAGTGTCTGTAAATAACGATGTGCAGAATGTGTTAAAACAATTATCACAATGCCCATAACAAAGAACCGCCAAATGGCGGTTTTTTTTATACCTCTTCCAAGATAGCCTTAAGTTGCGCCATATCGTCAGGCATTCTGGATTTGAAGTGCAGTTTTTCACCGGTGACAGGATGGACAAATTCCAGTACTTCGGCGTGCAGCATCTGACCGGAATTTTCATGCAGGAAATCCAGCAAATCCATGTCCTTGACCGAACCAAAACGCGATGCGCCATTGCCATAAAGCGGATCACACAATACGGGAAATCCGTGTGCCGACAGGTGAACGCGTATCTGGTGTGTGCGACCAGTCAACAAATTACAACGCAACTGGGATACGCCGGCGCGTGGGAACACATTTATAACCGAAACCTCGGTATGGGCGGGTTTGCCACCCGTCTTAACCAGACTCATTTTTTGACGATTGCGGGATGAACGCGCGATATTACCGGTAATGTCCGCCGCTTCCCAATTTGGAATTCCCCAAACAAATGTGACATATTTGCGCGTTAAATCATGCGTAGAAAACATTTTTACCAGCCCACGAAACGCCGCATCAGATTTTGCAAAAACCATTACACCACTGGTATCCTTGTCCAAGCGATGAACAACACCGGGGCGCGTTTGTCCACCCAGCGCAGACAGATGCGTATGCGCCAATATATTCTGGACCAGGGTTCCTGTTTTATTGCCGGCGGACGGATACATTACAACGCCGCGCGGTTTATTAATTACGATTATATCGTCATCTTCGAACAATATATCCAAATCAAAATCGTGGGATATATTATCGGCCGCAATATCGGTTTTTACCGGCGGAATTTCAACAGTATAAACATCGCCAACACGAATCTTGTCAGACGATTTTACCGCCACACCCGCACGGGTCACGGCGAACTTTTGAATTTCACTGCGCGAAAATTCCGGCATTTTGGTTGCTAAAAACTTATCCAGACGCATAATCTGGTCGGTATCTGATACTGTAAACTCACGCTTTTGTGTCATATAAAAAACCTATTCGTAATCATCCCAGTCGGGGCCCTTGGCACAATCGGACAAATCAATTGTTAATTCACGGCCATCATCGCGAACAGGACATGTTAAAATACCGGTTGTTGTGGCCTGGTCCGCATCACGCGTGGCGTTGCGATACGCAAATTTAATTTCACGCGGGGCAGCAACACACGCAATGCGCAAATGTTCATGATTCTGACCGTTTGGTCCAATCCAAACACGCACACCATCACCCAAACCATAACAAGGAAACCCATCAAGATAATATAAAACCAAACCACGGCCAACCAAGCGAGAATCCGGTATAAAACTGCCGCGATATTCGGCAAGGTTTAGACCGGTGACAGCCTCCCAATCTGTGCTGGTGGAAAAAATGCTGATACGTGGGGTAGCGAGTTGGTCACAATGGGCCGAAAATATTGCAAACGATGCCAAGGTGGCAAAAATTATTTTTTTCATTTTTCATCCCCCGCTTCTTGTTGAACATCGACCAGATATGCCGAAACGCGTTTAACACCGGATACAGGAACCGATAAGATATGGTTAAACTGAACCGATGCACCGGAATCCAGCAGTGTCGCCGATGGCATAAACTTCTGTTGGGCAATGACACCGCCCGCTTCGTTAAAGGAAACAATCATCAAATCGGGTACGCCGTATATATCATCAGACTGATTAACAATAGAACCACGAACGGATAAATGCGCCACACCATTTTCATCAGTTATGGATTCAACGGCATGAACATTGGCGACAAGTGGTTTTTGCTTTTCTTTTTTGGCCTGGTGCGTGACAACCACCACCACTGTAAAAACAATGGCCGACAAAAGCGCACACAGTGATGCAAAAAACATCAGCCATGAATTCTTGGAAGTGGGTGCGGCCACCGTCCATGTATGGCCACACAATGCACAACGCACAGGTGCAGTTGGGACCTTGTCCAAATTATATTCGGTTTTACAAAAATCACATTTTATTTTCATATTGATACTTATACCACAATTTATTCTAAATTCAACTGGCGATATTTCCCGCGAACAGTCCTTTGAATTTCTTGCAGGGCGTTCATGTAATCAGATGCAGTTGCATCCTGGGCGGCGGAAACCGATTTTAAGATTTTACTGGTTTGCGTGTCAGACCGACCAATCGTGGCCGATAAAATGGGTGCCATATGTTGCAATTCCATTAATATTGCATCGTACATATGCGCCGTTTTACTGGCCACATCCCAAAAGTATTCAGATTTAACAGAATCTTGGATTCGCCCCTTGACAATCAGACGCGGTGTAATTGACCCAGAAAAACCAACCGTCACAAACATTGCATCGATATAACCGTATGTCATGTCCAGTACCTGATTAACCTTTAATACAGCAAGGTCATCTTCGGCCTCGACCGACAGGCCCGATAAATTCAAGTTATTCACCCATAAATCATTTGCTGTCACGGATGAAAATTTACCCAGCCCAGACAACAACATGTTGCCACTGATTTCCATATTGCGGGAATCGGATGACATGGAACCAGACACCGTTGCACTTTTGGTTTCAAACTTTTTATCCAAAGTAGTTCTGTTTTGAAACACCACATTATTCGCAACTATTTTTAATGCAGATAAATCTTCGCCAAATTGCGCCATGGACACATCAAAGAACTTTACATTTTTAATATCGTGACCGCCCAAACTTAGTGCCGACATCATTGTTGCATCAGATGCATTATCAGACGGTACACGCCACAGGTACAATGCATTATCGCGACTGATTGATGTTGTTTCAATAATACCGTTTGTAATATCCACACCCAAATCAATCGTATCGGTGTGCCATGACCCAAATGCACCATAGGCATGCGTTCCTTCGACAAATCCCATCGAATTACCACCAAGGGATACTATTTCACGCGTACGCATGGGTGTGACATCGGCCGCATCACGAACAATCACACCCTGAAGCGTGGATTGGCCAATTGTGTCACTTGATTTCAGAATTCTTAATTGATATTTGTTGCGACCAGATTCAAGCAAAGAATCGGGCAGACCAAATTCCGATAACTCGTCCAGATTAACACGAACAATATTTCGACCGACAGTGTTTAGCAATTCTTCGCGATTGGCCATCATATAACGTTCCAGCGCAACCTGAATTTCCGTCATAGAATTTGCAATTGCGGTGTTTTCCGCACGCGTGACGGCATTTTGCTGATACCTGAAAACAAACGGGATAATAACCGTCGCCAATGCAACACTAAGCAGTAATTCAATCAACATACTGCCCGATTGCGATTTGCGATTATTAAAAATATGATTTAAGTATTTCATTTTAGTATTGATACACCTATTGTTTTCCAACCGCTGTCCATAAGGGGCGCAAATTCAGACTTATCTGTGGCCATAGGCAACGATGCGCGCGACAAAACAAATTCACTGAACTGGGGCGGTTTGGACGATGTAAACGACCACGATCCTATTTTTAGCGGCGCGGTTGTTGACATTAATAACTCGCCCGATACAGTCAAACCAAAGTTATTATAAAACATCATTTCATCAGCGGATATATATGGCGCGACCACCGAACTGGCCGTTATGCCGATAAAACTGCTGATGCTGCGGGTCGTGCTGGATTTTAGGTTCAGGTTATTTGCCACATTTACTGAATTTACAATTTTTGTTCGGTCGGCAATAATGCGGCCGTTTGTGGTATATCCGCCACCATTTACATTTAATGCGGTTATATTTCTAAAACCATTCATATCACCCGTCACACGAAGGGAACCAAACCGAACTTCCTGACCGTCTACATTTGCGCCCGATGAAAAATAGATGCTTTGCGCTGACACATCGTTTGATGTCACAAATGTAGCAGCTGCATTATTTATATCTGCGGACTGGGCCGACACGGTTGCGACATCAAACACATTATAACCACCCATATCAAAGTCACGCATCATGACATTAAGGTTGTCTTCGCCCGATGTACCACGATGCAAATAACGCGATGTGTCTTCACCAACAACATCACGGGAAATTCTGTAAATCAAATTTCCAGCCGAAAAATCCGGTGCCATTACCGCCCATGTATTACCATATGCAATTCCATCATCACCAACAACCGCCGCATCGGTACCAATATAGCCCGCAATCTGATTTGTACGAAGTTCTGTTTCACCCAAATCAAACGCCAGATAAACATCCGTGACAACCGCACCACGATTTTCATATTTATCGATAAAACCCGCAATCGCCATGTCGGACATTTGGCGCAAATCTTCGGGGGCAAGTCTTATTTGCGCAACATCGGGCCACGCATCGTGATTTGAACGAATATAGTTTAATACACCGTCACGCGTTTCGGTAATTTTATTTGCGATTGCAACATCGTGCACAACATGATTGGTACGCGATATCTGGGTGTACACAAACGGCGCAGCAACTGCAACAATTGCCATTGCCAACAGCACTTCAAGAACAGAAGCACCACTGTTGTCATTACAAAAAATACGCATGCGTTTATTCACAATCACCCCGCCCCGACATTAAACACTGTTTCAAATTAATTCGCTGTTCAATCCTTTGCCAGTAAATGTACTGACAAAGAATGTATTGGGATAATGACGATTTATTATACACGCCACCTAAATCAGTAATAACAGATTTACATGTGACCGTTTTTGAATCATCCGCCAAAGGATTTGCCAAAATTAAAATATTATCATTATTAACTTCACCAATATAAACATCGGGCAAAATAGATGTACCAGCCGGACGAATATCCAATAAAACAGCCCCGCTTTGCCCGTCATTTAAGGCACTGGATGTTTGGTCGCGCAATGTTATATTTGCTGCGTATAAATTACCAACCTCTATTCCGCTGCGAGAACTGTATTCAAGTTCATCGGTATTAACATACACATTCTGACCGCGCGTTGTATCCAAATGCGAGGACACATCCAAACGTTCGACAGTGAAATTAATACGATCCGATATTACATTGCCATGAATATCCCATTTAGCAGGCCCCGTAAATCCAGTTCGACCCGCAGTCATAGACATTTCAGACACCGACACAGCATCCGCCGTTAGATTACCGGTATCCCCATATTGCGACACGCTTTTTAGACTGGCGCTGTCAACATAAAGCGCACCACGCGTTAATGAAAACGCGGATTCACCAGATGCGCTTTGAAATACCGCCCTGTCGGAAAATATGTTTTCAATATTACTGCGAATCTTGCGTCCTGATTCAACACCAGTCACAGACAAAGTACCAATCTGGGCCGTTTCAAATTCACCACGCATGCCAAAAAATTTCCCCGCATTTGAAAACTTAAAGCCCCCCATATCAAGGTCCGTCAAAAATGCACCGTTGGTCAGGTCCGGTTCGTTGCGACGAACAACATCGGAATAAATTTCCTGAATATCAATACCAACATGAATGACATCATCCACTTCGGCTGCATAAAAACCAACCCTGCGCGCCAATTCCGCCCGTTCCAGTGCGGATAAATCACCACCCGTTAATTCCAGATATGCACTGATATTTGTTGGCGTTTTATGCACGATAAATGCCATATCCTGTCCCAGCGCAGTACGCGGCACAAAACCCAATGGCAAACCATACGGTTCCAGTAAATCAGCAAAATCATCGCCCGCAAAAACGGTCGTATCATATGAAAGGTTGTTGATATTTTCGCGCAAAAATATACGTGCGGCAGTTTGCGCAACCTCTATCTGGTTTGTCGCAGCAAACATATGCGCGTCTTGATTTCGACCAGATAATTGACGCGCAAAAAACGGCACAAAGGCAAACACCAGTGTCAGTGCCAATAATGCCTGTAATAAAAAGTTTCCGCGCTGTTGGTGCAAAATCGCCCCCTCCTACGATGCAAAGGGTAGCAATTGAAAAAAAATATTGCAATCAGTTTTAAGATGATTTAACATTTGTTTCGTTGAGAAGCGATAGCAGAAATTACTGTTATTAAATATTATTTCCTGAAAAAAGATAAAATATATGCAAAATAAAAAAAATCAGTCCTCGGTCGGTCAGATGATTCAACGCTGTCATAAATGGCGCCAGAAAAGAAAACAGTATATTGATCAGGCACGCCAAACAGCCGATGAAATCGAACGCGAACGTCTGTTGCAAACGGCGGAACACTATGGACGTATTGTAAATGCAGAACAGGTTAAAATCGATTCCATCCGCGACCCCAAGGAAAAAGCCGCCGCGGCCGCCGCAGAAGAAGCCGTCAAGGCCAATCCCGAAAGCACGGACAACAGCGACGAAGAAGAAGTTGGTTTCCCTGACTTTATTACAAATTTGAAGTAATTTTGTCGAGCCTGCATTCGCGCACTTTTAATTGTTGAAATTTAACTGTGGTTTGCTATTCTGTGGCAAAAGGAAGATTTTAGCATGGATACGAACTATACAGTTTTAGCGCGAAAATATCGCAGTCAAGATTTCAAATCTCTTATTGGCCAGGATGTTTTGGTCAAGACTTTAACAACCGCGATTAACACTTCGCGCATTGCGCACGCATACATTTTTACCGGAATTCGCGGAACGGGTAAAACCAGTACCGCCCGCATTTTGGCCAAGGCGCTGAACTGTCTTTCGTCGGACAAGGCAACCGCCACACCATGCGGTGAATGCGAAAACTGTCGCGCAATTGCGGCCGGCCAGCATATCGATGTTATGGAAATCGACGCCGCATCACATACCGGTGTGGATAATATGCGCGATATCTTGGATGCAGCACAATACAGACCAACAAATGGCCGATACAAGGTATATATCATCGACGTAGTTCATATGCTGTCCACTTCGGCTTTTAATGCGTTGCTGAAAACACTGGAAGAACCACCCGCACATGTAATATTTATTTTGGCAACAACCGAAATCAGAAAGGTACCAGTGACCATTTTATCCCGTTGCCAGCGATTTGATTTGGTTCGCGTGCCGGTTGATACACTTAAAAAGCATTTTGCGTGGATTGCCGAACAGGAAAAAATAGAATTATCAGACAGCGCGAACGAACTTTTGGCGCGCGCGGCGGACGGTTCCGTGCGTGACGGGTTGTCTTTGCTGGACCAGGCAATCGCACAGACCGGCGGCCATGTTGACGAAGCAGCGGTACTTGATATGTTAAAGCGCGCGGATCGCGGCGTGGTTGTCGACTTTATGAAAACAATCCTGTCTGGTGATACAGCGGCCGCATTGGACAAAGTTGATGAAATCTATAACAACGGCGCGGATTTGACCATGCTGTTGACCGACATGATGGAATGGACACATTGGGCGACACGTATGCATCCGTCTTTGCACGCGGGCGACACAATTAATTCACCATATACCGCGGACCAGCGTGACCAGATAAGAAATATTAATGCACGCATTTCTTTGAATACGCTGTCCCGCATTTGGCAGGTTTTGGTTGCGGCCGTCCCAGAAATGCAGGCAACCGGAAATCACAAGCAATGTTTTGATATGTTGATTGTACGCTGTATGCACATAGCGGACATGCCACCAATTCCTGAAATCATTAAACAACAGGAATCCGAAAATCGTGTACGCGAAGTGAAAAATATCTTTGCGGACCGTATGGCCAAAACCCAATCCGCCCCCGCCACCAAGGTCACATGCACAATTACATCGGCGGGTGATTTGGCATGCGAACTACAAAACAGCAAGGAAATATTACTGTATTCCTATTACAGCAGCAATATCGAAATCGCAGAATTCGAAAATGGTAAAATTAAATACTTTGACCGCAAAGGCGATGCGGACTTTGCACACAAATTGTCGGTTTGGTTGATGGATAAAACTGGACAAACATGGACACTGGAACGCGTGATGGAAACCGTTCACACACAAACCATGTCGGAACAACAACAGGCCGAAGTCGAAGCCGACCCATTGGTCGCAAACGCAATGAGCCTTTTTGAAGATGCAGAAATAATCGGGGTAAAATAATGAAACAAGAATCTGGGCGCTCTTTGATAGAAGTTATTGGTGTAATGGCAATCGCGGGTATTATGACCGTATCGGCAGTTGGCGTATATAACATGATTCGCCAAAATCAAATCCGAACAATCGCCAGTACCGAAATCAAACAAATTGCACAAGATACAAAAATCTTGATGGAGGCACGCGGTTCATACGACGGTATATCTGTTAACTATCTGATTAAGGCGGGCGCGCTGAAATCCGACAAGGCACCAATCGGTGGCGACCAGTGGTCAATCGAATCCGCCGTTGATGGAACATATTTTTCAATTAATCTGGTGGATTTATCCGAAGGCGAATGCGAATATTTTACAAACACACTGGCCGACTGGATTTCCACAATGATTGTAAATGGATACGATTACGATGGCGGAAACAATTGCTTTTCAACCAATACAAACAGAATATCTTTTATAGTTAAATAATGAATGTATTAAAAAGGGCTTTTTTTCTGGTTGCGTTAAGTATTGTGACGGGGTGCGCACCGTACAGCAGTCCACAACGCGCAACATGGAAAAATTACCTTAATGGTGCAAGTTTCACAGACATGACCGAAATGTCACGCGTGGCAAAACGACCCGTATATCTGGGGGCGGGCGGGAAATTGATATCGGCCGCGACACAGGCAGGCGCAAATATGGAATATGGCGACAAGGTTTCAAATGATAACATGGTCGCAACACATTATATGTCACAGTTGGAATACGAATTGTATGATGCACTGCGCAAACCAGGCATATCCGTTCAGCGCGCCGGCACCGATGTCATGGTTATACTGGTGCGAGATGCGCTGATGGAACTGAATGTTGCGGACATTTCGGTCAGTGGGGATGACACACTTAAAACAATTGAAAAAATACTTAAAAAATACAATGCAACTTTTATAGAAATCGCGGGATATACCGATGCGATGCGTGATGGAAATGCGGCATATGCACTGTCCATGGATATGGCACAACGGGTCGCCGTACATATGGCCCAGCATGACATAAACACCGCGCGCATGTTTATCGTCGGGCGAGGATCGGCACGACCAATCGCAGGCCAAGATGATATCGGCCGGCTAACCAATCGACGGGTGGAATTGCGCATTGCCCCGGCCAGATAACTTTCCCTTTTCATTTTATTTTTTTATTGCTATAGTTTGACTATAACAAAATAAAGGATGGAAAATATGGTAAAAAACACAAATGATAAAACCGTAAAAAATTACAAAAAGACCGGTGTGATTGCCGCCTTGGTTATTGCAGTTGCTGCGTTGGGTGGATGGGCGGTTTATGCGCTGAATTCAAACGGTGGCGCATCTGTTAACGAAGCATTGGAAGCGGTGTCGGCGGATGCGGCAAATGGCGCAAACCTGCGTATTGCGGTCGTTCGCATGGATGCGATTCAAAATGATGCGGTGGTGTTGAAAGATTTGCGCGAGCAAAAAGAAAAATATGAATCCAAATTGCGTGATGAATTGACAGCAAAACAAAAAGCACTGGAAGAAGAAAAAGCAGAAATCGAAAAGTCCCAGGATGTGCTGTCCCGCGAAGCATTACAGCGCCGCGTTGTTGACTATCAAAACAAAGTGACCAAACTGCAACGCGAATTGACCGAACGCGCACAGAGTGTTGAAATGTCTTATCAGAAGGCATTGAATGAAATCCAGAAAGAACATCTGGACCCAATTATTGAAGGTATCATAGCCAAGAAAAAATTATCCTTGGTAATCGATGGTCGTTTTGCGCGCACAGGTGCAGATGCCGATAAATTGGATATCACAAATGAAGTTGTTGGTGCGTTGGATAAAAAAGTTTCCAAAACAAAAATGGATAAACCACAGGGCTTCTAAACAAAATAAAAACCGCCAGTTGGCGGTTTTTTTATATAGTACGAATGTAATTTCGCGCAACTTTTTTTATCCCGCGTGTCTTGAACGCAATCGTTAATATTTCACCAGAATCTTCGATAACAACACCGGCGCCCAGTTCGGAATGTTCAACCAGTTTTCCAACCATGGATTCTGGTTTCTTGTGAACAGGTTTTGGCTTTTCATAGGAAGTATATCTGGGCGCGTAGGCGCGTGGCGCGCCACCCTGAAAATCCAAAAAACGATTATCCATTTCCGTGATAAATCGACTGGGAGAATTATAGGCGCGCGAACCAAATACTATACGCATCATCGCGTTTGATATTACACAGCGCGAACGCGCGCGGGTCACCGCAACATAGGCCAATCGCCGCTCTTCTTCGATTGCGCCTTCGTTAATCGCCTTGTCATTTGGAAAAATGCCATCTTCCCATGCGGGCAAAAATACCGTATCAAATTCCAAACCCTTGGCCGCATGAATTGTCATGATGCTGACACAATTTGTGTTGGGCATGCTTTCAGAATCATTATCATCGGTCGTCATCAGGGCGGCCTGTTCCAAGAACTCTGGCAATGTGTCATATTTTGATATCACGGATGTTATTAATTCCTTGATATTAGACAGTCGGTCGGTGGCATCGGCATCCTTGGAATCGGCCCACATTTTTATATAACCCGTACGGTCAAGTAATGTTTGCGCCGCATCGCGTGGCGACATAGACGACCAATCAAAATCAAACGCGTTCAAAAATTCATTAGCGGCCGCACGCATCTTGGGCGCCAAATCCGCATTGCGCAGTCCCGTCATCAGGTCCGGACCCGCGGCGCGTAATTTTTCAATCGCTTTGTCACCAAAACCGCGTCTTGGTTTTGCAATTACACGCAAAAAAGACACATCGTCAAACGGATGAACCAATAAACGCAAATACGCAATCGCATCGCGAATTTCCATGCGATCATAGAACTTGGTCGCACCAATCAATTTATACGGTATGCCACGGGATGCAAATTCTTCTTCGAATATGCGCGACAAACTGCCCGCGCGAATCAATAATGCAAATTTATTAAAATCATTTGCGCCATCACGCAAAATTGCATCCGCGATTATGCGTGCTTCGTCACGATCCGTCGGCAGTGTCAGAACATATACCGGTTCGCCCGCACCCGCATCCGCGGTCGCACGCAAATCCTTGCCCAGACGGCCACGATTGTGACGAATTAAAGAATTTGCCGCACCAAGAATATTTGATGTGCTGCGATAATTTGTTTCAAGGCGAATGATTTGTGCGTCTGGAAAGGTTTTATCAAAATTTAATATGTGTTTTATTTCCGCACCACGCCACGAATATATGGATTGATCATCATCGCCAACGCAACAGATATTCGGATTTTCCACACCACGGGTTAACATGTAAAGAAATTCCATCTGAGCGTTATTTGTGTCCTGAAATTCATCAACCAATATGTACTTAAACTGATTCTGATATCGCAACAATATATCTGGATTTTTATCAAACAGTTCCAGAACTTTTAAAATAATATCACCAAAATCCACCGCGTTAAGGCGCGCCAATTCCGCATTGTATGCGCAAAATAATTTATCAGTATTCTTTAATGCGACCAACCCCTTGTCCTTAATCGCGGAAAATTCTTCGACATAATCGGCGGGCGATTTTGTTGATTGAGATATCAGGGATTTTACAACGGACTTTTGGTCTTCTTCGCCAAAGATAAGAAAATCAGACCGCAATCCCGCACGCGCAGCATTTGCACGCAAAATACGCAGGCACACCGAATGAAATGTACCACACCAAACATCGGTGGAATACCATGCGCCATCGGACAATGATGCCAGACGCGTTTTCATTTCGTTGGCCGCCTTGTTCGTAAAGGTCAGGGCCAAAACCTGCCATGGGTGGGCCAGTTGCGCATTCAAAATGTATGCAATTCGGGTGATCAAAACACGCGTTTTGCCGGTTCCCGCACCCGACAACACCAACAGCGGTCCAGATGTCGTTTCAACCGCCAGTCTTTGTTCATTGTTAAGATTTTCTAGCATTAAATTCACCGTTCTATTATAATACCACAAACAATTATTATCAAGAACTGGGATTTTTATTATGAAACGCGTTATTTGCTTTGACATTGAAACAACAGGATTCGAATACCTGCGCGGGGACCGCGTGATTGAAATCGGTGCTGTGGAAATCATAGACGGCAAAATAACCGATAATTCATTCCATGAATATATTAATCCAGACGGTAAAATTATCCCACCCGATTCGTATATGGTGCATAAAATTTCTAATGCTTTTTTGGAAGATAAACCAAAGATAGCGGAAATCGCACCGCGTTTTCTTGAATTCATTGGTGACAGTCCAATTGTTGCGCATAACGGGTTGGACTTTGACTTTCCGTTTGTAAACCATGAATTGGCGACACTGGGCCTGCCCCAGATTCCACGCGAACAACAGATGGACACACTGGTTATTGCGCGCAATCGCGTGTTTGGTCCAAAAAGTTATACATTGGATGCGTTGGCCAAATGGTATGGAATTTCACTGACCGCACGTGCGGATGCACACGGGGCGTTAATCGACTCGGAAATTTTGGCCAAGGTATACCTTGAACTGGAAAATACTGCGCCCGCACCGGATGTCAGCGAAATTATCGCAAAACAGCACGAGGCCATGTTGGCACACCCAAAGGTTGGTGGCAATTTCCCATACAGAAAGTTCGAGCCCAAGGCAGACGAACTGGAAAACCATAATGCATTTATTGCGAAAATTAAGGGATAATCGTGGCGCGCGATTTTTTATGGCACGCGGGATTTTTTTGCTCTATAATTTCAGCACTATGTTGAACTTTATAAAAACTTTGCTTATGCCGGCGGCAAATAAAACAACAGCCGGTCAGTTGGCCGAAAAATTCGGTCTGGAATTACGCGGTGACGCAAATGCGCCTGTGCGCGGGGTGGCACCAATTGCGGATGCGCGCCCGGGTCAGTTGGCATTCTATTCAACCGAACAAAACAGTGCTGCATTCAAAATACTGCCTATATCAGTATTAGAAAACACACGCGCAACCGTGATTCTGGTTCAGCCAGAGCAGGCAAAACACGCACCCAAGGGCGCAACACTGTTAATCACGGAAAGTCCACGCGGAAATATCGTAAAAATACTGGGCGAAATTTATCGCGAAAAGCCAAGATTTGGTATTGATAAAAATGCACATGTGGAACGCGGTGTGTTCTTTCGCAAAAAACGCAGCGTGTATATCGGCCAATTCGCAACCGTCGAACGCGGCGCGGTGTTAGAGGCCGGCGTCAAAATCTATCCTTATGCATATATTGGTCGCAATGTGACACTGGGCGCGGGAACCGTTGTTAAAAGTGGTGCACATATTGAAAATGCCACAATCGGTGCGGACTGTGTAATTAATGCGGGTGCGGTTATTGGCAAAGACGGATTTGGATATACACGCCAAAATGGACACAATGTTTTCATCCCACATGTTGGACGGGTTGTGTTGGGCAATCGTGTTTCGGTCGGGGCAAATACCTGTATCGACCGTGGGGCCATGACCGACACCCAGGTAGGGGATGGGACAAAAATCGACAACCTGTGTCAGGTTGCACACGGCGTTGTCATAGGTAAAGAATGTTTCTTGGCCAGCGGGGTTGGTATCGCAGGCGGTGTGGTCGTTGGTGACCGCGTGCTGTTGGGTGGTCATGTTGGAATTGCAAACGGTGTAAAAATCGGAAACGATGCATCTGTGGGCGCAAACAGCGGTGTGTTCCGCAATATTCCAGATGGCGAATCCCATATGGGTTATCCGGCGGGACCTGGGACGGAATTTATGCGCCATTATGCGTGGCTGCGCAAACAGACAAAACACTAAGAGAGGGGCAAAATGATGATTGACACAAAAGGAATCGAAGCCGTCATCCCACACCGTGGCGACATGCGAATGATTGATGAAATTCGCGAAATTAACGAAACCAGTGCGGTTGGTGTAAAATATGTGCGCGATGATGAATTCTGGTGCGCAGGACACTTTCCGGGCAAGCCTATTATGCCGGGGGTATTACAGGTCGAAGCACTGGCACAAACGGCGTGCTTTATCGCCCTGAACCGATTGGGCGAAGAAAAGAAAGATATGTTGGGGTATTTTACCACAATGGAAAAAATTAAGTTTTCACATATGGTGCACCCTGGCGACAAACTGGAATTGCATGTAGAATTGGTCACAAGCAAAATGAAACTTTATAAATTCCACGGCATCGCATTTGTCGGTGGCAAAAAAGTGACCGAGGCAACATTCACCGCCGTCCTGCAACACAGGGATTTGTAAAAAAACAATAATATTATGTGTACACAAGTGGCCAAAAATCTTGACTTTTGGCCACTTTGTAATATATTGAAACCAATATTTATCACCAAAAGGGGTATCAATTTGTCTAAATATCATTTTATTGCTATTGGCGGCATAGGTATGAGTGGCCTGGCAAAATATTTGTTGGAAGAAGGACATACAGTGACCGGTTCTGATATCGAGGCTGGCAAGTATTCCGCAATGGTGCAGGAACTTGGCGCAACCGTAAATATTGGGCACAGCGCAGAAAATTTACACAAAGATACCGATACCGTTGTGGTCAGCACTGCCGTCAAGTCAACAAATCCGGAATTGCAAAAAGCAAAAGAATGCGGAATCAAAATTTACCACAGGTCAGACTTGCTGGAAGAAGTTGCAAAAAATGCACAACAAATTGGCAAAAAGCAATTTATCGGGTTTGCAGGAACACATGGAAAAACAACAACCAGTGGGATGGCTTCGTATGTATTGGACATGTCTGGGGATGCGCCGGCATTTGTGGTTGGCGGAATCGTTCCAGAAATAAACACAAACGCACAGCATAAATCGGGCAAACATTTTGTCGCCGAACTTGATGAAAGCGACGGCACATTGGTAAAATACGCACCAGATATCTTGGTCATAAATAATCTTGAAGAAGACCATTTGGATTTCTATAAAAATGGGATGCCAGATTTAATAAAAGTATTTAACCAGGCGATATCCAAGGCAAAAAAAGTAATTGTAAATGCCGATGATATTGGCATCAAGGGACTTAGCGGGAACTTTACAACATTCGGAATAAAAAACAACGCCGACTATCAGGCAAGAAATATCCTCGCCGATGCAAAGGGAACTAAATTTGATGTATTTTTCAAGAACAAGAAACTGGTCGATTTGGAATTATGCCTGACTGGAACACACAATATCTATAACGCATTGGCCGTTGTTGCCGCACTGAACGAAAGTGGTGTAAATGTCACAAACAAAAAAAGTCATTTCGCCACATTTACAGGGATGGGGCGAAGATTCCAAAAAGTTTACGAATTTGATGGCATACAAATATTTGACGATTATGCACACCATCCAACAGAAATCAAAGCGGTGCTGGATGCAGCCGCAACAAAATTTGGAAAACAAAATATCGTTGCCGTATTCCAGCCACACAGATATACAAGACTGCAGGGCCTGTGGAATGAATTTCAGGTTGCATTTGGTGATGCGGGACGCGTTATCGTCACAGATGTTTTCGAAGCATCTGAATCACCAATCGATGGTATTACCGGCCAAAACTTTGCATCACAATCTGGTTTTGAACATATCCCAGGAAAAATGGATAATGTCGCAAAACAGATTTTACCAACATTAAAATCTGGGAATGTGGTTGTGGGATTGGGCGCAGGAACAATTACTGCGTTGGGTAAGTATATTCAACAACAGGTCACAAATAATAAGAAAACACGATAATTAAAAAACCGCCAATCGGCGGTTCTTTTTTAGTTAACTGCGTTTACAGCCAATCTTTTACGACCAGTTGCGCGACGACGGTTCAAAACATCGCGACCACCAGCAGTTGCCATTCTGGCACGGAAACCGTGTGTGCGAACACGACGCGTTTTCGATGGTTGATATGTACGTTTTGTTGCCATGACTTAAATCCTTAGTTTTTCTTTTGCTTTTGTCATTCCAAGGTACCCGAGCAGCATCATGAATACCCAGAATAAATCCGTTTGTGCACCTATTTAATCACAGGTTTTATAAAAACGCAACCTTTTTATTTAGAATTTATTAATCCAAGCTTTTTCATCGCTTCTAAAAACAAATAATAAACAAATATTGCGGTGAACATGCGCCATAATGGTAAAAACATTTCCCAAGCCTTTGTTTTTTACGTATTATTTTATACACACAAACCTACCACAAACGCCGCTTTTGTCAAGGCTTTTTTTTGGCTTTATTTCTTGACCAAAAGCCTAAAAATCTGCTATGTTTTGTGTGTTAGAAATAGGGGAAAAGTAAGTATGTCAGAAAACATTAATGAAGTTAATGAAATCAAGATTCCACAGTCTTCGTTAGAACACGAAATGCGGACCAGTTTCTTGGACTATGCAATGTCAGTTATTGTTGATCGTGCGTTGCCGGATGTGCGTGACGGGTGCAAGCCTGTACACCGCAGAATTCTTTATGTTATGAATGATGTGGCGCCTGCGACCAAGCCAACCGTTAAATCCGCGCGTATCGTCGGTGATGTGATGGGTAAATACCACCCACACGGGGACAGTTCTATCTATGAAGCAATGGTGCGTATGGGTCAGGACTTTTCAATGGGTGAAATGCTGGTCCAGGGTCAGGGTAATTTTGGTTCGCGTGACGGCGACAAGGCCGCGGCCATGCGTTATACCGAGGCACGCCTTTCTAAACTGGGCGCGTCACTTATGGATGACATGGACAAAGATACAGTTGACTGGCAACCGAACTTTGATGGTTCTTTACAGGAACCGGTTGTATTGCCGACCAAGTTTCCAAACTTTTTGGTAAACGGTGGTTCCGGTATCGCAGTAGGTATGGCAACAAATGTTCCGACATATAATTTGGGCGAGGTTTGCAATGGTATCTTGGCCGTGTTGGACAACAAGGATATCAGCGATGATGAATTGTTCGGCATTATCCCAGGACCAGATTTCCCAACGGGCGCAATGATTATGGGCCATGCCGGTGCATATAAAGCACACACAACGGGTCGCGGCTCTATTATCATTCGTTCAAAAACACATATCGAAGATTTTCGTGACCATCAAGCAATCATTGTTGACGAGATTCCATATCAAGTTAACAAGGCACAAATGATTATCAAAATCGCCGAACTGATTAAAGATAAACGCATAGAAGGTATTTCTGAAATTCGCGACGAATCATCCAAGGAAGGATTGCGTATCGTTATCGAATTAAAGCGTGATGCAATCGCAGATGTTGTGTTGAACCACCTGTTCCAATACACAGAAATGCAGACAAATTTCCCGGTTAATATGATGGCGCTGAATCGCGGCCGTCCAATGTTGTTCAATGTTCGTGGTGTATTGGATGCCTTTATAGAATTCCGTGCCGAGGTTATTCGCCGTCGCACAATATTCGATTTGAACAAGGCACGCAATCGTGCACACACATTGCTGGGTCTGTCGGTGGCGGTTGGTAATTTGGACGAAGTAATCGAACTGATTAAATCAAGTCCGAACCCAGAAGCCGCGCGCGAAGCATTGATTTCACGCGGATGGAAGGCATCTGATATCGAATCGTATATCCAGTTGATTGACGATCCAAATACCGAATACAAAGACGGCATGTTCTTTATGAGCGAAGACCAAGCGCGCGCAATCTTGGAATTGCAATTGCATCGTTTGACGGGGCTGGAACGCGACAAGATTCATGATGACTTGACCAATCTGGGCGCGACGATTCGTGACCTGTTGGAAATTTTAGGCAGTCACGAACGCATCGTTCAAATCATTCGTGAAGAAACCGCGGCGGTTCGTGATAACTGGGCTTCCCCACGCAGAACAGAAATTTCCGATGCAGAAATCGATATAGATATCGAAGATTTGATTGCACGCGAAGATATGGTTATTACTGTATCGAACACAGGATATATCAAACGCGTTGCATTGGATACTTATCGCGCACAAAAACGCGGTGGCAAGGGACGAAATGCAATGGCAACAAAAGAAGACGATTATGTTGTTCAGGTCTTTGTTGCAAATACACATACACCGCTGTTGTTCTTTAGTTCCAAGGGATTGTGCTATAAACTTAAAACATATAAATTACCAGAAGCGGCCGCGGCCGCCAAGGGTCGCCCGTTGGTAAACCTGTTGCCACTGGAAAACGGGGAAACAATCACCGCAATATTGCCAGTCCCAGAAGAAGATGTGGCACGCGTTGCAGAATCAGGCAAAGAACATTTCTTGATGTTCGCAACCGCATCCGGTACCGTGCGCCGCAATCGCATGAGCGACTTTGATTCAATCCGCGCAAACGGTAAAATCGCAATGAAACTGGACGAAGGCGACAGTCTGATTTCCGTGTTGCCTTGCAACGAAGACCAAGATGTGTTCCTGACAACATATCGTGGACGCGCCATTCGATTCCCTGTACCAGAAATCCGCGTGTTCGCAGGACGCAATTCAACCGGTGTCCGCGGTATCACCCTGGGCAAAGATGACCAGATTATCGGAATGGCAATGCTGAACCGTGGTGAATCTGATTCGGCTGTTCGCGCCGCGTATATCAAACAGTCACGCGCTGCACGCCGTGCCGCAACTGGTATCGAAGAAGAAGCAGATGCAGAAGAAGAAGAAACAACGACACTGGTTCTTGATGATGCCAAGATGGCGGAAATGGCCGCACGCGAAGAATTCATTTTGACAATATCTGAAAACGGATTCGGTAAACGCACCAGTTCATATGAATATCGTTTGACACATCGTGGTGGTGGCGGATTCACAAATATTAAACTGGGTGGCAAAAACACAGCCGTGGCGGGTTCGTTCCCTGTGACAGACGAACAAGATATCATCATGGTGACAGACGGCGGAAAAATTATCCGCACACCAGTTGCCGATGTTCGTATCGCTGGGCGCAGTACCGCGGGTGTGACACTGTTCCGCACAGCGGAAAATGAAAAGGTTGTGTCCGCAATCGCAATCGAAGGCGCAGGCGAAGAAGAAAGCGAAACACAAGAAACAGAAGTTGTCGCTGAATAATGGGGTGCCGGCATGGAAAATAATGAATACTTTGCATCTATAAACGAGGTTTCAAAACGTTTGGACGTGCCGGCGCATACTTTGCGGTACTGGGAAAAACAATTCCCAACCGCAATCAAACCAACAACCGGCGCAGGCGGGCGCAGATATTATCGCACGGAAACGGTTGCCAAACTGATTGTTATCAAAGATTTGCTGTACAAACACGGTATGACCATTGCGGGGGTAAAAAAATTACTGCGTGATGGAAATTTGCCAGCCGATGCAACAAACAGTATCATCGCAACCGAAAACGCGGCACCACAAACGCCGTCGGTGACGGGGGGTGCAAATCTGGATGAAATTGATACGGCGATAACATTGCTGCAAAATGCAAAGAATTTATTGCAATAAAAAAATTTTCTTTTTATACCCGGGGGTAAATTATGGACGAAAAAAAATTATCTTTTGAAGAAGCATATAAACAATTAATGGAATTGGTCAAAAAAATGGAATCCGGCGAATTGCCACTGGCGGATTCTGTGGCGGCGTATGAACAAGGAATTAAGTTAAAGGCATACTGCGAACAACTGCTGAAAGAAGCAGAATTGAAAATCGAGACACTGAAAGTTAGCGCTTAATTAAAAATACAATGGATTTATCGTGGCGGAAAAAAGTAAACTGACCCCTGTGATGCAACAGTATGTGGATATGAAGGCAGAAAATCCAGATGCGTTGCTGATGTTTCGTTTAGGGGACTTTTATGAATCATTCTTTGAAGATGCAAAAACTATCAGCGCAAACCTGGGATTGGTATTGACGGCACGCGGAACCGACGGCGATGGGACCAGTATTCCCATGTGCGGGATTCCGTGGCATGCGGCGGATAATTATTTTGGTCGTTTGGTGCGCGCAGGCTATAAAGTTGCACTGGTCGAACAAATGGAAACGCCCGCCCAGGCCAAAGAACGCGGACATAAGTTTATTGACCGCCAAGTGGTGCGTGTGTTAACGCCTGGAACGCTGACCGATGAAAATTTATTAACACCAAAAAAATCAAACTTCTTGGTTGCGGTGGCACCGATGGGCGGCGGCAAATACGATATTGCAGGATGCGATATTTCAACCGGAGAATTCTTTGTCGGTCAATCGGCCGAGGTATTGGATGATATGGTGCGTATTAATCCGGCCGAAATTATTTTCCCGTTTGGGGCCGCCGAAGAAAAAACTATAATGAGTCTGCGCGATACATTCAAGACAACACCTGTGTATGAAAAACTGTATCACAGAACAGATATTGATATGGTTGTCACACGCGTGTTTGGCGGCGCAGTTGGCGCGGATGTATCAATGCATCCGGATAATGCGATTTGTTTGCTGGCCGGATATTTATTCAATACACAGCGCGGCGCAACAATTGTTTTTCGCGCACCATATACATTCAAATCAGGCAAGCAATTATTAATAGATTCGGCAACATGGAAAAGCCTGGAAATCGATGCGCCAATTAATGATGGTGGGGCGTGTTTGCTGGATGTGCTGGATAAAACAAAAACCGCCGCGGGCGCACGAAAGTTGCGCGCGTATCTGCGAAATCTGTCGGGCGATATCCAGGAAATACAAAACAGACAAAAACATATCTCGCACTTTTTGTTAAACCCAGATGTTATGGCGATGGTCGATGGGGTTTTGACAACTGTACCCGATGTTGGACGCGCGATTTCACGTCTGACGGCGGGACGCGGAACACCACGCGATATGCGACATGTTTGTGAATTTTTATTGACTTTGCCACGCGCCCAGATGATGTCGTCACGACTTGATGATGGGTTCGCACAAAGATTTGCCGATATAAACACACATTCGGAAATTGCGATTAAATTAAGAAACGGTTTGGCCGATGAATTACCAACATTCTTTCGCGATGGTGGTGTTATTCGCGAAGGATTTAATGGGCCACTGGACCATATGCGCAACCTGTCGAATGGCGCGCGAGAAACAATCGCCGCACTTCAGGCGGAATATATTGCATCAACTGGCATCAACACACTTAAAATCAAATACAATAATATACTGGGATATTTTATAGAAGTCCCCGCCGCACGGGCCGAGGCGCTGATGCAACCGGATTCCGGGTTTATTCACAGGCAAACTATGTCCGGCAACATGCGCTTTACCACCACGCGACTGATTGATTTGGACAATGATGTACGCAGCGCCGCGGAAAAAGCCGCCGCGATAGAGGCGGAAATCATTTCTGATTTCATCGAAAATATACGCGAAATATCAGACGACCTGTTAAATACGGCCGATTTGTTGGCTGATGCGGATGTCTGGACAACAATGGCGGCGGTCGCCCAGCTGTATTCATGGGTGCGCCCAAATATCACCGATGATTGCGCATTCGATGTTGTTGGTGGACGACACCCCGTGATTGAATCGGTGCTAAGGCAGCATGGCGATAACTTTGTCAAAAATGACTGCAACCTTAATGCGCATGCGATTGCACTGCTGACCGGTCCGAATATGGCGGGTAAATCGACATACCTGCGTCAGAATGCAATTATTGTTGTGCTGGCGCATCTGGGGTCTTTTGTGCCGGCATCGTCCGCAACAATCGGTATTTGCGACCAGTTGTTCAGTCGCGTTGGTGCATCCGATAATCTGGCGGCGGGACAATCAACTTTTATGGTGGAAATGAGTGAAACCGCCAATATTCTGAACCGCGCAACCCAGCATTCTTTTATCATCTTTGATGAAATTGGGCGTGGGACTGCGACATATGACGGGATGGCAATCGCCCAGGCTGTATTGGAATTCTTGAATAATATGCAGCCGCGCACACTGTTTGCGACACACTATCATGAACTGACCGCGTTGGTCGGTGATAATGGGCTGGGGAATGTGACATGTCTGACCATTGATGTGCGCGAACACAATAACGAAATTATATTTATGCATAAAATTATAGCGGGTGTGGCAAATCGTTCGTACGGAATTCATGTCGCGCGCATGGCGGGAATGCCACGTTCCGTCATCGAACGCGCAGAATGTGTACTGGCCGCACTGGAATCGCACGAGGTTGCACAGCCCGCAACACAATGCGCCCCCAAGAAAGTTAGTGCCAAGAAAATGACTGTGTCCGATAACCTGCCGCAACCACAATTAAGTTTATTTGGATAAAATGGTATCAGGATGGATTATTTTAGATAAAGATTCCGGACTGTTTTCAAGAACGGCGGGTGGTCGTATTGCGCGAATGATTGGCACAAAAAAGTTTGGGCATATCGGCACGCTGGACCCCATGGCGACGGGTGTACTGCCCATCGCGATTGGCGATGCGACAAAAATGATACCTTTTGTAGAAGATGCAAATCCGCATGTAAAAGAGTACTTGTTTGACGTACAATTTGGATTTGAAACAGATACATTGGATGTGACGGGGCGCGAAATCGCACGAAACAATATTATTCCATCCAAGGAAGCGGTAATTAATGCACTGGGCCAGTTAATTGGGGATATTATGCAGGTGCCACCAATGTATTCGGCCGTACATATTGACGGGGCGCGGGCGCATGAACTGGCCAGACGGGGAAAAGTTGCGGAAATTCCACCACGCGCGGTCACAATTTATGAACTGGAATTTCTGGGGACGCGTGGTGATTCTTGGCATTTTCGGACCAAGTGCAGTCGCGGAACATATGTGCGAAGTATCGCGCGCGATATCGCAAAATTGTGCAATACCATCGCAACCGTTGATATGATAAGACGGACCCTGACCAATGGGTTCGAAATAAAAAACGCCGTAAAACTTGATTTTTTGGAAAATCTGGTTAATAATGGGGGCGATTTAAGGCAAGTCCTTAGACCGGTGGATTTTGGACTGGGGGACATTCCGGTTCTGAATCTGGACGATAAAGATACCGTTTTATATAAAAATGGTGGATTTATCACGGTGGCGCAAACAGATGGTGTTTGGCGTGTCTATAACAACGATGTATTCGTTGGAATTGGACGGGTGGAATCCGGAAAACTGCGCCCGAAACGAACAATATAAAAAAACAAAAGGAAAATATAATGTCCGTAACAAAAGCAAAAAAATCTGAATTGATTCAGGCATACAAAGTATCTGAAAAAGATAACGGCGGTTCCGTTGAATCTCAGGTTGCAGTTTTGACAGAACGCATTCGCAACTTGACAGAACATATGAAGGCAAATCATAAAGACCAGCATTCAAAACGTGGTCTGTTGTTGATGGTTAATCGTCGCAAGAAATTGTTGGCGTACATCAAAAAACGCAATGTGTCTGAATACGAAGAACTGATTAAGAAATTAGGTCTGCGTAAGTAATAAAAAACACCGGCAAATGTCGGTGTTTTTATTTATTCTTGGCGGGACACCATTTTGCGACCGGACATTTATCACATTCTGGGCGCAGTGCTTTACACACATACCGACCATGCAGAACCATAACGTGGTTTACAATTGGATGGTATTTACGTGGGATTTTTTTTAATAATTTTTCCTCGACCTTTTCTGGGGTATTGTCCACCTCGTCTACCCAGCCATACCGATGTGCATTGCGGAAAACATGCGTATCGACACCAATATTGGGCGCGCCCCACAAAACATTACAGACAACATTTGCAGTCTTTTGCCCAATGCCGGGTAATTTCATCAATTCATCCCGATTATGATATTTGTTTGGAAATATATCGGTCATATTTTCTGCGACCAATGTTTCTGCCAGCGCGATTATATTTTTCGCCTTGTTATTAAAAAAAGAAATCACCCGAATATGTTCACGCAATCCTTCAATTCCTAAATCCAACATTTTTTGTGGGGTTGGTGCGATGCGGAATAATTCAGGTGTTACTTCGTTTACTTTTTTATCTGTGGCCTGGGCCGATAAAATAACAGCCACCGCAAAGTTAAATTCATTGGTATGATACAATTCCGACCGTATGGTCATATCAACGGTCGGGGGTACCAATTCAAAATATCTTTGCGGTGTCAGCATTATTTCTGCTTTTGTAACAGTTCCAGAATTTTTGCGTTTTGCCCTTTTACAATCCGCAAATTGTCCAGTATTGTATATTCTTCACGAGTTAAATTTAACTTACGTGAACATAACGATTCTCTTTTGCAAAGACCGTTTGCACGAAAATCAGGACATTGGCAACCATAATCGAATTCTGGATAAAAAAATTCTTTACAATATTTTTCTGCCATTTTTCGTTCCTTATTTCTGTTTTTGCTTATCACGATGTGCGTATTGAAGCAAACGTGTGATTAATTCCATTTCTGGACTAAGATAAAGTTCATCTTTACATGGACCATAATCTGGAATATTTTCAAGTCTTTTACACTTGCCATCTGGGGTCTGGTGTGGACAATGGTCATCAAGTTTGCCACAATACAGATTATCTGGATATGTTCGCATAGGCTGTGAATTGATTGTCACAAGACGCGGAACATTATTACGGATACTGTAAAGGTATCTTATAACGAAATCATGTTCCGGTGTTTCAACAATTACTGAATCAGGACAACGTTCATGTGTATCCAATTTTTCTGTTAACTTACAACGACCGTCTGGCATTTTTTCGGGACATTTTGTCCCGATATTGCCACAATACAAATAAGGCAGTTTCATATAATACCCCCTTATGCTTTTTTAACAGAAATCGAGAGAGCATATCCTTCGATTTCGGTTTCGTATTCGCCGTCGCCTGTGACCATCTGGGTAATCAGGGCTTCACGCATGATTCGCTTTTTATGCTGTTCGATTGCATTGGATAATGCAGGGTCCGCAGTATATGTTAACACAATGCGGTCAGACACATCCAAATTTGCGGTTTTGCGTGTATCCTGAATGAAACGCAATGCATCGTTTGCCAAACCTTCGGCAACCAATGAAGCATCAACATCTGTATCCAGAACAACAACCGCTGTATTATCAGGCAATGCAGCCCCCGATACGCCATCACGCACAGTCAGACGATTTTCAAATTCGTCCGCGTTCAGCTCGTGACCCGCGGCCAGCAATTTATCGCCCACCAATTCATAATCGCCACGCTTTACCGCCGGGATAATGTCTTTTAATGCACCACCAAGGCGCGCACCAATCTTGGGCGTTATCAGGTAAACAAAACTGTCCGCGACATTGTCTGTGTTCGATTCAAACTTAACCGATTTTACATTCAGTTCGTCCTTGATAATATCGGCATAGTCAGACAGGTCAGAGCCAGCCACAATCATTGAACGCAACGGCAGACGATTGCGCAATCCATACTTTTCACGCAACTGTTTACCGACGGATACAACCGACTGCACGCGGCGCATGTCGTCAACAATTTTGGCGTCATACTTGGATGCGGTCGGGAAATCCGTCAAGTGCACGGATTCACAACCGGTCAGTGCACGGTAAATGTATTCCGAAACAAATGGTGCAAACGGTGCCAGCACGCGACACAAGGACACCAGTACAGTGTACAATGTGTCAAATGCGGCCTGTTCTTCGTCCCAGAAACGGGCGCGGCCACGACGGATGTACCAGTTATTCAAAACATCCAAGAAGCGTACAAATTCTTTTATCGCAATGTCTGGCTTGTATTCAGACAACGCGTCATTGACCGTTGTGGTCAAGACACTTAATTCGGCCATGATATATTTATCCAGCGCATTGTCTGAATCAGTGATTTCATGGGCCGTGATATTGCCCGCGTTGGCGTACAATGTAAAGAAGTGATACGCATTCCAAAGCGGTGTTTGTATCGTCTTGGTTGATTCAACAAATACTTTGCCTTCTTTATCAACAGGAACCGGTTCGGCCTTCATGAAATTAGACCCCAGAATAAACAGGCGAATTGCATCCGCGCCAAACTGTTCAATTTGTTCACTTGGGTCCACAAAGTTGCGCAAGGATTTAGAAAACTTCTTTTTGTTTTCATCAACAACCATACCGTTCGCAGATACAACCCGGAATGCAGGCTTGTCAAACAGAGCGGTCGCCAGAACCATAAGCGCATAGAACCAACCACGGGTTTGATCCTGACCTTCGATAATATAATCGGCCGGGAAAGTCGCCGCAAAACGGTCCGCATTTTCAAACGGATAGTGCAACGATGCCCATGGCATAGAACCAGATTCAACCCAGCAATCCAGAACATCACTGATGCGGGTCCAACCGTCACGGGTTAATTTGTCCAATGTTGGGCGATGCAAATCAGAAACCGGCACACCAAAGAATTCTTCCAGTTCGGCGATGGAACCAAATACCTTGTATTCGCCATTCTTTTCCCAGATTGGCAATGGCATACCCCAGAAACGATTACGCGATATGGACCAAGGACGCGCATTTTCAATCCAGGAACGGAAACGCTCGCCCGCAGAGGTCCAGTTTACCATCGCGTTATTGGCCAATAATTTATCCTTAATCTTTGGCACATCGATATACCAAGAATCCGTTGCACGATAAATTAATTTTTCTTTGCTGCGGTCGCCAAAAGGATAACTGTGTTTATACTGTTCCTTTTTAACCAAACGGCCATTTTGCTTTAACCAATCAATGATTTTTGGCGTGGCCGCAAAAATGTTTTCGCCCGCAAAATCAGCAACCGTTTCATCAAAGTTTCCATATGTATCAACATTTAATAAAACAGGGAATTTTGGGTCGATATTTTTTGCCGCCCAAAAGTCGTCCGCACCATAGGCCGGCGCAATATGCACAATGCCCGTACCATCACCATCGGATACATAATCCGCAGGTATTATCTGGAACAATAAATCAGATGCGCCCGCATAATATGGGAACAATGGTGTATAGTGCATGCCCGCCAATTCGGACCCCTTGACACGGCCAATTTCAGTGGCGTTGGCAAACTGCTTTTCATATGCTTTTAGGCGACTGGCGGCGATAACATAGACCGCGCCATCACTATCCTGCATGCGCAGATATTCCATATTCGGATTTACCGCCAATGCGCTGTTTGCGGGTAATGTCCATGGGGTCGTTGTCCAAGCAATCGCACGATCGCCATTTTCCAATTCAAACCAAACCGTCACGGCATCATCGACAATTTCACGATAGTCCTGGGATGCTTCGGAATTAGAAACAACCGTGCCATTTACCCAATCGTATGGATTTACACTGTAATCCTTGTACAACAGACCGCGGTTATATAATTCCTTTAATGTCCACAGCATGGATTCCATATAGTCGCGATTCATGGTTTTATAACCGTATTCATCGCCTATTTTTACCCAACGGCCCATACGGGTAATAAAGTGATTCCATTCGTTGGTATATGTCATAACATCAGCGCGACACATATCACAGAACGCCGCAATTCCGTCGGTGGCAACGATATCCTTGGCCGCCCTGCCCTGTTTCTTTTCAACCGAGTTTTCCGCTGGCAACCCATGGCAATCCCAGCCCAGTTCGCGAACAACATGGCGACCGCGCATGGTCTGGTATCTTGAAATCATATCCTTGACCACAGAAACCCCCAAGTGTCCCCAGTGTGGCAAACCATTTGCAAATGGGGGACCATCAAAGAAACTGAATGGTGCGCCCTGCTTGGTTTTGTCCAAGGTACGCTGGAAAGTATCATTTTCACGCCAATAGTTCAAAACACCCTGTTCCAAGGCAGAAAAATCCGCGCGCGGGTCTGATTTTGGGTATACCATAATAAACACTCCGTTTTTGTATCAAAAAAGGCGCATGCGCGCCCCAGCCACCGCCAAAGCGCGTGCAGCCTTTATTTAATAATAATTATTGCTTGCTTTTTCATATGATTATACCTTACAATCATCGTCCCAAAAAATCAAGTATTTATCACATAAAATAAAAACACACAAATACTTGACAAAATTATTTTATGTATTATATTAAATAAAGCGAGTGAATTAGCTGCGTAATCGAAGCGGAATATAACAACGCTTGTCGTGGCAAATAATAGGCAATCGGATAAGAAATAAAAAAACAAATAAAAAAAGGAAAAACAAATGGCAGGAGTAAAAAACTTAACAACATTGCTGAACACGGTCGAAAAAGCCGATGTTATCAAAACATGGCCGGGTCATTACCGTGTGTATGCAAAAGAAGCAATTGTATTTGTGTTCTTTGATAAAAATGGCATATTGACACATTATTCTGATACGATTACACGAGATGGATTTAATCGTATTAATATCCCAGAAAATGCGTGTGCCACATTATCAGGCGCAATTTCTAAGAAAATCGCATCGTTGTACAATATCCAAGTCCAAGAAGCGATTGCATTAAGAAACAGCCGCAACAAATAAAAAAA
>JAZLDK010000087.1:0-9495 GCA_045614725.1 Candidatus Enterousia sp.
TAACTTTCCAGTTCGTTGATGTTATAATTGTCTGTCATTATTCCACCTTTTTTATCATTTCTCCGTGTAATATAATACAAAAACATGGTTTGTCAATAGTAAAAAATACAATAAATCTTGCCTTGGGATTAAAATAGGGGTATTATTTAGCCAGTGAAAAAATTAGTCGAAGGAAGTAAAATGTCTAAATTGATTGTTGATGGAAACTGGGCGGCGGCCGATGTCGCGTACAGATGTGTTGATTTTGCGGCGATTTATCCAATTACCCCCAGCAGTACAATGGGCGAATTGGCGGATGAATGGTCGTTCCAGCACAAGAAAAATATTTGGGGCGCAATTCCCCAGATTATCGAAATGCAGTCCGAGGCCGGTGCCGCCGGTGCAATGCACGGTGCGCTGCAGATGGGCAGTTTGGCAACCACTTTTACCGCATCCCAGGGATTGCTGTTGATGATTCCAAATATGTATAAAATTGCGGGGGAACAGACCCCATTTGTTATGCATGTGGCGGCGCGTGCATTGGCGACCCATGCGCTGTCTATTTTTGGCGATCATAGTGATGTTATGTCTGTGCGTTCAACCGGTTTTGCGATGCTGTCGTCGCATAATGTTCAACAGGCCCATGATATGGCGGCAATTGCTCATGCGGCAACATTGCGTACGCGTGTGCCATTCCTGCATTTCTTTGACGGGTTCCGTACCAGTCACGAAGAATCGCGACTGACCCGCATAGAAGACGAAGTTTTGAAACAATTGTTGCCGGATTCGCTGGTGCTGGAAAATCGAGCGCGCGGAATGAGCCCTGATAATCCAACAATTCGCGGAACTGCCCAGAATCCTGATGTTTATTTTCAGGGGCGCGAGGCAGCAAACCCTCTGTACGATAATACGCCCGCGGTCGTTCAGGATATGATGGATAAATTTGCGGAATTGACGGGGCGTAAATATAATCTGGTTGACTATATTGGTGATGAAAACGCCGAACATGTAATTGTTGCAATGGGCAGTGCGTGCGAAACCATAGAAGAAACCTTGCCACATTTGCCGGCTGGATTGGGACTGTTAAAGGTTCGTTTATATCGTCCTTTTCCGGTCGATGCGTTCCGGAACGCGTTGCCGCGCACGGTTAAGAATATTGCGGTGCTGGACCGAACCAAAGAACCGGGCAGTATTGGCGAACCACTGTATCAGGATGTCAAGTCCGTGGTTGGTGATATGGCGCATGTATTTGGTGGTCGCTATGGTTTGGGATCCAAGGAATTTAAGCCCCGTGATGTCAAGGCCATATACGAAGGCATGATGCGCGATACATTGCATCATAACTTTACGGTTGGAATTGATGATGATTTGACAGGATTGTCGTTGAAGACCGATCCAGCCTTTGCGGTTGAAGACCCTAACTTCAAAACAGCGATTTTATATGGTATTGGCAGTGACGGTACCGTTGGGGCGGTAAAAAATATCGTAAAGATTGTCGGGGAAAATTCCGATTTGTATCCGCAATCATATGCGGTGTATGATTCCAAGAAGTCGGGCGGACTGACCGCATCGCATATCAGATTTTCAGATGCACCAATCAAAAGCCAGTATTTGGTTGAAGTTGCCGATTTTATCAGCGTTTCTAACTTTATGATTGCCCAGCGTTTTGATGTGTTCCGTGGTTTGCGTGCGGGTGGAACGGTTATGATTAACACTTCGATGGCGCCGGATGTGGCGTTTGCGAATTTGCCACGCGACACCCAGGAACATTTGATACGAATTCGCGCAAATGTGTATTTCTTGGATGCGAACCGCGCGGCGGCGGAATTGGGGTTGGGTAATCGTATCAACACCTTTATTATGTTGAACTTCTTTAACCTGACCAAGGTTATTGACCCACAGGTTGCCGCAGAAAGTGCCAAGGTGGCCATTGAAAAAACATATAAAAAGAAGGGAATGGATGTCGTTCAGGCAAACTGGCGTGCGGTTGATACGGCGGCGCAATATTTGCATCAGTACAAGTTGCCTTCCTCTGTGTCGGGATTTGCACCGGACTTTGTACCGGCCATGATATTGGAAGCCCCGGCCGAAATTGCGGGAACTTTGGGTGAAATGGCGGCGCAACGTGGGGATGCGATCCCGGTTTCTAGGTTCCGAGTGGACGGTGAATTTGGTGGCGGTCAGTATCCGGTTGGTACCTCCAAGTATGAAAAACGCGCCATATCCGATAAAGTGGCAACGGTGGATATCGAAAAATGTATCCAGTGTGGTAAGTGTTCAATGTTGTGTCCGCATGCGGCAATTCGTATCAAGGCATTAACGGAAGAGCAGGCTGAACAACTGCGTGCCAAGGGTGTTACGGTTGTGCCGATGAAAACACCGGAACTGGGGGCGAATATGTATTTCACAATAAATATTTCGCCGGCGGATTGTACGGGATGCAATATCTGTGTCAAGAATTGTCCGGTTGGGGCGCTGTCTATGGTGCCGGCGCGCGATGTGATGGCGGATAATCAGGCGGCATTTAATGCAGCCGAAAAAGTGCCGGAATTGCCACGTGAAAAATTGAACCTTAATATTCCAAAGCATGTGGAATTGTTGCCACACTATTTTGAATTCCCTGGGGCATGTGCGGGGTGTGGTGAAACGCCTTATGTTAAGTTGCTGTCGCATTTGTTCGGTGACAGAATGGTTATTGCAAATGCCACGGGTTGTTCTTCGATTTATGGGGCGAATTTGCCAACAACACCGTGGACCAAGGATGCGGCGGGGCGTGGGCCGGCATGGTCTAATTCGCTGTTCGAAGATAATGCCGAATACGGTTTGGGTATGCGTTTGGCATTGAATCAAAAACGCGATAATCTTAAGGCGTTATTGTTTGAATTAGGTATCGAAAATGTCGAAGGCTTGTTCGATGAAACTGATGAATTCAAACAGCGCGAAATTGAAACAGAACTGCGCAAGAAATTGGCGACCGTGGATGGACCGCGTGCAAGATTGGCGGAAAGTTTGGTTGGTGAGATCGTGTCTAAGTCCGTTTGGATTATTGGTGGTGACGGATGGGCGTATGATATAGGATACGGTGGTGTTGACCATATTCTGCATAGTGGTGAAAATGTGAATATATTGGTGTTGGACACCGAGGGTTATTCTAATACCGGTGGTCAGCAGTCCAAGTCCACGCCGTTTGCCGCCAGTATGAAGTTTGCAATTGGTGGAAAAGAACACGCCAAAAAAGATTTGGGTATGATCGCGATGATGTCGGGTGCGTATGTCGCACAAATCGCCATGGGCGCGAATCAGGCCCAGGCAATTCGCGCGTTCCGCGAAGCAGAATCTTTTAATGGTCCATCAATAATATTGGCGTATGCACCGTGTATTGCGCATGGGTTTGCATTGCAAAATGGCCCGGAACATCAAATGCAGATGGTTCAGACCGGTGCATGGCCACTTTATCGATTTGATCCGCGTTTAATTGCCGATGGGCATAATCCTTTGACGATGGATTCGTCGGTTGATAATCCATTGCCACTGGAAGATTTCTTGAAGACGGAATCTCGTTTTGCGGCGGCGCGTTCAGTTAATCCGATGTTTAATAAATTGGTTGATTTGGCCAAGGCGAATAATCGGTATAAAAGCGAACTTAAAAAGCATATTGCGCATTTCGCAATGCTTAACAAGCCCGAAGTTAAAGAAAACGGGGAAGGGTAAATTAAAACCGGCATATTGCCGGTTTTTTATTTTTTATTTTGCTTTTGCTGGGCTAACAGTTTGGTGAACTGTGCGTTTGCTTGGTCATAGTCAGCAGTGCCCCTGATATAAAGTGAAGTTTTTATCAAGTCATTTGTTTCTGTGACATCACGTGCATAGGATTCTGTGACCATTGCGCCGCGTTTGCGTACATCCGAGTACAATTTGGAAAATGCGTCCATTGGATTGAAGTAAAATTCTTTGGGTTTAAGTACGAATATGCCTTTGTCCATGTCGCCCATCCAGTAAATTGGGCGGCCTGTCTCGATTTTGCCGATTGCAATAAATTTTGCATAATCAGGTATAGATGCAATTTCATAAAATTCAATGTTTTCGGGCACGGTTTTGCAAAGTTCGCTGAAGTTTTGCGTAATTGCACATGGTTGGCCCATGGCCTTGATTACCTTGACATGTGTTCCCAGGTTTGTTTGTATTTCATCAATGCGACCGACCTGTAATTCAACCAAATATTTATATGCCATTTCTGTTCGTTTTGTAAATTTTGCCATTATATCTGTCCTTTTTCAAAGTAGGGACACCCATAGTATGGGATATAAAGCAAAAGTCAAATTAAATTCCGCTTTTTATGTTGCTTTTTGTGGATGTTTTAGTGTACATTATATGGCATGCAGAGAATTGTTTTATTTTTATTGGTGGCGTTGTCGGCTTGTACTTTTCAGACCAAGCATCGTGGTTATGTTTTTCCGGCCGATTTAGAATCCGTTGTGGCGGATATTAGGACCACAAACCAGTTGATTGATAAAATTGGCGTGCCCCAGGTTAAGACTATTTATGGTGATACCGTTTGGATTTATTACGGGGCGGATGAAAACTATCGTGGGCCATTGGCACCGACCTTTACCGATGAAACGGTGTTGTTGGCGTGGGTGCGTGGTAATCGTGTGTTGCGTACTGCTGTTCTGCATGATGCGGATTTGCCAGATGTTGTCGTTGCCCAGGGCGAAACGGAAATACCTGCGGCGATTGAACTTAATGCGATTGAAGAGTTATTTAATAATATTGGTCGGTTTAGTCCGGCGGGACTGGGTCAGTAATTTGAGCCGCCCCACATGGGGTGGTTTTGTGTGTTTTTGCCTTGCGCTGATTGCTCTTTTTTTTCTATCATTGCTTGAAAGGGATAAGGAAAGATTTTTCAAGTGCAAAGAATTCTGCGATTTTTGACGTTTTTTGTGATGTTTGTGGTGGGCACAAATGCGTGGTCTGCGGGTTATGTTTGTACAGAATTTATGACATATACTTCTTGTTCAAATGGTTATTATGTGTCGGATTGCGGGGCTTCGTCGAATTGGTCGGGTCAGACATTGACCGAATCGGATGTTAGTTTAGAGAACACTTGCGAACCATGTCCCACGGGTTATGCCTGTACGGGTGGATTGGCGTGTCCAACAAAATCCAGTACCCAAAGCGGCTATCTTTGCGATGATGTGAAGCGTTATGTTTCGTGTCCTGCGGGTGAATATTTGTCGGACTGTGGCGATACATCGAATTGGGTGGGCCAGACATTGGATAAATCAGAATTGGCCATTGGTAATGCATGTGTTTCATGCCCGGATGGTTATACCTGTGTTGGTGGTGCCGCCTGTCCAATTATTCCGGATTATAAGTTTGAATTAAAGACCGTTGCGGGGACCAGCAGTTTTGAGATTATTATTCAGGCGGTGGGTAATTTCGTCATTGATTGGGGCGATGGCAAGGTTGAAACGGTGATTATTAACGAAAACCTAACCTACAAAAGTGTTCCGCACGCATATGCCACGGCGGGTACATATACCATTAAAATGGGTGGTTTGGCAACGGAATATAATGTTGAAGCGATTACTGAAGATGATGTTCCTGTCGTTAGTTTTTCGTCCAGCAAGATAGCATCAATTGATGGCAGCATTGGTGCAATATTCCCGACATTACAAAATGGCGACCAGCCTGGGTTCTTTAATACATTCGCAAGCTCAAAAATTACATCGTTGCCACCGACATTATTTAAAGGGATTCATGGCGCTGGTGTATCTATGTTCGTAGAGACATTCGTTGGCTGTACGGGTTTGACGGAAATACCGGCGGAATTGTTCAGCGACATAACCGGCGCGGCGGATGGTATGTTTAGCGGCACATTCTATGGATGTACGAATCTGACCAGCATACCGGCGGGGTTGTTCAGTGGCGTGTCTGGCGCGGCGGATTATATGTTCAGCGCTACATTCGATGGCTGTACGGGTTTGACGGAAATACCGGCGGAATTGTTCAGTGGTGTGTCTGGCGCGGCGGTGTATATGTTTGATAATACATTCTATGGCTGTACGGGTTTGACGGAAATACCGGCGGATTTGTTTAGTGGTATAAGCGGCGCGGCGAATGGTATGTTTTACGGCACATTCGATGGCTGTACGAACCTGACCAGCATACCAGATGGGTTATTTGATGGTGTTGCGGGCGCGGAAACATTGCCAGATGGCATGTTCTCTCGGACATTCTATAACAATACATCGTTGACGGGTTCGGCGGCGAAAATGTCCGCGGCCAAGGGCGGTAAATACTTGCATGAAATATGGCCGATGACGGGCGCGACTATGAACACCTATACCGGTACCAATATTGATAATTTGGCCTATATCCCATCGTCATGGGGTGGTGGTGGTTATGTTGATTGTCCGGCGGGATGGTTTTTGCGCGCGAACGATACGACATGTACTGAATGTCCAGCGGATGCGCAATATTGCCCGGGTGGCTTGATGGAATTTTCCGAGACCAAAGCAAGTGGTTTATTTGATTGTCCGGGTGGGTATACTTATAACAAAGAAGCTGGTAAATCGGATGCGCGCGAATGTCAGATTAGTTGTGGCGCTGGTTATGGGTATCGCATTGCAGCCCCCGGGGCAAGTGCGTGCGCCTATGATACTCAGGGTGGCTGGTTCACTATGAACGGGGTACATGTGACGAACTATGGTGATGTGTCGTCGGTTTATTGGTGTGCAAATGGGTTTGATAATAACTCAAGTATATATCCGGCTGGTCATATTAATGCGGATTTTGCATGTGTAGATGGCACGGTGGCGGTGGCCAATCGTGGCACGAATTATGCGCCGGATGTAATGGCCATTCGTGTGACGAACCTTGGGTCTGATAATACAGATGCATTGGTTGTGACGGAAATCGGCGCCTTTGCATGGGAGGCGGACACATATGTAAATAATAATAGTATGAAAATTTTCAACTATGGTGACAGTATTTTGTATAACACAAATGGCTTAAGTACCGATGGTCGTGGCACTGGTCCCGAGATTGGTATTGAAAATCTGGATGATGCCAGTGCGCTGGGGGTTGTTTTGGATGCGGGCGACGAATACACGTGGGATTTTTCGGACCCGGCCCAGATTGGCACAATCAAGATATCTGTTATGCCGATTGTTGCGGATGGGTATGCCGATAATTATGCGAATGCTAATTTCAAGATTGATGTTTTGGTGGCTGATACATGGTACACCGTATTTGACACCAGCAGTCGCGCCTATAATGATTATGGGTCGACGGTTGGGGCACATATGCCCAAGACATTTAATATTTTGCCAATGATGTCGACGGCGTGTCCGGCGGGTTCATATGGCAATACAAGTGCTGTATCTGGGGTTAAATATTCTACAATAAACAGCAGTAATGTTTGTACGGCATGCGCGGCAGGAAAGTATCAGGATGTTCAGGGCCAGACAAGTTGTAAAAATTGCGATGCGCTTCTTGGCATCAAGGCGGAATCCGCAGAGGGCAGCGCAAGCAAGGAAGCGTGTTATATACCGGCGGATAACTTGGCGGATGACGGTACGGGACAATACAGGTATACAAACGACTGTTATTACAAATAACGGCGCACAGAAACGGGAAAATTTTTTGCTTGCATGGCCTGCACGAAATTTTTTAGGATTAATAACAAGGAAAAGAATAGGGGAAGGAAATGTACAAATTAAATCGTGTTGGTGTGGCTTCGTTGGCGGTGTTGCTGACATATAACGCATACGCTGCGGGGGGCTATGTTTGCGATGACTTAAAGAAGTATACCAGTTGTGATCCGAATTATTATATGACATTGGGGGGCGAGTATTCTTTGGTGCCGGCGGCAGGCAATGAGTGTACGGTTTGTCCAGCAGATGCGTATTGTGAAGGAGGTACTTATGCACCATTGTATACAGTAACTCTTAATCCTAATGGCGGTAGAAATTTAGCTGTAAATGAATTTTATGTTGCTGCAGATGCTGAAGGCCCGTTTTATTGCAACTCCACTTGGGTTGCTGGAGTTGAAGAGTGCTGGAGTGAATATGATGAAGCAAAAATGGTTAACTTGCCTTCGAATGCTGCTTCTGTACGTGAAAATTATGCTTTTGAAGGTTATGCGTTGACTTCGGATGCAAAAGCTGATGATGTTGTGATTTCTTCTAATGGTGCATTTGTAGGTGATATACCAGTGGATAGTGCTTCGACATTATATGCTGTTTGGCGTGTGACTGCGTGTGAAACAGGTAAGTATATTTCTGGTGATGCTTGTATGGCTTGTCCGGCAGATGCGTATTGTGATGGTGGGACTCATGCGCCGCTGTATACTGTAACCCTTGATCCAAATGGAGGTAAAAGCGGTGTTCAGGATAGGTTCTATATCGCAAAAAAAGAAAATGGGGGCTCGTTTATGTGTGACCCTACTTGGGTTGCTGGAGTTGAAGAGTGCTGGGGCGAATATGCGGATGCAAATATGACGAAGTTGCCTACAACCTTGAACCCAATGCGTGAGAATTATGTGTTTAGGGGATGGTCGCTTACTAAGCAGTTGGCTGATGAAACGCGGGTCGTTGATATGGTGATTAATGCAAATGGTGAAGTAATAACGTATGATGATCCATTGATTGTTAGTTATACTATCCCAACCGATAAAAATACTACATTGTATGCGGTTTGGGAAAGAACAACTTGTGAAGAAAATCAGTATCTGACAGAGCATAAGACATGTGAACCATGTCCGGTGGCATATCCAAACAGCACTGGTTCGGGCAAGGGTGGTATTAATGAATGTTATGCTGTGACCGAGCCTGGTAAGTATATCACCGATGAAGGCACAGTTCAGGCTTGTGCTGAGGGTGAATGGTGCCGTGGTGGCTATAATATACCATATGGTCAAAGCGGTGGTACAACACCATGTCCAGGAAATTATGTCAATGGTGGTACTGGTTTAAGTCTTGAATCGCAGTGTGCTTGGAAGGTTCCTGGTGGTTCGTATGTCAAGACAGCTAATGATCTTGTTGCGACTGCTTGTGAGTCTGGTGAATGGAAGCCACAGCATACTGTAACATATGGAGCGACATCCAAGCCAGATGTGTGTGTGGGACAGGGGTCGCTCTTGAATGGGGCATCGGCAGAACCTCGTGACAAGGTTGAAAGCTGTTATATCCCAGCAGACACGACAATTAATGATGGTACTGGTGACTATGTATTTACAAATGATTGTGGATACGGAGTAACAGAGTAATGATTGTCAAAAAAACACCCCAAAATGGGGTGTTTTTTAATTTTTTGCCTTTGTCCACCATGGGCAACTTTCTATCAAATGTCATTGCGGGGGTGTGGCGGGGTAAATTCTCCCCCCGCATGGGGGAGGGGACCCGCAGGGCGAGGGGGTAGTGAATGAATACATTACCAAAACAAAAAATTGCTAAATTTGTGTGTTTTTGCCTTGCGCTGATTGCTCTTTTTTTTCTATCATTGCTTGAAAGG
>JAZLDK010000088.1:0-13232 GCA_045614725.1 Candidatus Enterousia sp.
CATTCCACTTGAACTGCACAGTGCATTTGCACGCGCCCGTCATCGAATTGCCACAATGCCGGAAACACCGATTGCAACACAACCCAAACCAGAAATCCCGGAACAAAGCACGCCGGATTTACCACTACCAACGAACTTTGATTTGAATCTGGACTTTGACACACCGGATTCAGACACATCTTTTGCCGCACCAACCTTTACGGACATAACATTCGACCAAGACGACACCCCTCCGGTGGATGAAAATATCCTTGCCGATATTTTGGACACATCGGATTCTGACACAGCGCCGGATACAAGTGCACTGACCAAATACCTGGCCGAACACAACATAAAGTTCCAAACGGAAAACGATATTATAATCACCGATACACTTGCCATCGCCACACACAGCGACGGTGACTTCTGGGTGGTTGATGAAGAGAATTGGTTTGCCGCGGGTAAACTTTGCCCATCCCCAACACGCGCCGCGCAAAACGCCGCACGCACGCACAATCGCCAGCCGGCAATCTATCTGAATGCGACAAATATCATGGATCTTGACAACAACATCAAGAACTGGGAATCATCCGGCATCAAGGTCATAACCGATTTATCCGAAATACACTAACCACTTACAACTAGCAACTAGTAAAAAATCCCCCAATCGGGGGATTTTTATTTATGCGGCCTTTTTGGCATCCTTGAATATTTCAACCGGTGCCTTGACGCCATTAACAACATCGGCATCAATTACAATTTCAACCAAGTCATCTTTATCCGGCGCATCAAACATAGGCGCCATCAAAACACGTTCCAGAATACTGCGCAGGCCACGTGCACCCGTCTTGCGCGCCACTGCCATCTTTGCAATTGCACGCAAACCATCTTCGGTAATATTCAGTTTAACACCATCCATTTCCAACATTGCCGCAAACTGCTTTACAACCGCGTTCTTGGGTTCTGTCAGAATCTGAACCAACGCATCTTCGTCCAGTTCCTGCAATGTTGTAATCACCGGCAAGCGACCGATTAATTCCGGAATGATACCAAATTTTACCAAATCTTCTGGTTCCACATCTTTCAAGAAACTTTTTGCATTGCGTTCTTCCTTGGATTCAACATGTGCGCCAAATCCGATTCCACAACGCGTCGCAGTACGATTACCAATAATCTTGTTCAAGCCGTCAAACGCCCCGCCACAAATAAACAGAATCTTGCTGGTGTCCAGTTGTACTGTGGCTTCGCCCGGGTGCTTGCGCCCCGCACCACCGGCCGGAACATTTGCGACCGTACCTTCGATTAATTTAAGCAATGCCTGTTGTACACCCTCGCCCGAGACATCGCGTGTCAAAGACGGATTTTCCGACTTACGCGAAATCTTGTCTATTTCATCGATATAGATGATACCGCGGCTGGCCCGTTCCACATCAAAATTAGCATTTTGCAGCAAACGCGTTAAAACGCTTTCGACATCGTCACCGACATATCCAGCCTCAGTCAAAGTGGTTGCATCTGCAATCGCGAACGGCACATCCAATACACGCGCCAAGGTTTGGGCAAATAAAGTCTTACCCGTACCTGTTGAACCAATCAACAAAACATTTGATTTCTGGATTTCAACATTTGACGATGCCGCCACAGTATGACGCTTGTAATGATTATAAACCGCCACCGCCAAGGTGCGTTTTGCCACATCCTGACCAATAATATATTCATTCAAGAAACTGTAAATCTGGGATGGGGTCGGCAATTTTGCCGCATCCTTGGATATTTCGCGACGATTATCATCCGCCATAATATCGTTGCACAAATTGATACATTCATCGCAAATACAAACATTGCGGCCGCTGACCAATTTTTTTACTTCGTACACCGCTTTGCCACAAAAACTGCAAAACTGGTGATTATTTTCCGCCTGTGGGGCTTTATCTTCACTCATATCTGTTTTCCTACTAAACCTGTGAATTATTTACGCACCAAAATATCGTCAATCAGACCAAATTCCTTGGCTTCGGCCGGACACATCCAGTTATCACGTTCCATCGCATCAAACAATTCTTTTTCTTTGCGACCGGTAAATTCAGCCATCTGCTTAATAAGTGTCTTTTTATTTTTCTGATATTGCGTCATACGAATTTCCATATCAGTAATCTGGCCCTGGGCACCCGCCAAAGGCTGATGAATCATAATTTGTGTATTTGGCAAAACAAAACGCTTTCCCCGTTGTCCCGCCGCCAATAACACAGCCCCCATGGATGCAACCAATCCCATACCAATTGTGGAAACCGGCGCCTTGATATACTGCATTGTGTCCATAATCGCCCAACCAGCCGACACATCACCCCCCGGCGAATTAATATACACAGAAATATCCGCGTTTGGATTTTCAGATTCCAAAAACAACAACTGGGCAACAATACTGTTTGCCATTGTTGGTTCAATTTCACCGTTAATCATAACGATTCTGTCACGCAACAAACGCGAATAAATATCAAATGAACGTTCACCGCGTGGCGACTCTTCTATAACCATTGGTATCAATGCCATACCTATAACCTCTTAATTGACTATGAAATTATACCACAATAAAACCCGATTCGCGAATTTATCGTTATTTTACTTTTTCCTTTAATACAGATATGCGCCCACGCGCAATATTCAGATTTATATTTTCATTATATTTTATAGCCATTACTTTCTTAACAAAGGCCTTGGCACTTGGATTTTTTTCCAATGCCGAACATGTCACGCGCAATACTGGCTGTTTATAATAATTATACATAGAAGAATGCTTTAACACTGGCACCGAATTCATCTGCAAAATCCGTTTTGCGATATCAACATCGTCATTATCAATAAAGAAACAATACCAATAATTTACACCATTGGTCGCGCACGTAAACGCCATACTGCATGACAAAAGCGCCAATGCCTCGGCATCCGCCGACATATTATCTGTCGCCTTTGTTCCCAAACAGGCAATATCCTGAACAAAGTTTATACTGTATTCCAGAACCTTTTTATATGCACCCATAATTTACAACCCCTGTAATATTTAGTGCGCATATATTATACCAAATCCAAGGAAATTCAAGCAAATACATAAAAATCGGGCCAATGGCCCGAATTATTTTATATTCCCAAACGATGCGTCATCTTCATCATAAATATAGACTCATTCCCAAAGTCATTCATATGGTTTGGATTCACACGATAAAT
Source organism: Candidatus Enterousia sp. (assembly GCA_045614725.1). GTDB lineage: Bacteria > Pseudomonadota > Alphaproteobacteria > Rs-D84 > Rs-D84 > Enterousia. The sequence continues at coordinate 3,202 of JAZLDK010000088.1, forward strand.
AAACCCAAGTGCCCCATCTGTGAATTCGCCAAAATTATGACGATATGTCGCATTAAATCGGGTTTCACGTTTTTCCGGTCGCAACGATAAGTCCGCAACATGCGTATCAACAACATTCAGTTCATATTTGCCATCTGCAACCTGAATCACATCGTATTCTGCATACGCGTATTGCAATGCACCCGAACAAATGGCCAATGGCTGAGACACGCCAAAATCAAAGTTGCCAATCTGCAAACCAAAAGCAAACGCATTGGAATGAATATCACCCATTCCAAATATAAATTCGCCATTTGCATCGGACACAGTTCTGGCAAAAGTCGCACGCCCTGTCAAGGCCACAGAATCCGACATCTTGTATTTTGCCAACAAATCAACATATGTTGTATCACCCGCACCAATATTCAGCAGCCCGCCACTTTGCGCACCCAAAACAGTATCGGATTCGCGCGCATTACCAATCGCGGCCGTAAACTTCAAATCCTTATTTGACCAACCAACGCTGGATTCCGCCCCCTGCATCAGCCCCAATTTCGCCGGCATATATTGCGCAGAAATCGTCGGATCATTTTCCAACAGGCCTTCGTCCGTTATCATACCAGAAAACGCGCGCGCACCAAATGACCAGTCGCCACTTTTATATTTCACGGCACTGTCCACCACATTTGTTGCTAATCCCAACACAGGATTTGCCAATCCATCAAAGCGCGAAGTCCCGTCTGTAAAATACCGCTGATACGATGCAGACAACGACCATTTATCATTTGAATAACTTAATTTCATATTATCCAAACCATTCATATTATCCACATAGGCCCGTTCCGACAAAGCCATAGAAAAACCAATCTTGCCAATTTGGGTATGTTGCGTGGAATCACGACGGGTATCTAAATCCCCCAATACATCACCCATATATAACGCACGCGAAGCATCCCCACCCATAGCAAACGAATTTTCCCATACACGCGGCATGGACAAAGCGCCATCCACGCTTTCCAACACATCATAGAACGGCGCCGCAATTGTCGCCCCACGCACATTCAGGGCCGATGATGGGCGAAACATTGTATTTGATGCCGCACGCCAGTACGCCGTATTATCGGCCGACACAATATTTTTACCATCATAATAGTAAACCTTGGTCCCAGGGGTCGTTGCGCGTTCAAGATTAATCAATCCATACCCAAACACTTCGGCAAAGACATCCAAATAATCCGCACCATTGTCGACACGGGTCTGATAATTCTGAGGCAAAGAATACATAGACTGTAAATAAGAAACCAAATTTTCTTTATTGATTGCTTTGCCATCCGACCCCGTTGCCAAATACGGACCATCAGCGGTCAGCGCCAACAGATTAAACACATCACGATTATCATTCAGATATGGGAAAGCGCCCTTTATCGCCCCAACCGCACCGGCGGCACTGACCACCGCCAATTCGTCCGTCACACCGGCCGCCGCAAAGCACCACGGATCAACCGCACCCATACCAGTACCTGCAATACCACAAACACGCGACTGATAATAATCTTTGTTTTCACCATCGGCCACCGACCACTGGGACAAGGCTATCTTACTTTTTGGTGCATACCCAGAAACACTTTCGGTATTCTTGGTTCCATCACCGCCCAGATTAACCGCCACAACCGACATAAATAAATGCTCGGCATTTTCATACAACAAAGGCACCACATTTTCAAATGTTGCCCCCAGTGCCGCACCATATGAATTATCCTGATACTTAGCGGCCCCTGTTGAAAACACAAGTGTCGAATTTACCGTTGACCCAAGTTTGTTATACAAAGTTTTTGCGGCCGCACCTTGGGACGAAGAATCATCATCTGCATTTTCATAATATTTGTTTATATAAGTAAACAAAGCCGCGTCTTGCTTATCTTCCGGCATGGCCAAAACATCTTCGATTGTTTCAACCGATTTATCGTGCAAAGGCTCAATCACCGCCGCATTTGCCAAAACCACCGGCGAAGAATGCGAACCGGTCTGACCCAAATCGGCCGCATTTAACAGCGCGGTATAATTATAATAATCCGCCACGCCCAGTTCCTTGGTCAGAGTCAAATTATTATTCGCCATTTTATAGGCCTGATTTATTTCGCCATCGGCACCACTGTCAATATAAAGCAAACCATTTGTTCCGATATATCCAGTATACTTGGTGACAACCGTCGTTTCCTGTCCTTCGTCATCGGTTGTTGTTTCCGAATACTGGGCAACAAAAGAATTATTTTCCCCCATTGTCACATCTAAATCTTTGCCGAATAAAGTTATACTGGACAACGCACCATCTGTTTCGGCATAAGTTCCTGTCGATTCACTTGTCGCACCCACAAAGCGCGCCCCATTACCGGTACGGAAAATCGTCATTTGCCCATTCGGCATAAAACCAATATAGTCCGCCGCGGAATATCCACTTATGCGACCACCCACAACCTTGGCCAACATATTATCCAGTGTTGTCGCCATTGGATTATGCACGGCCGTGCCATATCCCGCCAAATCAAACTTAGTCAACAAGGCATCATCTTCCTGGGTCACCGCTTCTGAAACTGTGGTCGCCCCACTGCCCAACACCACGGCATTATTATAGTATTTATTTGCAACCATACTGTCGCCTGCCGGCGAAACCTGGGTACCATTTACCGTCGTCCACGGCAACAAAGTATCCCCCAACGAAGAAGTCGCATCCACACCATACTTATAAGTATTGGCATTAATACCATTCTTGGTCACAATCGCAACATTAACCGGGTTCCCGCCCATCACGGGTTCATTACGCCAATTAAGCCCCGACAAATCAAACGGTTCACGCGCGGCATTGCGCAAAGTCTGCATCCCCAGATACCCACGCGCCAACGGCGAATACCCATGCATAATCAGCATATAGTTCTGCCCATTTGCATTCATCCATACAAAATTCGCCTTTTGATTATCTGATTCAGTACTATTTTCACTATAGAAATCCAAATTGGCAGAATAATTTTTTGTTTCACTTGCCGCATTTGGCATTGCCGGCCCATACGCCAGCGCAAAAGCCTCGGTCCCTGTATCTTCGCCAGAAGAACCATTGCCCCCCGGCCTATTACCACTGCCCGAACCAGCCGATTCGTTATCATTACCCGGATCAAACACATCCGTCAGCAAAAAAAGCCCCCCTATGACAACGGCGGCACCCGCCCCCGCCAGAGATAAGCTTTGGGCAGACGACAGTCCGCTGAACAGTCCGCCACTATCGGTCTTGGGCTTAGTGCGACTGTTATACCTTTTTATCTGACGATCGCATTGTGACGCATCAGCACCATACATTTGCAATATCTGGGCAGCGCGCACATCATTATTCATCAACGCCGTACAAACAATAGACAATCCCGTAGAATCCACAAAATTAACATTTGCGCCATTATTAATCAATGCCTGAACCTGCTGCACATCGGCATTCTTGGCCGCCGCCAACAATTGCGCCGCCGCCATAAAATCATTTGATGCCGCGCCCGCCACCATTGGCACAAACATCAGCGAAAATAATAAATTCCGGATAAATTTCATAAACATTCTCTCTTTTATAAAATAAATGTTATCACAGATATATTTCCCCGTCCAGCCAAAAAAACAAAAAAAGCACCCATCAAATTGATGGGTGCACAGATTACAATCTGTAATATTTTTAACGATATTTACGCTTTTTTACACCCGTAAACACATATTCCACAGTTCTTGTATGTTTTTTTACGATTGTAAGCGTATCCATCTTCTGTTGCACAGGTTCATTTACGACAACAACATTATTGTCACCGATAATGATATTGCCATTATTGACAGAACCGTTTCCAATAACAACCTGGGCGCTCTGAAGCTCTTTTGCACGAACAACGATATTACCGTTATTTTTCGAAGAATCCACAACGGCAACTTTAACATCTGCACTGTCCGTCACGGCCACAACATCTTTTTTCACAACGACCGTTGCCGCTGGTTTTGTTGCTGGTGTTGTTGCTGGTTTTTTCGCTGGCACTGCGGTGGCCTTCTTGGCACCACAGCAATTTTTAACAATTGTTTTAACTGTATCTACATCCGCCGCGACATCCGTTACATTTGCATCAATACGTTTAACAATAGTGTTTGTTTCAGCATCTACTTTATTGCCTTCATCAACCAGGTCCTGAACAACTATAACCTCGGCCTTGACACTATCCTGTCCCTGTTGCAATTCGGTCTGCCCCTGTTTCAATTCGGTCTGTCCCTGTTTCAAATCGGACTGGCCCTGTTCCAAATCAGAAATACGGCCACACTGTACCATCATAATAACACATGCGGCAATGCCAACAACACCGCCAACGATAGTATTTCTATTATCGACAATCCATGTTTTTACAGCTGTTGCTGATACTTTTTTCGCCATGATAAAATCCTTTTTGTTTTGTTCATGCTAAAATATAGACAATAAAAATATTTTTGTCAACCCTTAATTTCAAAATAGTTCGATATTTCCTTTGCAGTAAATTCTATTTTTTGATATACTTATGACTAATTAAGAGAGAATATGAAAACATACACTTATATATTTGTGGCTTTTGCCCTGCTTTGTGGTACTGCACATGCGGCATCGTCTTGTTCGCGTGCCAATTTGACCCGCTGTATGGACTCGGTCTGTGCGATTAATTCATCCATGAACGCCGCCGCACGGTGTCAGTATTGTGGCGATGCGGGTGCGGGTTCACCGCCGGAATCGACCAGCAGCATGAAGAATTTATCGGTTGGCTCGTCCGCTAAGTATACCATTTCGGCCAAGGAATTAAAGTCCGCCCCGACCGATGATCCTGTGGCTCGGCTTAGATGGGCGGCGGAAAAATGTCTGGTCAAGGTTTCGGGCTGCACATCGGACGACCTTACCGAAGCATACGCACCATTGATTGAGCAATCATGCAAGGCCGCCGGAATTACGGCCAAGATGGAAAACACCATCGCCGACACCGCCAAGAAGAAAGAATCCAAGGATACCTGCAATACGATGATTCAGAATTGCATGCTGGCGGACAACCATTGTACTTCATCGTTCAACGCCTGCAAAGAATCCAAGGATTTTGATTCCCACTTTTCCATATGCACATCCCAGAACAGTGGTTGTGACGAATATCTGGCCGATATACGCGCGGAATTAACCACGAACCGCGACACGGTCATTGCGAACGCAGAAAACATATTAAACGACATTGTCCTCGCAATTCGACAGGCGCGCGAAACGAAAATAGACACCGCAAAATCAAATTGTGACCGCGACAAAAGTTTTGAAAGCTGTGTTGAAACGATCTGCAAGGACAACATGCCATCCGAATGCGTGGCCCAAACAAACAAGGACGGCAAAAAAGAAACCGACCCTGGCGAATTAGTTGCCGCCCGCGCATTATGCAAATTCCATCAATTGGCATGCAAAACATTACGGTTTGACCCAGACCAAGGAACAAAAAAATAATGAAATCGACCTGCAATATTTTCTTTAAGTATTTATCTGCAATCTGTGCAATTGCGGTGTTTCAGTTATTATCGACCGACATTGCCGATGCCGCCGTGGTCCAGCGTGGTCGTGTGTCCGTATCACGCGCCCCAGCATCGCGCAAGCCTGTGGCCCAAAAAACCGCGGAACCGGAACCCGAAATCGAACCCGAAATCGAACCCGAAACCGAACCCGAAACCGAAACAACCCCGACGGTTGATATATCCGCGATTGTCGAAATTGCCGGGGATATAACATCGAAATTTGGCGACGCATCTGACGACGATGCCATGTCCAAGGCAATGGCCCGTGAAAAAAAGAAAAATGCCGCGATCGAGCAACAAAAACAAACAAAAATCAAATCTGCAACTATACAAAGCACTGCCAACCAGTGTAATGACACATTGCGCAAATGCATGGCGGAAAAATGCGGTGATGATTTTACGGACTGTGCGAACGATTCAACCGCCCAGTTGGATGCAAAACTAAGCGCATGTCGTGGCAAATCAAAGTGCAGTGGCACGGAATACGACTTATTTTCCAATGAAATTTTGGCCGACATTGATGCCAATCGCGTACTTGGCACATACGGTCAAATTATGTCCTGTGGCATCGACTATAATAATTGTATTATCAAGGAATGTGCCACGTCCCCGTCCGAACCAATCCTTGACGGGTGCCTGTCCCTGGCGGATGGCAACGCTGCGATTGAAAAATGTAAATTTATCGCCGACCGATGTGAACGCTATGACAACGGTTTGGCCGCGCGTGCGTTATCGGCACTGGCGGAACTTCGTGTTGACGCCGAAGAACAGATTGCATCGGACGAAGCACGCCTTTACGCCCTGCGTGATGAAATGTCTGCGCACTGCGATCAGATGGGCGCGGCATTTGACGAACGCACATTAAATTGTATTTATTCGATTAAATTTATTGCCGGTTCGGATTCGACCATATTTGCATCTAAAAAGGCATTGGCGGGATCCACATTTATATGCGAACCCGATTGGTTTGGCATTGATATAACAACATTCCGTGAAAATGTTTACCGTCACGTACGTCAGCAATCATCGGCCACGGCGGGCATGCTGGGTGCGGGTGTTGGTATTGCGGGCGGTGCACTATCATCGGGCGCGATTGGTCGCGCGATTGAAACGACCAAGGCCAAGAACGCCACCAAGGCGGCGGAACAAGAATATAGCGAGACCTATGGCGAAGTCGCGGCCCAGGCCGAAGAACAGGCCAAGGAAAAACAAGCCAAGACCGAACAAAAGGCCGAAAGAAAAGAAGCCCAGGCAAAAAAACAGGCCGAAAGAAAAGAAAAATGTGAAATGGCCCCGGGCGCAAAAAAAATGACACGGGACAAAAGTGGCGCTTGTGTCCCAGAACAATGTCAAAAGGGATATGTATATGCCTTCTATGGCAACGATATAACATGTAAAAAATTAGATTGTAAAGACGGCCAAATCCAAAATCAAAGGGGGGATGCCTGCATAGACGATTGCACAAAAAGCGACCTGAATAAGCAAGACGGTGCCGCCGGGGTGACATACTCGGAAAAACAGAGAAAATGTATTATCACCAGATGTAAGGTAGGATACACCCTGTCCGATGACCAACTGTCATGCATTAAAAAAGCACCAAAGGAACGCAATAAACCAAAAAAATAACAACAAAAACTGATTAATAAAAGAATACCATAATGAAGAAAATATTAGTTGCAATTTTAACAATTTTCACCCTGTCCTCCCCATCCTGGGCCAAAAACATTACAGTTAATGGTATAGTAGTTGACGAAAAAAAAGCCCCCCTAGCTGGCTGCTTAATCACAGTTGACAATAACAGGAACAGCATCAATTATGCACAAACAAATGGGGATGGCTCGTTCAACTTAACAATCGACCCTGCCACCAACAAGGAAATCACAATAGACTGCTCTTCCTTGGACTATAAAACACAACATATACCAATACAACCAGAAAGAAGAGATTATGGCACTATAATAATGGAGCCAAATACAAAATCTATTCTTCTTGACAAAACTCTTGTTACAGCTTCAAGCTGTACAGATCTCGCCTTAAAATATGCAAATGCAAAAACTGGAACAACAAAAATACAAAACGAAAATGACGAGAACTCCGAAATTTATTGCGACCCAAACTGTGATGAAACAACACAAATAAAAATAAAAAAAACAGTTCAGTACCAGGAATCAGATTTACCACAGGACGATATAGATGAAAAAGCTCGTAAAAAATTTTTAGCCCCCAGAAAAATCCTATATTGTTCTAACGAATGCCTGGCAAAAGACTCCGACAATTTAAAGAAAAATGGTGCAACTGCCACAAAAATCTTAAATGGTAGATGTATCCCAGCAGCCTGTAAAGAGCCCAGATACAAACTTGAAAATGAAGGCACAGAAAACGCACAATGTGTTGACTTTGTTAACAAGGCTTGCTATGAGTCTGAAGACCTATATGCACTGGCCGCCAAATATGAATACGACGCTAAACAAGACAAACTTAACTGTGTCCCAGTCGACTGTATGGCAGGGTACACCCTGAGCAAAAAAACAAAAAAATGCGAGATCAGCAAATGTCCATGTGGTCAAAACGAAAGCAATAATGAATGTGTGGACTGGGAAGATATGGGGGCAACACAATGTGCAAAACTGCCAGCCCATGCTAAATCTGCTGAACGCGCATGCGACGGGGATCAAGAATACTGCAAAATTCTGACCTGTAATGGTGACGGATATAAAGATGAAAACCTGCACGAATTTGAATTGGACACAAAACAAAACAAATGCGTATCGCGCGTGAACGGTAAATGCACCCCAACGAATATAAAACACGCCACGGATGGTAAATACCAAAAAAGCGATGAACAATACAAATTATTCTGCGCGGTCACGAAATGCGAGGCCAACTATGTACCCAGCGATGACGGCACGGCGTGTGAACCATCCGGCTGTACCAAGGAACAAGAAGACGACCTGAAAGCCGCACACGCGACCAGCTGGAAACTGGCCGACAATAAAAAGGATTGCATCCCAACCAAATGCGAATGTGGCTATGGCACTGTGGACGGGCAACCGGTTGACGGCACCTGCAATACCCCAAAATGGTCATGGGATGACACCACCCCACCGGAAGGCACCAAAAAAGAATGTGAACAAGATAATGCATCAAAGGCATATATGGACTGTCGTGAAAACGGTAAAGCATACTGTCGCGTTTATGAATGCGATACGACAAGCGGATTTAATCTGTACGGGAATGAATGTATCCAGGGCGCATGCAACCCCAAAGATTTTAAAAATGCCCTGTATGTGAAACGCGTGGGCGACAAATGCATTATCCAAGAATGCGAAACCGGATATGATGTTAATAAGGAGACCAACAAATGCGTAGCGCGTGATGACCTGTTAAGCGAAGAAGATTCCAAGGCACGCATCAAGGAATTACAGGAAAATGAAGATGCAGTGGCGGAAAACGCACAAAGAATTGAAAACAGGGTTCTGGCCACACTTGGCATCGGCGGTGCCGGAATGGGTGGCCAAATGCTGGCATCGGGTATCGCCCAGAAAACTGCCGACGAGGCCGCCGAACGCGACATGACGAAATACCTGGCCACATTTCGGTGTAAATACGGCAACGAATCGGTTGATTCTGGGGGCGACGAAGTACAATTACCCGGCGCAAACGATGAAACATACGCATCACTTTTGTCCGAATACAAAACATTGGCCGCATCATTAAAAATGCGCAAAAACGCACTTGGCATGGCACCCGGCATTGAATCAGACGAAATCCTTGACGGTTCAACCCTGTACGGCCGTGGCAATACGGGTGGCGCGGATGGCACGTACCTGTCGCTGGCGGATGCATTATCGGGTGACACGGATGCCAAGAAGGAATGGGGTGACCAAAAGAAAAAGGCCCGCGACATGGCGATTGGTGGTGGCGTATTGGCAGGTGGCGCGATGATAGGTAGCGCCGTCGGCAGCTATTTTGAAAACAAAGACGCACCCAAGAACAAGGCCGATGAAATCAACAAAAAATATGACGTGAACCGCGGCACAATCACCCCCCAAGAAAAGACCGCGGCCCCCGCTGGCCAGTAAAAGCCCCACAGATTGTTCACACCCAACAGGTTTTACAAAAAACTGTCATCCCTGGCCCAACCCCAGGCCCCAGGTCATGGGTGCTTTATTATTTGTGCGCGGGCGCGCATACCTGGATCCTGAATCAAGTTCAGGATGACAAAAACTTTTACAAGCTTTTTTGTTTTGGTAAAAAAATTCCCCTCCGTTGGAGGGGTGGTAATAGCGGTCGTAATTTGGGGGTATAAGGACAAACTCTCTTACCACCTCCCCGCTGCGCGGTACTCCTCCAACGGAGAAGAACTTTGTTTAATGCATTCATTCACTAACCACTTGCGCACTAATTAGAACTGAATTGTAGAACAGGTTTCAACAGGTTCGGCCCATGTTTTACAGAAAGACTTGCCAAACATT
>JAZLDK010000089.1:0-12921 GCA_045614725.1 Candidatus Enterousia sp.
CCGCAAAAAACCACCATAACCCGCAGAAATCCGCCATTTTTTGCTATTTTTTTTGCTTTTTACCGTATTTTTGCCAATTTTAGCCAAAAAACTATACATAATTCACCCACAAACACAACCACAAGACAAAAAATTTTGGGTTGGCGTGACACCAACCCAAAACATAATGCAATTTATCAAAATCAATAATTAACGCTTTGTTATTTTTTTGATTTTAGACAATCCTTCCTCTGCCACACCAGACGCAATTTTCTTGATTCCTTTAAGGCTTTTCTTAAGATCGCTTTCGACAACCTCGCCCGTTGCGACAGGCTCTACATCCGAGCAGCAAAACGGACATTTTGTCGCAGAATTATTAATAGTAGACTTACAATACGGACACGCATGTGTATTTGCAGGCTTTTTATCGCGCATTTTATTAACAGTGCGCACAAACAAGAATATCGCAAACATGGTTATCAAGAAGCTGACGATAGAATTCAAGAACAAACCCAAATTCAAGGTTGTGGCACCCGCCGCCTGGGCCTGGGCAATTGTTTCATATGTTGCGCCCGCTTCACCGCCACCCAACACAAAGAACCACTGCGAAAAATCAACCCCACCAATCAACAACCCAATTGGCGGCATCAAGACATCTTTTACCAACGAATTAACCACTCCGGTCATAACACTACCAACAATAATACCGACCGCCATGTCAATCGCATTACCACGTTGAACAAAGTTCCCAAATTCCTTTAACAAATTACTTTTTGCCATTGTTTTCTCCTTTTATTTTCGATTTTTGTTTTGCATAATCTTGGATAGATTTCACAACCTTGCCAAGTGTTTTTCTAAGACTCTCATCACATGTCTGAACCGTTATATTAGCCAAGGAATAGGTCTTGTATCTTTCATCTATTAATTGAGCCAAGATTTTACGACTGTCGGCATTTAACAGCTGCGGTCGCGTATCACGCGACCCGGTCCGCTTGACCAACAGATCCAAATCCGCACGCAGCCACACGCTTATCGCGCGCGACAGCACCATTTCACGAACCGCCGAGGTAATAAAAGCCCCCTCGCCCGTGGAAATAACCTTGATTTCGGGCGGAGTATCCAACAAACGCGCAATCACTCGCTGTTCAACACGACGAAATTCCGCCTCGCCATACAGTGAAAATATATCTACAACACTACATCCGGCCGCCGCCTCTATTTCTTTATCAGAATCAACAAACGGCACCCCCAATTTACGCGCCAAGGCACGACCAACACTGGTCTTGCCTGCCCCCATCAAACCAACCATTACAATTGGCTTGTCTATTAACCCTTCGAATTCATTACTCATAACGCTAGACATTTTATCAAAAAATCAGCAACAAACAATAAAAAATTCCCAAGTTAATTTTTTATGTTTTTATTGTTTATTCCACCATCAAAATATGCTATAATTCATACATAAATAACAAGAGAGAATAGATATGAAACAGCACCTTATATTCGCGTCATCTCTGACCATATTTGCATCATTGTTGTCGGGCGCCCGCGCGGCACAGACACACCATTATGCAAACGCCATCACCGCAAACAACATCGCGGTAATGCAGCATTCTATTATAAACACCGCTATGGGCGCGGGCGACCGTTTATCTTCTGCCACACTTAACACAGAAGAAATTTTTGCACACACCACGAAACCACAGAATGACAAAAACCCGACCAACTTGTACGGTCATGCACCAATGTACGGCACAATGCCAATGTACGGCGAATATAATGACGATGGCTCGATTGGGCGCAGCGGTGGCGACGCAATTGCACCGACACTTGGCCACATGTGGTTTGCATGGCAACATTTTGGAAACGACACAAAATTCCAGGATATCCCTGTTCTTGAATCCGACATGGAACTTGCGATGGTTGGTTTGGCGGGCGACAAATCTAGGGCAGACTATGGCATGACCGAATGGGGAATATTTACAGGCTATATCGGTGGCGCCCAGGAACAGTCCGACATGACGATAAACGAAGACGGCGGATATTTTGGCGTATACAAAAAGTTTACATTTGGCCATGCCAACATCCTGACCGCGCTTAACGCGGGTGTATTAAGCAATTCGGTCGATACCATCACCATGGCAAAAACCGCGACCACGGACGACTTTACCAACATCTGGGCCGGCGGTGCCATCAATGCGGCATACAATATTGAAATGGATGACACCTTTACATTTCAACCTTCCCTGTATGCAGGATATACATGGATTAAGTCCGACAACTATACCACCGCACTGGGCGAACAGTTAAACAACCAAGACTTCCATATGTTCGAGGTCGCGCCAACCATTCGCTTTATCAAGCACATTGGCAACGGCTGGTTTGGTGCCGCACACGCGAAATATGTAATGCTGTTTGACAACGGGGGCGAAACCGAATTAAATGGCACAGAAATAAGCGCGCTGGAATCCGATAACTTTACAGAATACGGCATAACGCTTGAAAAAACGATAGAACGCTTTAACATCACGGCCAACATCGGCCGTCGTGACGGCGGTCACACCGGATGGATGGGCGGATTCAACCTGAAATACATATTCTAGGTTCGCAAAAAAAATCCCGCGCTTGCGGGATTTTTTATTACCACAACAACCAAATTCATTCCATATTTGCCAGTTGTTCCAATTGATCCGCCGCAATCAGCGCATCAATCATTTCATCAAGTCCTGCGCCACCCGCCAAAATATCATCCAACTTGTACAAGGTCAGTTTGACACGATGATCGGTCACACGCTGTTCTGGGAAATTATATGTGCGAATCTTTTCACTTCTGTCACCGGACCCAACCATTGTTTTACGCGCAGCATTGCTGGCCCCAACCTGTTCATTGCGTTGCTTTTCATATAACTTAGAACGCAACACCGCCATCGCCGCGGCTTTGTTCTGGAACTGGCTGCGTTCATTTTGGCATGTCACGACAATACCGGTTGGAAAGTGCGTGATACGAATTGCACTGTCTGTTTTATTAACATGCTGCCCACCTGCCCCGGATGCACGAAAGACATCGATACGAATATCCTTATCTTCGATAACCACATCGATTTCTTTGGCCTCTGGCATAACCGCAACGGATGCGGCACTGGTGTGGATACGGCCGCCAGCTTCGGTTTCTGGCACGCGTTGCACACGATGAATACCAGATTCGAACTTCATGCGCCCATACGCGCCAGCGCCGTCAATTTTGAACACAATTTCCTTATACCCACGCAAAGAAGTCGCGTTTTCCTCGATAACCTCCACTTTCCAGCCCTGTCGCAACGCATAAGACTTGTACTGATTATACAAATCGCCCGCAAACAGCGCGGATTCTTCGCCACCGACACCCGCACGAATTTCCATAATCACACTGTTGTCATCGGCATCATCGCGTGGCAACAAAGCAATTTGCAAACGCTTTTCGATTTCCGGCAACGCATGATTCAGCTCAATCAGTTGTTCCGACGCGATTTCGCGCCATTCGGGGTCCGCCTGCATTGATTCTGCATCTGCAATCCCAACAACCGTCTGAAAATATTCGTTAATCAACGGCAAAATTTCACTAAGGCGCGAATATTCCTTGGACAACTTGGTCAGTTCTTCACCCGAAACATTGCCCGAGTTCATTTGTGCCTCGATATCAGCCGCACGGCTTTGAATATCTTTTAACTTCTGTTCAATAATCATATTATGCAACCTTTAATAATTTTATGGCATCGGACAGCGAAATCGTCTGTTGCTGACCAGTGGTCATATTCTTCAGTGTCACGACTTGATTTTTTGCTTCATCTTCACCAATTATCATACTGTATTTTGCTTTTATTTTGTCCGAGTATTCAATTTGATTTTTGAACTTTTTATCGGCATCAAGATACGCCACAGACGCGATTTTTTCATCACGCAACACATTCAAAACCGATACCGCATACGCCAAGTTATCCGCCCCCATACAAAGCACAGAAACATCAACCGGCGATTCAAATTGACTTAAATCAATCGCCCCAGATTCCATCAGCGCAACGAAAATTCTTGAAAAACCAATTGCGGCACCCACACCTATGATTTTAGTCTTGCTGAATTTACCAGCCAGGTCGGCATAACGACCACCACCGGCCGCCGTCCCCAGTTCCGGATGATTCAACAACTTAAATTCAAACACCAGCCCCGTATAATACGCCAAGCCGCGTGTAATAGACAGGTCGATTTCGGCATTTTTTACACCAAACGATTCCAGTGTTTTCATAAATTCATTCAGTTCCGAAACCGCCGCATCTAACTTATCAGATTTGTTCAAGAAGCCAGAATAACCATTTATAAACACTGATTTAATCTGATTTTCTTTTTCCGGGTTATTTAATGTATCACGCAACCCTTCGGCAAAGTCTGCATCACCCATTTTGTCTTTTTTATCAATTAAGACAAAGACATCTTTTTTCTGTTCGTCGCTCATTTCCAGATAATCGAACAACGCATCCCAAAACGGTCTTGAACCGACACGCACCGCATTTTCACCGATAAATTCCGACACAGAATTCAATGTACGCTGAATCACGGAAATAATTTCCGCATCATAATTGGTGGACAGCAGGTTCACCCCCATAATATCCATGTCCATCTGATAAAATTCGCGATACCGACCGCGTTGCGCACGCTCGCCACGATAGCGTTTTGAAAACTGACTTGCACGGAACGGGAACACCAGATTGTTCAGATGACCCGCAACATAGCGCGACAACCCAACGGTCCCATCATAGCGCAACCCCATTTTTGTATCGCCCTTTTGAAACAAGAACATCTGGGTTTCGATTTCGTCCCAGTTATCTTTATCTGTTAAAACCTCGGCACGTTCGATTGCCGGCAAATCCAACTGATTAAATCCGGCCACTTTCAGCACATCCAGCATACGCGCCGCGCAAAAATCAAAGCAACGCTGTTCGGCCGGCAACAATTCTATAAATCCCGACAAGGGTTTTGTTGGTTTTAAATCCATTTTATTTATTCCTATTGTTCTTATGGAAAAACTTTATGCACATCGTGCACACATTATATCATACAAAAAGACAATATGCTAATATTCGCCCGCCTGGGCGTGATGAAAAACAACCAAGATGAACTTATTTTCTGTCATTTCCCTATAATTCTAGGGCATTTTTTTCATTTTTCAAGCAAAAAACAAAAGTCGGGGACCGCAAAAACGACACAAATGACGAAAGAAAAGATTAAACTTACTTAAAACATCTGTGTTTTTTATTGTTCTTGTGTCCCACGACACATTAATAATATCACAATTCACACCAATCGCGCCACAGGCACCTTTGCCTATTTTTGGGACACATAACCATCTTTTTCCAATTGACAATCACCGCAAAAATAAACTACCATTGCAACAGAAAGGCAATAATTTCAAACGATCACATAAAAAAGTGGGGGATGGGGGCTTATGAAAAATATTTTTGTTCGGGCTTTGTTTTTAGGCATAATTTTAATTGGGGCGCACGATTTTGCCCATGCGGCCACGCTGTGTAACACGTCCACCAATCCATGCAATACATTCTATTATTACGATTATACCACGGGTACAATTTATTGCAGGATAAAAAGCAGTTATACCTGTTCGTTCGCTAGCACAAGCGCCGACGGCTATATCGTAAGCCCATATTGCGAAAACGGCTATGGGGTAAACAGCGGAACAAGCTGCATGGGCCAAACATGCAGTCAAAACTCTGGCTATCAAACCATCACAAACGGATGCGCAAAATACGTATGTGGTCCGGGATACTTAGGAACAGCAACCGGTCCAAATAATGCCGGATGTACCGCATGTACCAACAAACCATCCAACGCATCATACACAACCAACAATTCATGCAATTGGGCATGTAATTCTACATATTACAAATCCAATAACACATGCGTACTGTGCCCACCATCGTCCGACGGTGGCATATATATGAACCAACAACTAACGGGGACCCGCCCTGGCGCAACGTCTGGCCTTGGCGCAACATCCGTATCGGAATGTTATTTAACCGCCGGCACATACTATAACAAAAGCGGTAAATTTACAATCGCCACTGGAACTACTTGCGCATACTAAATCCATATAGGCACAATAAAATTACAATTTTACAGCCATTTGTGCAATTCGCCGCCATTTTGGGCCAGCCACCGCTTTGCGCGTTCAACACCAAATCCATAAAGTTCGCGCACCTGGCCCCAAAATTCGGGCGAATGATTCATATGTTTTTTATGCGCCAATTCATGCATTACCACATATCGCATCACATCCGTTGGCGCAAATGCCAATCGCCACGAAAAAGACATTGTACCCGTGCTGGAACAACTGCCCCAGCGACTGGTTGTATCACGCACAGCAATACGCGCGGGCCAAAATTCGCGTGGCGCGGTACGAATAACCGCCTTTAATTCACGCAAAAATTCCGCCTTGATAAAGTCACGAACACGGCGCGAAAACATAGAAAGATCGCCACCAACAATCAGACGCGCGGTACCGTTATTCAAAACCTCGAACTTATTTGCGCGGCGCGATGCATCATGCACCAACAACACACAACGCCCCAAAAATTCCAAGACCATATTCGGCGCGACCGCCTGTTTCTCTGGACATTTGGCAAACACGGATTCAACCCAACGCTGTTTAGATTCTAAAAATTTTATTGCACGCGCATTTGAAACCAACCACGGCTTAGATATATGAATTTCGCGCCGCGGCGACACCTTGGGGCGCAGCGTTATATTGCGCAAACCGCGGCGACTGTTAATTATCACAGGAATTTCATCACCAGACGACAAAACAAAGACATAATCGGACATTATTTCAATTTATCTTTAATATCACGTGCAATTGCATCTGCATCAAACCCCATTGCGGCATATACTTCGGCACCAGGTCCAGAAACACCAAATCGGTCTACACCAACAACCGCATCGGCAAATTCAAACCATGGGGCAGATGCCGCCGCCTCAATCGCGACAACATACCCCGCTAAAATCTTGCGCTTGTAATCCTCGTCCTGGGCACGAAAATCCGCCACAGATGGCATAGACACAACCTGAACCGCATCACCAAGGCGCGCGGCAACATCAATTGCCAATGAAACCTCGCTGCCGGTGGCAACCAGTGTCACCTTGACACGGCGGGCCTTGGCCGGTTGGATAATATATGCGCCCCGCCCCATTTCCGCATTTATCGGGGTTGGAATTTGGCGGAATTTTTGGCGCGACAGCACTATACACGACGGATGCGATATATCCGCCAACGCGCGCCGCCATGCGTATGCAACCTCTAGCCCATTACACGGACGAAACACATTCAAATTCGGAATCAAACGCAACGATGACAACTGTTCAATCGGCTGATGCGTCGGGCCGTCTTCACCAACCGCAACACTGTCATGTGTCAGCACATAAATCACCGACAATCCCGACAGCGCCGCCAATCGAATACTTGGCCGCATATAATCACTAAACACCAAGAATGTGGAACCATATGGATGAAGTCCCGCAATGGAAAGCCCATTCATAATCGCCCCCATCGCATGTTCACGCACACCATAGTTTATATAGTTGCCACTAAAATCATCCGCACTGATTTCCCGCGAATTTTCAACCCGAACATTGGTACTGCCCCCTAAATCGGCACTGCCACCAATTAATTTAAGTCCAGTCGACAACAAACCATTCAGATACATACCCGAAAGTTCGCGCGTGGAAATATATTCACCAACGGGTGGCAACGATACATTCGGAATATTTTCAATCGCCGCCATACGAATAATATCTTTTTTATTTGCCGCAACCTTGGCCCAAAGACTTTCGCCAACCGGGCACAAATACTTTTCCACCAGTTGCATCATTTCAGCATCACTTAACGCATTACCATGCGCCTTGTTCTTGCCCGCCAAACTGGACCCGCGCCCAATCTGGGTACAGCACTGAATAAACACCGGTGCAGAACTTGATTTTTGTGCCGCGGTCAATGCGCGATTAACCTTGGCAAAGTCATCCCCCGCCACACGCAACACATGAAATCCGGCCGCCGCCATACGCGCAGGAATATCAACATCGGTCATTGCCACACCGTCAATTGAAATCCCGTTATCATCCCACAGCAACACCAGATTATTTAATCCATATCGTCCGGCAAATGCGATTGATTCCTGGGCCACACCCTCCATCAAATCACCATCTGAACACAGGCAATACACACGTGCATCGGTTTTATTTATCTTTTCCGCCAATGCCAACCCAACCGCATTACCAACACCCTGGCCCAGAGGTCCAGTTGTTGCATCCACCCCGGGCGTACCATATTCCGGATGCCCCGCCGGGCCGCCCATCTTGCGAAAAGCATTCAAATCACCGACATCGTATCCACACATTTTAAGCACGGAATACAACAGCGCACTGCCATGTCCCGCCGACATAACGAATCGGTCACGACCAAACCGCATAAAGTTCGCAAACACGACCGTCATAACATCGGCCGCCCCCAACACAATTCCAACATGCCCACTGCGCGCCATACGCACGGCATGCACCGCCCAGGCACGGACGGCATTAGACATATCTTTTAATTGTTTGGCATCGAACTTCATTTTATGGTATTATACCACAAAACAGGTGAATAAAAAATGTTAAAAATTTGGACAGATGGCAGTTGTCTTGGAAATCCTGGTCCTGGGGGCTGGGGCTTTGTTGCAACCGATGGGAAAAATATCGCAGAACGCAGTGGTGGCGAACAAAACACAACCAACAACCGCATGGAATTAATGGCGGTTATCCGCGCCCTGACGGCGGCCAGTCGTCACGACGAACTGGAAATTCACACCGACAGCCAATATGTAAAAAACGGAATGCAATCCTGGGTAAAAAATTGGAAAAAAAATAATTGGCGCACCGCAAATAAAAAACCGGTCAAGAATCAAGACCTGTGGATGAAATTAGACGAATTAGCAACCACAAAAAAGATTCACTGGCACTGGGTCAAGGGACACGCGGGTCACGAAATGAATGAACGCGTTGATACATTGGCGCGCACTGCCGCCGAAAATTTGAAATAATTTTAAAAAAAATCCCGCAAATGCGGGATTTTTCATTATTTTTTACTTCTGTATTTATTATTCTTTAATTTGGACGGCTGAACAAGCACGACCAATACCCCCGAAATATAAACAAAATACAAACCAATCATCACCAACAAATCCATCGGCATTTGGCCCAAATTTAACAAGAAGAACCACATATTCATACGCAGCATACCAAACACAAGCAGGAATAACATCGGTGCCAAATACCACCAGCAAGACAATCCAACATCATGGAAACGCCGACACGCCAATGCACGGCTTGGCAAGAAAACAATCGCCCACAAAATTGTCCCCAATATTCCCAATGGCAACGCCACAAAAATCACCCGCAACACAAACAATGCCAACCACACAAACCAGTATTCACTGCGCGTTGCAGTACCCTGAAAATCAAAATACTTTGTAAAAAAGTTTTTTATCGCGACACCAAATGGAACCATCTTTTGTTTTGCCATATAAAATCTCCTTTGCGTATAGACAGATGAATTATATCACAAAACAGCCCAAATAAAAACGGCAAAAATACGCCGTTTTTATTTCTGGCCCTTGTACCCAAGTGCAACAATAAACATTTCAACACTGTCCTTGCGCGAAGAAGGCGGCTTAATATGATGAACCGTATCAAAGTTTTCCTTTATCTGTTTAACCAATTCACCTGTGGAACCACCTGTAAAAGATTTAACCACAAATGTCCCACCAACCTTTAACGCACGCAGCGCAAAATCCAGCGCATATTCCAGCAACACCATCTGGCGGATATGATCCGTCTTTTTATGTCCAACCGTATTTGGCGCCATATCAGACACCACAACATCGGCGGTACCCTGGCCATATTCACCCGTGGCTAAATTCAATTTTTCTTCCAACCAGCGCAATGCCTCATCACTGGTAAAATCACCCTGATATGTTTCCACCCCCACGATTGGCGATATTTCCAGCAAATCCATCGCAAATATACGGGATTTTGGATATGTACGCGCAATATACTGCGACCAAGACCCCGGCGCCGCGCCCAAATCAACCACAACCTGACCATTGCGTAAGAAATGAAACTTTTCATCCATTTCAATCAATTTGTACGCCGCACGCGCCCGATAACCATCACGATGCGCACGCGCAACATACGGATCATTCGCCTGGCGTTGCAGCCACGCGACCGAAGACTTTCTTGATGCAATTTTCTTGTTTGTGATTTTCATTTGACCTTAACGCGCACGTCCCGCTTGTTTTAACATTTTACGTCTATAAGACTTATAGCATTCAAGCACCGCTGCCTGTGGATTTGTGTATGTAGTATACATCTAAACCCAACATATTATTTTGCCCCCTGCGGCTTTGGACCAGGCTGCTGTTGCATACGCGCCATAACGGCCTCCATCCCACCCATACGCTGAATCATGGCCATCTGTTGCTTCATCTTGGTGTATTGTTTAATAATATGTTCCACTTCGCGCACAGTACAGCCCGCTGTTTCAGCAATACGCGCCTTAGCATTGGCAAAAACTTTTTCTGGTTCCGCGCGTTCAGCCACTGTCATGGCTTCCAAAATTTTAATCTGGGCATCGACACTGCCATCTTTAATTTTTTCTTTCATTGCGGAAACTGCGCCACTCATTCCCGGCACCATTTTCAACAGACCGCTAAAATTGCTCATTTTTTTAATCTGCTTTAATTGCGCCAGCATATCATTCATATCAAACTGCCCCGACATCATACGCTGGGCTGTTTCCTTCATACCACTGGGCATTTTTGCTTCCAGTTCTTTTTCCGTCATTTCCGCTTCATTAACAGACAGATTTTCATTTACTTTTTTTTCTTTCTTTTTACCAAAGCCAAACATATTACACTCCTTTTCTTATGATTTTATTTGCATTATACCGTTTTGTCCAGATACTTTTGTAAATATTTTCCCGTTTGTGATTCTGGCACCCGCACGACATCTTCGGGTGTGCCGCATGCAATTAATTGCCCACCACCGGTACCCCCGGCCGGTCCCAAATCAACAATCCAGTCGGCTGTTTTTATCACTTCCAAATTATGTTCAATAACGATGACTGTATTACCCTGCTCGACCAACTCGTGCAGAACGGACAACAGCATTTTAATATCTTCAAAATGCAATCCCGTTGTTGGTTCATCAAGGATATAAATCGTCTGACCGGTGCTGCGTGCCGCCAGTTCCTTGGACAATTTTATGCGCTGGGCCTCGCCCCCCGACAGGTCCAGTGAACTTTGCCCCAGTTTTATGTAATCCAGCCCCACACGCTTTAACAGTTCCAATTTTCTGGAAATTTTTGGCACATTAACAAAGAATCTGTATGCTTCTTCGACGGTCATATCCAGCACATCCGCAATTGATTTACCCTTGTACTTAACCGCCAATGTTTCTTCATTATATCTGGTCCCGTGACAACAATCACATTCCACATAAACATCCGCCAGGAAATTCATTTCTATTTTTATCTGACCATCACCCTGACAGGCCTCGCATCGACCACCCTTGACATTAAACGAGAAACGCCCCGAAGTATAGCCACGGGCCTTGGCCTCGGGCAGGCCCGCAAAGAAATCACGAATATCGCCAAACACACCCGTATATGTTGCGGGATTACTGCGTGGCGTACGCCCAATTGGCGATTGATCAATATCAACGACCTTGTCCACATTTTCCATACCACGAATAATATCATGTGGCGCCGTTTCCATTTTGGAATTATACAACGCACGCATTAACGCAGGATATAAAGTATTCAGCAACAATGTCGATTTCCCAGACCCAGACACACCCGTCAGTGCCACAAATTTACCCAACGGAAAATCAACCGTTATATT
This sequence comes from Candidatus Enterousia sp., assembly GCA_045614725.1. GTDB lineage: Bacteria > Pseudomonadota > Alphaproteobacteria > Rs-D84 > Rs-D84 > Enterousia. The sequence goes on from JAZLDK010000089.1 coordinate 11,958, forward strand.
TTTAAGGTTATTACCACGCGCACCCACAACACTGATGGATTTGCCATTACCGGCGCGCCGTTTTTTTGGTACTGGAATCTCGCGTTTACCGGATAGGTATTGACCGGTAATAGAATCCTTGTTTTTTATTACCTGGGCCGGTGTTCCATGCGCAACAACATTACCACCATTAACGCCCGCACCGCGCCCAATATCAACCAGATAGTCCGCCGCACGCATCGCATCTTCGTCATGTTCGACCACGATAACAGTATTATCCTTATCCCGCAGCATTTTCAATGTATCAAGCAACTTGTCATTATCACACTGATGCAAACCGATTGATGGTTCGTCCAAAACATACAACACACCGGACAAACCACTGCCAATCTGGGATGCCAGACGAATTCGTTGCGATTCACCACCGGACAAAGTTCCCGCCATACGTGATAAAGTCAAATACCCCAACCCAACATTTTGCAGGAAATAAAGTCTATCTGTTATTTCGCGCAAAACAATTCGCGCAATATCATTGTCCTTTTGCGACAAATGATTTGGTAAATCACGAAACCACGCCAAACTGTCATCAACCGACATATCACAGACATCCATAATATCTGCGCCATTTATACGCACACACAGCGCATGAATATTTAACCGCTTGCCATGACAGACCGGACATGGTTTTTCAGATTGATATTTCGCCAATTCCGCCCGCATTGCTTCGGATTCAGATTCGCGCCAGCGACGCTCTATATTTGGGATAACACCTTCGTATGGTTTTTCATACACAAAACCATTCCAGTTAATTTTAATTGGCTCATCCCCACTGCCATAAAGAATCAAATCTTTTTGTTCCTGGGTCAATGTGTGCCATGGCTTGGACAACGGTATCTTGAACTTTTTATGCAACGCATCCAGCAAATGTTCAAACTGACTAAGCATTCCGCCACGCGACCAAGGTGCAATCGCCCCACCCAAAATA
>JAZLDK010000090.1:0-2417 GCA_045614725.1 Candidatus Enterousia sp.
CATATATTGGACAAAAATCCCGCCATCGGCGGGATTTTTTGTTAGTGGTGGAATATATTATCAGGACAAAAACTTGCAAAAGTTTTTGTCATCCTGCCACTTGATGGCAGGACCCAGGTATGCGCGCCCGCGCACAAATAGTAAAGCACCCATGACCTGGGTCCTGGGGTCGAGCCCCAGGATGACAGGTTTTTACAAAACCTGTTGAGGTGTGAACCCTCCCTCCGTCTTCGCTTCGCTACGCCGAGACTACGCGCTGCGATGCACCATCCCCTCCACGGGGGGCTTTTCCCGCCTGTGCGGGAATGACAAGTTTTTGGGTAAATGCGAACATGCCATAAAAAATCCCCCGATTGGGGGATTTTTAATTTAATCCAAATTTGGTTATATAGTTAAATGATACGCCCATGATAAAGTTGCTGCCATAGACATCAACACCGCGGGCACGGGCGCGACGGTATTGCACATATGGTCCCATGGTCAAATCACCCCAAAGGTTTGTGTCAAGACGAACAACCGCACTTAAATCGCGTTCCAAATCGGTTGGGACATATTCAGAATAACTAAGGTATTCACGATAGTATCCGTTCGATGACAGTTTTACACCATCACGGATGGCGTATTCCAATCGCCAGCCAAGTTCCGCAGCCAGTTTGCTGGTCTGTTCGCCAGCATAGGTAAAGTCGTATTCATACACGCCGGTTAAATAAAGGCTTTTGATAACGGCGTTGTCGAATAATGAAATACCGGCATTGGTACGCAAAATATTCTGACGCGGCGCGCCGTCATTTGCGATGAATTCTGTATCGTATGCCCCACGCACGGTTGGACCCAATTTTAGTCCAGAAAAGTCCCAGCATGCGTATGATAAATTACTGGACAGCAGGATGTCATCGGCGTTTTCACTGACCGTGGTTGGTTCGTCATATGGTTTCAGTTTTGTTTCACCGTATTCCATAAACAGACCGTTGTCCCATTGAAAACGATTCTTGTTGTATTCTAATGCGGTATCAAAAACGCCCTTGATAAAGTCTTGGTCATCCGCCTTTAATGCAGACACCGGTGAATCCTGATATTTATCAGCGTTTGATATTTTGGTCTTGGACCATTCAAGTCCAATGCGTCGTACCGATAAAACCAATGTGCTGTCGCCTGTGTCCGCGGCATTTGCGGCCAATGGCATGCACAGTGCAAGTAAACTTACTGCTATTTTTTTCAACCCGTTCCCCTTTGTTTATATAAAAAATTATTTCCAAATACGCAGTGCGCCGTCTTGGTTCGCAAAGTGCCAACCCGCATCGCGCAGCGCGATTGTAAAAGAATTGCGCGCAGATGTTGGTATTTCAACCGTTGCCTGGGTGCCTGTCATGTATTTTGTGGCCAAATCGATTTTTTCATCGCGGGCAATCTTTTGTAATTCCATCCAGTTTGCAATTCCATCCGACATGCTTATAATGACCGCAACTGTTTCGCCATTGTCGGTATTAAGCCAGTTTTGAACATTGTTTTCCGTTAACCATAAACGCGCCGCATCCGAATCGATGGTCATTGTAATGTTGGCGGAATAGGTTGTATCGGACAGTTTTTCGCCGTCGATACTGGTCGCCGAAATCAGATTTGTTAAATCGGATGATTTTGCGTTTTGCAACAGCGGTGTTAATTGGTCTTCGATTGAATACTGGCGCAGGGTGTCGCGGATTATTTGACGACGAGCCTCGTCAAAAGCCATGTTTTTTGCGTTTGCGGCGGTGTCGCTGGTTATATTAACCGAAGCGGTACCCTGAAGCGGAGCCGCCACGACGAACGCGGGCGATAAAATTGCCGACATAATAGCGAATAAAAATATTTTCTTTGTCATTTTGTTTCTAGAACTTTGCGTTTATACCAATACGAACCCCCAGTGATTTATAGAATGATTCTATTTCACTGTCTGTTTCCAGCGCCCATCCGTTTTGTTTGGCTTCGTTTAATGCGATCGCATTTGGATCGGCGTATATTTCAACATCCTTGAAGGTGCCGTCGGATTGAGGAACATCTTCAATTATAACGCCATTTAGCATGTACTGTTCAACCTCGGCCGCGGTGCTATCAGGGAATAAGCTTTGCCATTTTTCAAAGATTGTGTCCAGTGATGTCTGGGCGTATGTTGGATTAAGATATGTTGTGGCATCGGCATCCGACACGGTATAGTAATCATATGTGATACCAATCGACAGGGATATGGAATCTGTTATCTTGGTCATCCAATTCGCGCCGGCACCAAAGTGGAATGCGGAACCAAAACCGCCTTTGTCTTCGACCGATTTCGGGTGTTGCCAGTCATAACGATATGGCTGGTCGCCGGTTGCGGTATAACTGGGCAGGCCGAATTCAACGCGCGCATTAACGGCGTTGTTTATATTGATGTCATACAGCAT
>JAZLDK010000091.1:0-4849 GCA_045614725.1 Candidatus Enterousia sp.
ATTTTCAATACGCGGAATTTGTCCTTTAAGCCAATCAAAGATTTTGCATCGCGAATAGGTTTGTGATCAACCTGGGATGAAGGCATAAATGCGAACACGCCGTTGATATCAACTGTGAAACCACCACGAACAACATCGATAATTGTACCTTCTGGGTCAACGCCTTCGGCAACTGTCTTTTCCAAATCTTTCCATGCTTTTTCAGCACGTGCCTTGGTGTATGACAGAACAGCAGTACCTTCGCGGGATTCATAGCGTTCTACGAAAACGTCGATAATATCACCAACGGATGGTACGGATGCGCCGAATTCCTTTAATGGAACGCGCCCTTCGGATTTCAGGCCAACATCAACCATCGCGAAATCACCGCGAATATCTTTGACTGTGCCTTTGGTTGCATAGCCCTGCAAAGTTTCTTGTGCGCCATAGTTCGCATCGAACATCTGGACAAAGTCTTCGCCGGATACAGGATTAAATAAGTCTTTGGATAAATCTTTCATAAGAAATTTTCATCAAAAGTTTGCCGTCGCCAATGTATATAGAAATAGCGAGGTCTTGTGGGGTTAATCGGACTGATTCTGCGCCCACCCGCAAAATCCCGATGATTATACAGACTTTTTTGACAAAATGCAAGTTTTTTCAAGAAAATATATCCCGTCGTGTGGCGGGGTGGTTATCTGCATCGTTTAATATGCTCGTTCAGGGCATGCTTTACGGCGGGAATGCTTGGCGCGGTCCACTTTTCCCAGTGACGACTGGCGCTACTTAGTTTTATGTCTGTTTTTTTGCTGTTGTATATCATAGTTGGCATTTGTGTATATTCTTGGTCGAATATTTTTGTTTCCAAGAATATGTCTAACAGTTCAAACATCATATTGTTGCGTGGAAAGTGTACTGGGGCCGCCAAGATGCCGTTGACGTGTTTTGGATGTCCCCCTATTCTTAATGTCCCGCCTGGTTTTAATGCGATGGCTGCGCGGCCATAGAATTCGATGGCGTGCGCAACATCCGGTGAATACAGTGGTAATGAATACAATGCCCAAATTTCATCAAATTCGTTTTCAAAGTCAGTATTGGTGAAATCTTGGGTTATAACCGTGCGTGCAGAACGCGCATCATTAATAAACGGATCCACATTTGTGACATCGCAATTAATTTTGGCAAAATCAAGTGCGCGTTGAATCTGGGAATGGCCACCGCCGACCAATAACAGTTTCTTGTTATGCAATAATTTCTTGATATCGCGGTGTGGTATTTCAAATATTTCCATGTAAACAGACAGCGGGCGTGATGTGTTGACCCATCCTCTATTGAATACTCTTTTCAGTTCTTGAAAATCGACGCCTTGTCCAGACATAGTAGGTGCTATTATAGGACAAAAGGCTATGTTGTCAATGCGTTTTAGCGTGCCACTGCCCCGCGCAATGCTTCGTGGCAAATATAATCGCGCAGGATAAATCCGCCGTCGGCCGACCAGTTCAGCATTCCGCGCCAATTTTCGTCGGGTATTTCAACCGTGGGCAGTTTGTGCGGCTGGCGGGTCAGTTGCATCGCAACCTGGGGTAAATGATTGGTATAGATATGTGCGTCGTGCAATTCACCCTTAAGTATTCCAGGGGCAAGCCCAGCTTCTTTGGCATACAGCAACAGCAGCAACGCATAACTGGCGATATTATAAGGTATCCCCAGGAACATATCGCATGAACGCTGGGTCCATATCAGGTTTAATTTACCGTCGCGAACAATCAGTTGGTGCATTACATGGCATGGCGGCAGTGCCATTTTAGGAAAGTCGGTCGGGTTCCATGCGGAAACCACAATGCGACGGTCGTTTGGATTATTTTTTAGTTTATCGATGGCGGTTGCGACCTGGTCCAGACCCGCATTTTTGGGATTAAAGTTATCGGTTGGATTTTTGTTTATGCGCGCTTCGTCCCATTGATATTCGCCACCAAAGTGTCGCCACTGGAACCCATAAATTGGCCCCAGGTCACGTTCGGCATCGGCGATGGAATTGCGCAGGTCAATTTTTTCCTGGGCCGTCATGTTGTCGTTCACTGTCAGGTTATATGATTGTTCGATTTTGACCGGATTGGCCCACTCATTCCAAATCTTGCATTTACGGTCGCGCAACCATTGCTTGTCCGTTATGCCCCGCAGAAAGAATTCCAATTCCGTTGCAATGTTTTTTAGGCCCATTTTCTTGGTCGTAATCAGTGGAAATCCCATTTCCATGTCGTGTACAAATACCGCGCCCTGCCCCAGACCAATATCTGGAATCCCTGTGCGATTTTCGCGCACATCGGTACAGTTGTTGTATATGTCGCCCAAGATATCAAGATAAGCCTTCATTTTTTTCCTTTTTTTTTTAGTATGTGCAAATTGTCATAATTTTTGCAATAAAAAAATCCCGCGTATCGCGGGATAAATTTTCTTAGCGCAAGCCCTTGGCACGGCAGCATGCCGCCGCCGCAGATTTCCAGTCTGCATAGGATGCCGATGGATTGCGTAAATCCTTCCATGGTTGCCAGCCCGAGCATTTCTTGGCCGTTCCCACACCGCTGCATTTTACATAGCGGCGCAGTGAACATGTCTGGTTTGACAATTTGCCCGTGTCTGTGGTGCACTTGACCACGACATTTTGATTTGTGGCATCGTTTTTTCCCAGTTCCTTGGACGACAAAACTTGATACGCGTTCGCGCCATGCAACGCGGTTCCGACAATCATCAAGGCGAATAAAATCTTTTTCATAATCGTTTCCTTTGTTGTTGTGCTTATTATATTAATTGTATCAATTAAACACAACGGGATTTTAGTCCACAGTCCATGGTTCGTCGTTCATAATCAGATAATATATCGATGCATCAGGCGTTCCAGGATTACGCAATAATGGGCGAACCACATACAAATCCATTGGACAACTGGGGCCGTCGTCCAGTGTCTGGTGCAGTTTGGCGGTAAAATCCATTGCCTGCAGGTATGCGGCATCATCATCTGCGGCAACGATGGAATCGCCAATCCACATAAACCACATTCCGTGATTAACGACATTGTCTTGACCGCCTTCCTTTAAGTCGTCGGCCGACACCAATAACAGTGGCGCAAAATCCACACCATTGGTAAAGTCGCCGGTTGATACATCGGTATAATCCCACATGCCACCCATAAATTTAAGTGCACCATACCACAGGCCCGCCTTGGCACCAAGGTTTGCAATCGCGCCCGCGTTTATCATTGTGGAATGGAACAGCCAATCGCGCATTCTGGCGGATCGGGTGCTGGCCTGCCCCAGTTTTTGCGCCTTGTTAAGCAGTTTGTTGGTTTTCTTGCTCCATATTGCTTTGAATGTTTTTCCGGCGCGGACGAATATATTTCCGGTTTTGCGATTGCCCAGTGCGCGTAACCCCTTTTGCAAATCCAGCAGTTCGCCTTTGGTTTTTTCCAGTTCTTTTAATCTTTTTACCTCGTCTGTTTCTTCCAGTGCTTTGATTTTGTTTGCAACATCATCGGCCTCGGTTTGCAAAAGTTGTTTTGTTTCTTTGGCCTCTTGCAGTTTTTTTTGTGCCGTGATTGTATCGTCCATATCTGGGCCGATATGTCTAAGGTCATCTGGTTCTACGCCAACTTTTTTCATATATTGGCGTTGTTGTTGTTGCAGTGATTTCAGTTTGCTGCGATATTTCAAAGCATCTTTTTTACCGGTTGCGGAATGAAGATTTTTTGTTGCGCGATTGATATTGGTCTGCATATCTTTCAATTGCTTTAATTCGTTTGGCTTTAATTTCAAGATAGAATCAGGAATTTTGTCGGCCACTTTAAGTGTTGCCTCTAGTCCATCAATTGCTTTGTCTATATCTTTGATACTGTCGGCCAGGTTCGCCGCCCGCACGCTGTTGACCAGATAATCCTTGGCCTTGTCCGCGCCACGCGCCAAATCTATGGCATCGTCAATATCGTCGATAAGTTTGCCCGTGCGTACCACCTTGGTTGCGCCCGATGCCAAAGACCACCCACCAAACGACACAATGGTCAGGACCACATCGGCGGCAACTTCAAGGTATGTAATCCATCGCAGGTCAACATCGCCGGCGACATAGTAGTCGTTGTTGTCCTTGTCCCCCATGTCAATGGTTTTGCGTACACCACGGTTAAATACATTGTCGTCATCGGCCAATGCGCTGTCGGGGGCACAGGTCGGGAAAAGGCTGTCTATATTTGCGCGAATGTAATCAAGGCCGATTGTATTATTTTTGTCGGGGCCAACAAAACCGTCCAGTGCGCCGGTACGCACGGCCATAATAGCATACCATCCAGGATCGGTATTGGTCCATATATCGTTGTTGTTATCACCGCCGATTTCTGGATTGGGGTCGCGCGCCAGTCGTTCGTGCTTGGCGTTAAGCTCGGCGTGTTGTTTCAGTTTTTTTGGTGTGCTGTTAAAGTTTAATTGTGCGACAGTTCCATTTGGCAATGTACACTTGATGGTTTCGAATTTTATTTCTTTGTCGTCGGGGGTGGATGCGACCTCGGGACAGTTAAGAACTTCTTTTAGTATATCGGCTTTGAACAATGTTCTGCGTAGCCAGTGTTCGGCTTCTAGTTCGGTCATATTTTGTGGGTCTGCGGCCTTTATTTCACCGATGTTATTTGCCAGGCCGCGTTCGAATACGGCGGTCGCGCATGGTGTACTGTCGGCGACACGGATTGGCATACCGTTTTCATCCTACTGAACATTTGCCACGGCATTTGCCATGGCGACAATCAGTATACCACATACCTGCAAAAGTATTTTTTTCATAGTGTTGCCTTTTGTTGTTCTTTTGTCCCATCATCCGCCATGGCGGATGA
>JAZLDK010000092.1:0-5283 GCA_045614725.1 Candidatus Enterousia sp.
CAACACATGCGCGGCATGTGACAATAATGGGTATTGCGAAGGTGGTGACTTTGTGGCGTTCAGCGCACAAATCCAAGGGCATAAAGCGTGTAGCAGTGTAAATGACGGACTGTATCCGTATGCACCAAATCGCGCCAAGTCCGCAGACGAATGCTATGCATCGGTCGCACCAAATCAGTATATCGACCTGGGGGCCAAAGAAGTAAAAACAGGCTGTCCGGCGGGATACTTCTGTGGTGGCGGAAATGTTAATCCAACAGCCACAGCGGTTGATAATATGCAAGGGCTGGGGTCCTGTGCGGGTACATATGGCGCATTGTATACTTCGGATGCAAACACCGTATGGCCAGCCAGAATGGAAAATGCCGATGAAAATACAGTCAATGAAATCAAGCAATTAATGACAGATGCTGGGTTGGATACAAGTGTCGCGAAATGGGGTTGCTATATAAATGTACCGTGCGGTTCATACAAGTCTGGCACAAACGAAAATGCAAAATTGCAGGCATGTGCGGCCGGAACATATTCAACCGCGCAAAGGGGTTATAGCGACCAAGAAACACAGTGCGTGTCCTGTGGTGATGCATACTGCCCGGCAAATTCTTGTGTGCCGACATATACAGTCACACTGAACGGAAATGGTGGTACATTCAATGGGGACAATACATATGTGTTCTATGCGAATACAATCGATGGATACTGCACCAATAAAGATGCGTGCGCAACAACGGTAATCGATACATTGCCAGTATTGCCAACGCGACTGAACTATGCTTTGGTTGGCTTTAAGTCCGGCGACCAGACAATCATTGGTTCAAACGGCAGTATCGCCAATGTCGCCAAGAATGCACATTCAACACTGACCGCGGAATGGAGCCAAAATGCCTATACCGTCGCTTATAATTCAAATGGTGGCAGTGGAACAATGTCTTCATCAGCGTGCTCGTATGGTGCGGCATGTACACTGGGGACAAATAAGTTTACCAGAACAGGATATACTTTCCTGGGGTGGGCAACAACCAAGGCCGCAACCAGCGCACAGTACACAACCACAATGACACTGAATGAAAATTCAGGATTTGCGGGGACTCTGTATGCGGTATGGCGCGCAAATAAGTATACGGTGGAATATGTGGCAAGTTATGCTGATGACCCATTTGCCCCATCAGAACAAGAGTTTACATACGATGTTTCGGGTAATATCACCGCCGCAAGTCCCGTCAGATACGGATACAAATTCTTGGGCTGGACAAAAACAGAAGGCGCAGAAAGTGCAGAGTTTACAGCTGGTCAGTCTGTATTGAACCTGACCGCGACAGATAATGGCAACATCTCACTGTATGCGGTATGGGAACCAATCACTTCGTATGTGTACTTTAGTGCCAATGGCGGAACCGGTGGACAGTATAATTATCTGCGGGCAACCGTTGGTAAAGATATGCCGGCGATTGATAAAACCGCACCAACACGCGAACACTATGTATTCATGGGTTGGTACGATAATGCTGACTATACCCAGGGTAAACAGTATTATACTGTCGATGGCGAAAGCACACGCAAGTGGGATGTGGTCGTGGGTTCTGGCGAACGGTTCTATCTGTATGCCGGTTGGAAACCAAACTCTTATGTCGTGACATACGATACTGATGGCGGTGCGACAATTGAATCACAGACATTCACATATGGGGTTCAGGGAACTCTGTCCGCGGTCGTACCAACCAAGACCGGATACACATTCGCAGGATGGACAACAACCAAGGATGATGAAACGGTTGACTATGCGGCCGGTGCTGCGTTCAGCGCAACCGCGGATACAACACTGTATCCTGTGTGGACCGCCAATCAATACACGGTGTCGTTCGATTTGGATGGCGGTGTCGGTACTGCACCAGCAACAACCGCAACATATAATCAGACAATGCCTGGGTTGACGTTCAGCATGCCAACAAAATCAAAGTATATCTTTGGTGGATGGTATTATAACGGAAAAGCGTATTATGATGCCAATGGCGCCAGTGTGGCAAAATGGGATGTCGACCAGAATGCAACTTTGGTCGCAAAATGGACACTTAGAACACAATTCAATGTTGTATACCATGCAAATGGTGGGGTTGGCACGATGCGAGATACAACATGCAGTTTTGGTAAGAATTGTACTTTGACGACCACGCCGATAATAAAAGTATACCATGTATTTGATGGCTGGGCGTTAAGCGAAAATGGTGATGCAGTCTATGCGGATGGTCAGGCGATTAATATCTCGCTGGATGAAGCGCCAGATGGTGTACTGAATCTGTACGCTGTATGGAAGCCGTTCACCATGACCATTAACTATAATGCAAATGGTGGTAATGGAACGATGACCCCAGATGTGTTTGACGTATTTACAACAAGCGCAAACCTTAGCAGTAATGCCTTTACACGCGAACACTATACATTTGGTGGATGGGCTGTGTCCAAGAATTCGACAACTGTGGCATATACAAATGGTCAAAGCATCTTGGGCGAAGTGCAAATGATGCGTGCCCCAGATACGATGAATCTGTATGCAATATGGAATGCTAATACATACACAATAGAATATGATGCAAACGGTGGCGAAGGCGCAATCGGTGATTCTGTGGTTAAATATCCAGGCAGCACAACACTGTCCAGTGACACATTCACGCGGACTGGATGGCACCAGACTGGATGGGCAACAGATAAAAACGCAACCGTTGCTGAATATGCACTGGGGGCCACATACGCGCCGACCGCAAATGTCACAATGTATGCGGTATGGGAACTTAACAAGTATACCATCGCGTTTAATGCGGACAACGGTACCGGCACTGCAATTAAACCAATTGATGCAACATACGGCCAGACCTATACCCTGCCCGAATGCACATACGGCAAAACAGGCTATTCGTGCGACGGTTGGAGCCTGGATGGTACGACCTATAAGGCAGGTGATAAAGTTAAGAACCTGACAACGAGAAATGGGTATACAGTCACGATGAACGCAATCTGGGTGCCAAATGTATATAAAATTACATTGGTGACAGAATATCCAGAAGGTGTACAAGCAACCACAACCGACTATGTATACATGAAATATGATAACGGTTGGTTCGCTGACAAAGCCACAACACAACCGATTACAAGTGTGGCGGTGCCAACCGTGGCTGGGTATACATTTGATGGGTATACGGCAACAATCATGGGCGTAAATATGAGCGTTGTGGGATCGGACGGTACATTATGGAACGATTACGAGATGACGCTGTTGCTTCCTGATATGTCAGCAAAGGCAAAATGGTCGGCGGGTCAAATCACCTGTGCAGCGGGCACATACTATATGGGTTCGGGAACACAGTGCAGCACAAGCTGTAAGGATGGATATTATTGCCCAGGTGTGACAACAACCGCAGGCAACGGCGTGGCGGGTCTGGAATCGTGCCCTGTACGCGATGGATTTGTTGCGCACTCTGATGCCAAGGCAACTTCCAAGGCCGGATGCTATATAGACAATGCAAAGTATACGGCATCAACACATACCGAAGGGACCGTGACATGCTACTATGACTATGAGACATCCAATTACAGCAAATGCGATACAAATATTGTAATTACAAGCTGTAAGGGTGGTTATTACCTGGCGGAAGCGGGTGATGTGAAGTGCTCGACTGTGGGTAAAGGGTTCTATAGTGAAAAAGGACTGCTGACACGCAGCGAATGTCCAAATGGTGGAACAACCCAAACCACAATGAGTGGCAGTGCCGATAAGTGCTATCTGGACAATATTGTATGCGATATCGTCACAAATGGCCAAACAATAGGTCACGGTATCCAGACCTGCAATTACAATGAAGATAGCCAGCAATACAATGACAAATGCAGCGTATGTAATGCAACAAGCTGTGAAGCATCGTACTATCTGAACGGCAGTGTTTGCGACTTGTGTAAATCAGGCAACTTCTGTACAGGTGGAACCCGCACACCAACAAAGTGCGCAACGCTGGATGGTGGCAGATATCCGTATTCATATGACGGTGCCGGCAGCGAAAAGATGTGCTATGGCGCATGCGATAATGCGACAAATGCCGATAGTATGACGGGACAAGCATATTATAATAACAGCAATGCAAACACATGTATGCCAACATCATGCGTCGAAGGATACTATGTCAACAATGGCGTATGCGTGATGTGCGAAAAGGACAATTTCTGCACAGGCATAGGAAGTGCAATGCCTGAACCATGTCCCGCAAGTCATCCGTATGCAGATAGGGGCGCGACCAGTGACGGCCAGTGCTATAAAGCATGTGATATAGTTGCCGGCGGTTCAACCGAAGGTCGCGACTATATCGATGACACAATGGATACATGCGCAGTCACATCGTGCAATCCTGGATATTATTTGGATGGCGATACATGCAAACAGTGTCAAGAAGGCGACTTCTGTATCGGTGGTGTTGCACAGCCAGAAGCATGCCCGGCAAGTCATCCAAACTCGGCAATGGAAGCAAAGGATAAAACCGAATGCTTTACAAACTGTGAAGACTATCCGTTGATTGGTGGTACCGCATATCCAGTAGAAGGCAAGGAAAGTGTTAACTATCCAGCGGAATGCGAATTCTATGGCATATCCAACACTGGAAACCCATGCGATATTGTTGACGGCAAATGCGTTGAAACATCATGCCAGCCACAATATGAAATGGTTGATGGTGTGTGCTATCTGTGTGAACGTTTTGGTGCACTTGAATATGAAAATCAAGGCAACTGCCTGGTAAAGACATGTGTGGATGGTATGCATCCAAATGGCCAGCGGTGCGAGAGCAATGTGATGGAATGCACTATACCGAATGCGTTGGGCGCACAGCAAGAATGGAACCCAATCAAAAATGCGTTTGGCCCATGCACAATCACAGAGTGCGATGCAGGATTCCATATCGAATCAAATCACTGCGTGCCGGACGAACAACCGTGCGAGCTGAGCCACGGTATAGGTGTACACGAATGGGATTACACAAACAATAAGTGGGGCGAATGCGTGGCGGTATCTTGTGATCCTGGGTACTCCAATGACCCAAGCGAAACAAATGAGCCAAGCGCACAATGCGGTCGCTGCAAGAACATGTTCAGCAAAGACGGTGAACTGGCGGTCAGCAGCTATGCCCAAGGTTGTGAAATCGCAAGCTGTATGTACCAAGGTGAAATCTATGCACTGGAAGGTGGCGAATGCGTACCTATCTGTGAAGAGCGCATGGATGAAACAGGAAGCCAATACAGATCTGG
>JAZLDK010000093.1:0-1312 GCA_045614725.1 Candidatus Enterousia sp.
GGCATATTGCTTTGATTTTTTAGGGTTTTCTTGTCGTGAAATATCGTAATGCGATATGGCGGAAAATTTTATTTCCGGCCCATCAGTTCCGCGAGGCGATCCAGGCCCTTGACACCCGTTTTGCGGGGGCGTTCGCTGGTCTGCACTTCCTCATGGGCGGGTTTCGCGGCGGACTGTCGGGACAGGGTTTCCACCTGTGCGGACAATTCCGCGACCTGTGATTTGAGGGTGGCGTTTTCCTTGCGGAGTTCTTCGATTTCGGGGTTTTCCTCCGGGGCCACCTCGGCGGCATCGTCCCGGATTTCGGCCACGACACCATCGGCCACGACGATCACCTTGCCGTCCTCGGTGCGGTATTCGCCATCCGGGGCGGGTTCCCCGTCAATGGTGACGGCCATTCCCGCGGCCAGGTCCTCGTCACCTTCCCATGCGAGTTCGCCCTTGTCCGTGGCGATCCGGCCCATTTCGGTTTCCGGCTCCGGTTCGGGTGCAACCTCGGCCTCCGGGTCCCGGATTTCCGCGACCTTGCCGTCCGCCACAACGATGGTCTTTGCATCGGTGGTGATGTAATCGCCATCCTCCGCGACGGAACGGTTGCCGTCCTCGTCCAGGATGAACACATCGTCCCCGGCTTTGAGGTCCCCGTCCCCGTCCCAGGACAGGGGGCCACGATCCGTGGACACAGTTCCGAACGCCGCCAGCATCTTCGCAAGGCGGGCCTTGAATCTTTCAATTTTGCTCATATTTTTTCCGTTGATTATGGTTTGAATTCGTTTGAACATAGCCTCAAATTCACCGTCGCATTCGTCCACCATTTCCGCCACGGCGGCGGGGGATTCCTCCGGGATGAAATCGAAAACGCCCTCCAATGAAAAACCCTTGTATGTCCCCGCGACGATCGCCGCCCACACGGAATCATCAACCACATGGAATTCCGCGAACAGGGAACCGTCCGGAACATCGAACCCGGCGGGGACGATCCCGCGGGCGGTGTCTTGGATGAACCATTGGACCATCCGCACCCCGTCCACATCCGTCCCGTCCTGGTGATCCAGGTTCACATTGTTCTGCCGGGATTCGGCGAGGTATTTTTCCGCCATCCGCCGGATCGTGTCCGGCTTGTACACGACATAATATTCACCCAGGCGGTTGTCACGGCGGTAAATGGGGAAATCGGCCCGCATCACCACGCCGAACACCAGGCGTTTCGCCTCGTCTTCCACGGCATACATCTGCATGGGCCGCTGATCGGCGAACGCCACAAAATCCGTCATGACGGCGGGCGAATCAACAAGGGATATTTTGAACATCC
>JAZLDK010000094.1:0-2684 GCA_045614725.1 Candidatus Enterousia sp.
ATCAAGTTATAATATTTTGGTTTGGAACCATCATTTTTCGGCACAAATGCACGCGCATCCATCCATTTTTTCTGCCACTTAGATTCACGTTCGTGAATTTTCTTGATATCATCAGCCATATCTTCATCCTATTTTTTTCTGTAAACCAGGTAAATTTTATACGCAAACCCTAATAAATTCAAGGGCTTTAATCATTTTTTTCAAAACACGCCAAGAACTCGGTATTACCGCTGCCACCATGAATTGGCGAATCCGTGATTCCGCACAATCGAAATCCACAATCAGTAAAACTTTTGACTACTTTTTCTTTGGAATAATCGTGCCATTGTTGCGCGCGTATCACACCGTTCGATTTAGCGGCAACTTCACGTGGTACTTCAAACTGGGGCTTAATTAGCGCAATAATATATTTTGGATTCCATTGGGGCAGGGCCGCAACTATATTGGTTAACGACACAAAAGAAACATCAATAACAATCAAATCTACGCTTTCACTTGGCACAACATCACGAATATCTGTCTGTTCCATTGAAATCACGCGCGGATTGTCCCGCAATTCCTGTGCCAACTGATTAGTGCCCACATCCACAGCATACACCTTTTTTGCGCCACTTTTCAGCAAAACATCCGTAAAGCCACCAGTACTGGCCCCAATATCCAAACAAAACATTCCATTGGGGTTAATATTAAAGCACTCCAACGCATGCGCCAATTTCAGGCTGCCACGACCAACGGAATAGGGCAAATCACCCGCCACCACAACATCAGAATCCACAATATCCTGACTGGGCTTTTTGGCCGGTGCGCCATTAATCGTCACCAACCCCACACGAATGGCCGCCACCGCGCGTGCGCGCGTTGGGTATAAATTCCGTTGAACCAGTGCCAAATCAAGCCTCATATTGGATATAGTATCATACAACAAAACACTTGCCAATAATTATTTTTCGTCTATAATTGTCGTTCACGAAAAAATAAGGATAAAAAATGACATTGGAAAAATGTACGGGCTGTGAAAGACACTGCACATTTAACGCGGTCCAAACAACAAACGAATTTTGCGCGGACAGCAATAAACCATACTACATTGCTGCTTTGGATGACAGAGTCGTCGTGGCATACTTTGACAATAGCGGGAAAAAACAAACTACACGTCTGTGCCAAACCGAACAAGAAGCCAGAGAAATAGCAAAACAGATTTCTGTTTTCTGCTGCCGTCATAAAATAAATGCAAAATAGGGCACAAAACATGCTAACTCGCGGTCTGCCAAATTCCACGAACGATGTGTATCAAATAATAAAAAAACACTCAGATGTGCCAAAAATCACCCCCAACATGGACCTTAAACGGGATTTGGGACTAGATTCGCTTACAATTTATATGATTATATATGAAATCGAAAATCATTATTCCATTCAAATGCCCGATAATGATAATCATATAACCGTCCAGGATATAATCTTGGCGACCAGCACCGCCATCAACGAGCGCAACAAACGCCTTAAAGGTTTTATGGGCACACGCGACAATTTATCACGATAAAAAACCGCCCGTCTGGGCGGTTTTATTTTAACACAAAAAAACGAAATATTTTTGTAATAACAAATTAATACAAACAAAATCTAAACTTGTTTTTCAATTTCAACGCGAATTAACTTTGTCACAATGCCGACTGACATACATCCTAAGTTGTTTTAAGGCCAACTCCGCAGTTTTTGCTGCAACACCTTTACTGTGCAACATCATACCATCAACCGCGACACTACCAAATCTGCAATGCTCGCAACCATCATATACAAACATTAAACCTATAATCTTGTGAAAAAACATATTTTGACAACACACTACCCACCCCAACAAAAAATCGTCAAAAACCGTCGCCCCATCGGCACTTTTTGCTCGCAAACCCGCAGAAATCCGCCACTTTTTCATATTTTTTAGACCAAAATAGGGCACAAAACCCCAATTTTTGGCATTTTTGACGCTCGCAGACATATTTTTTCTCAAAACACATAACATTATTTATAAAACTATTATCAAAAGGATAAAAAACATTATTAACAAACAGTATTAGCATAAAACAACACGCCCACAAACACCAAAAAAACACCAACAACACACACCAAGAACAATCAAAACGAAGAGCAATGTTATGCGCGATGCGAACACAACAAAAGCCAAACCGCAACAACAGCACAACCAACAACAGACAAAAGCATAAACATATCACACAAACGTCGTAAGATTATCGATATTATGTATTGATTGATATGCGAAGCCATAGCGAACCACCAGACACATGAACATCGTAAGATTATCGATATTATGTATTGATTGATATGCGAAGCCATAGCGAACCACCAAACACACGAACGTCGTAAGATTATCGATATTATGTATCGATTGATATGCGAAGCAATATCAAACTATACATAATATACATTATGCGCCTTTTTATAATCGTTCAAAAACGCCACACCCCGCGCTTTTCTTGGACTTTTCTTTCACGCACACCAAACAATATTTTTTCACAAATAAAATTATCCAGCACCAACACACCCCGCAACTGCACTTTTTCGCCACCGTTTATTCCCCAACCATACAACACGCACCCAATCCACAAACAAACACCTCCATCAGCCGAACCCACTTTTCTACATTTTGCTCATAACAACACTTACCC
>JAZLDK010000095.1:0-4469 GCA_045614725.1 Candidatus Enterousia sp.
CGGAAAGTATGTTCGCTGACACATTCTATGGCTGCAGCAAGCTATCCGGTCCAATCCCAGCAAACCTGTTCGCGGGAATTAAGGGCGCACCAGCGGAAAGTATGTTCGACGACACATTCGATGGTTGCAGTAATCTGACCGGCTCAATCCCAGCAAACCTGTTCGCGGGAATTAAGGGCGCACCAGCGGAAAGTATGTTCAACGACACATTCTCTGGTTGCAGTAATCTGACCGGCTCAATCCCAGAAAACCTGTTCAAGGGGATTAAGGGTGCACCAGCTAAAAGTATGTTCGACGGCACATTCTCTGGCTGCAGCAAGCTATCCGGTCCAATCCCAGAAAACTTGTTCGCGGGGATTGATGGTGCACCAGCGGTCAATATGTTTTGGGGCACATTCGATGGTTGCAGCGGTCTGACCGGTCCAATCCCAAAAAACCTGTTCGCGGGGATTAAGGGCGCATCGAAGTACGGTATGTTCAACCACACATTCAATGGTTGCAGCGGTCTGACCGGTCCAATCCCAGAAAACTTGTTCGCGGGGATTGAGGATGTACTGAAGTTCGGTATGTTCGGCACATTCGATGGCTGCAATAGCCTGACCGGCACGGTTGGTCCAGACTTCTTTGGCTCCATATTATCCGAACCAATGGAATCATGGCAAGCAGAACGACTCTTCGGCAACAACAGCGGTATAACATTCAAACAATAAAATCCCCCACAATTGGGGGATTTTTCTTTGCGAAAATTGTTTTAATATACACAAAAAACGAACCGTTTTTGTCACCCTTTTTGCCCGAAAATCAGACTGTAATATGCAGAAACCTGGGATTTTTTTTGTTGTGTAGCATATGGGTTGTCAGAGTCCGGAGTTCTACCATTAAACTATGCCCCAAGCACCGCGGATTACAGGACTTTTTTATTTTTAATGCAAGTAGAAAGTTAATCCCAGTGTAAAAAATATGTAAAAAATCTCATAAATTGCATCATCTCGTAAAAATATGATATAATACACACGACACCAGGAGAACAACATGCAAAAATGGGAAATCGCACTGAATAAATTCTTGGAACAATATATTAACGAGCCATGGTTTGTTGGAGCTGTTCTGTACGGCAATTATGCCACAGGGAACACAAATAAATATTCCAGCATAGATATTATCATTGTTGCCACAAACGATACGCAACGTTCTGAATGGGCGACATGCTATGTTGATGGTTTCTTGATTGAATACAGAATTGACACCGTTTCACGCACAGAAGAAAATATGGCCAGTGCATTGGCAACCCATCGGCATACAGACCAAAATATGTTTATCCATGGCAAGATTCTGTGCGACAAAAATGGATTGATAAAAAAACTGCGCCAAAAAGCAATGCGCGACATTAAAAAGCCCTTTACCCCATATTCTGAATATGAAAAACAGTTTATGAAATACTATCTGTGGGATAAATACACGGCATTATTATCTCTTGCCACATCTGGGCAGAATATTGACCTGATGTACTGGACACTGATACGCGAATTGATTATTGAATACTATAATTTCAAAAATCTGCCACACGTGCCGATTGGACAATTGATTCCGGCACTGACCGACAAAAAATACGCCAAAGAACACCATATATCGGTCAAACCACCAAAAACTTTTACCGATAAACTTATGACATGTATCAATGCAAAATCCAAGACCGCCAAAATGGATGCGATAAAGGCGTTTTATAACTATGTAATGCGTGCCGGCGGTGGTTTTGATATTGGTAAATTCCGTGTATAAGGGGCAAAAACATAAACAGAAAAACCTGGCACAAATACCAACGGACGACATTAACAAAGTTGGCGAATGTTTGGCCGACAATATGCGTTTTCAACGCGAACGGGAGATGTAAATGAATCCGATAATTGGTGAATTTTTAGGCTATGCATGCGGATTTTGCACAACGATTGCATTCCTGCCCCAGACGATAAAATCAATACGCAGTCGCAATGTATCTGGGCTGTCATGGCTGACCTATACCATTTATTGCGTGGGCTGTGCATTATGGATGTTATATGGGGTGTATTTGAATTCGTTCCAGATGGTATTGTTTAATGGCATTACATTACTGTTCAACAGCATTATATTGTATCTAATTATCGCAAATATGGGGTGTAAAAAATGAAACGACATTTTTACTTTTTCAGACATGGCCAAACAAACGAAAACAAGGCTGGCGCAAAATACGGCAATCGGGTCAATGCATACTTGACCCCAGACGGTATTGCCCAGGCCGAGAAAATAGGACAATATTTATCAGATAAAAACATTGAAATTGTCTATTCCAGTCCACTGCGCCGCGCCATTGAAACCGCACAGGCCGCGACAAAAAACATGGACGTACAAATTATTACCGATGACCGATTGACCGATGCGAAATTTGGATTTTGGTACGGTGGCAATCCAGATACACAAAAACAGGTTGATGAAAATCTAGAACGCATAAAATCATACCTGGATGATATCGTTGCCAAAGACACGCATAACAATATCGCAATCGTATCGCATGGTGGGGTCACGCGCGCATTATGTTGGTGCTGTGGATTAAAACTGGGCGATATCACACATTGTCAGTGTTTTCATTTTACCTGGGATAACAACAAATGGGAATATATTGCAACATTTGATATTGAAACAATGAATAATACCACACCAGACATCATAGAATAACAGGGGAAACAAACAATGAAACGGCACTTTTACTTTTTCAGACATGGCGACCGCAATGGAATTGAACCAGGAAAAAACAAACGCAATTCGATTGGCACATCGTATAGCGACCTTGTGCGACCACTATAAAGTAAAATAAATCCACCGCTTAAAATAGCGGTTTTATTTTTGCATTTATAAAAACACCCCAGATATGATATAATTCACTATTATGCTTATACCAATCGAAGACATTATTGAATTTCACAAAATACGCACCCAGTGCCATATCAACTGTATGAACTATTTCGCGGAATTGTTGGGCTATCACTTTCCGGAACATGACAACGACAAAAATCACGACCCGATTCGAATTGGATACGCATATCACAACTATGCCAAATACCACGGCGCGCATGAAACGTCCGCGCAATTGGCCGCATTCAGGAAATCCAATCGCGAACACCATCGGACCCAACCGCACCACATAGAATATTATCAAAATGTATTTGATATCCCCGATATCGTACTTATTGAAATGGTGTGCGATTGGTTCAGCGCGAACTTTGAACAAAATCATATTACATGTGAAGGTGGCGCCCCAAATGTCCGGGCCTTTTTCGACATGGAACTAAGCCACCTGCCCTGGTCCGGCCACCAGCGCACCCTAATAAATAAATTAATCGATGAACTGAACAAAAAATCCGTGTACAAAGACATCGTTAAATTCTGGACCCCTGTATTGTAAAACAATCCCAAGAAAAGCTTCCTGTGGTATTGCCCCCACAAAAAGATAAATAATTTCAACAAAGGGGGACATACAAAAATGCAAAAACTAAGATTTTTTATCACATTGTCTGCCTGTTTGGCACTGACAAACAATGCCGATGCCTGTACGGGCATCACATTGAAATCCAAGAACAACGATGTGGTTGTGGCGCGCACCATAGATTGGTCCGGCACCGAAATGAACAACATATACACCATTGTTCCACGCGACCATACGCAAACATCCCTGTTGCCGGATGGTACATCTGGGGGACTGACATTCAGTGCCCTTTATGGCTATGTCGGCATGGCGGTCCAGCAACCAGAATTTGTCGTGGACGGCACAAACGAAGCCGGCCTGTCCGCCGCCCTGTTCTATTTTCCGAACTATGGCGAATACAAACCATATAACGAAGCCGACCAAGATATATCACTGGCCGATTTCCAGGTCGTATCATGGATATTGTCGCGCTTTTCCAGCATAGACCAGGTCAAGGCCGCAATAAACGATGTGCGCATCATAAACATAGACCCCAGTGCATCAACCGTGCACTGGCGTATAACGGAACCATCCGGCCGCCAGGTCGTACTTGAAATAGTTGATGGCGTTCCAAACTTCTATGAAAACGAGATTGGCGTTCTGACCAATTCGCCGAATTATCCATGGCAATTGACCAACCTTAATAACTATGTAAACCTGCATCCGGGCGGGGTCCAGCCAACAAAATTCGGTCCAATTACCCTGCGCGCATTTGGGTCGGGCTCTGGGTTCTTGGGGTTACCAGGGGACTTTACGCCACCATCGCGATTTGTGCGTGCGGCATTCCTTAAAACATATTCATTGGAACAAAGCAACGCATACGACACAATGCAACAGGCGTTTCATATCCTGAACAACTTTGATGTGCCATTGGGGGACCAGTTCGCGGTTGGCACGGCCCCAAACAACATGCCATCCGCGACCCAGTGGACGGTTGCGACGGACCTGACCAATCGGATGATATATTATCACA
>JAZLDK010000096.1:0-1567 GCA_045614725.1 Candidatus Enterousia sp.
TATATGGATTTAATAGTCCTTGGGACCGCGTGCCTGTTCATGGCGCAGTCACCACTGGGCGCATCATCTGCATTTACATTTACGGCGATTCCAATGTCGGATTTGGCCATATTGCCGAATGCGGTATTTCATACAACATCAATGCCCGCGCGCGAGGTTCTGGAACGCTATCCCACATGGACCCCGCCGGCAAACCTGCGCGATACAATCAAGCGCGACCCAGAAACACCTTTGCGATTGGTTCAAAGTTTAATCGGCACAGATTTTACCGCATGGCTGGACGTGGGCGGTGACATTGAAAACAATATTGTATCCACGGGCACATTTGAAACGAATCCGTACATTATCTTTCGTTGGTCTGTGTTAAGTGGCGAACAATATGGCCGTGGTCCAGTACTGCGTGCATTGCCCGATATCAAGACCGCAAACAAAGTTGTCGAATTGGTATTAAAGAACGCGACAATCGCGGTATCCGGCATATGGCAGGCCGACGATGACGGCGTAATCAACCTGAACAATATAAACCTGACCCCGGGGGCCATTATTCCCAAGGCTGTTGGCTCGTCGGGTCTGACCCCATTGTCCAGCGGTGCGAACTTTGATGTATCCCAGATTGTATTAAAAGACCTGCGCGAAAGAATTCGTCACACACTGTTGGCGGACCGTTTGGGATTGTTAACCGACAAAGAAATGACCGCGACGGAAATTTTGGCACGCAACGCGGATATGATGCGTATATTGGGCGCGACATATGGGCGCCTGTTGCATGAATTTATCCGCCCGCTGTGTGACAGGGGACTTCAGATTTTATCAAGCCGCGGTTTGATAGAACCGATATCACTTAACAGCGATGCTGAATTAAAATACATTGCCCCGATTGCGCAATTAAGCACCATTGACACAATTAACGGAGAAAACCTATGACCCAAATTGCCAAGAATTACGCCCGCACATTTGCGGGCACATCTGGCGCGATGGTGTTGCAGCACCTGCGCCGAATAACCGTCGAACGAATAATGGGATCAAACGCATCTGATGCGGAACTGCGCTGGGCCGAGGCCCAACGCGCTCTTGTTCGGCAAATAGAAAGCCTGATAGCCCAAGGAAAATCAAATGACACAAAACAATAATCCGTGGGGCGGGGCGCTGGATTTTCTGCGTGATTCATGGTTTTTGCTGGTGTTCATTGCGGGTGGCATTTATTGGGTCGCCCGTCAGGATGCATCGGTCATGGAACTGGAACGCGTGGACACACGCATCACATCACTTGAAAACAGGACAACAATCCTAGAAACCGGCATCGGTCAGATTCAGATAAAAATCGACGATATCAAAGAAGACTTGAATCTGATTAAAGGTGCGGTCATTAAATAATTTTTAATTTTTTCTTGTAAAACGACATCATCGTATGCGCGCCTGAAAACTTCAAGCAATCAGGACACCCTAACCAAAGGAAAAAACATGTCAAAACAGGTTCAATTCAGGCGCGGTTCAGAATCAGAACATCAAAACTTTATCGGTGCATCCGGCGAGATTACGGTTGACACCACAAACAATACCATACGCG
>JAZLDK010000097.1:0-1488 GCA_045614725.1 Candidatus Enterousia sp.
TGATTGACGAAATCGAATCTTTGACCGAATCAATTGCCGTGTTCAATGCGCCTTGTTGGTTACTATCAAGGCCGATTCCCAACAATTCATACAGATTATTGTAGGGCGTTTTCTTGGCTTCCTTTTCGATTGCCTTGATGGTGTTTTCCATTGCCTTGCGTTCGGCTTCCGTCATCTTGTATCCGGCGGCCGCATCCAATTCCAATATCTTTTGCAAGCGTTCGCGTTCCATACGCAATTGAAATTGCGTCTTTTGGCGTTCGTTGTGGTCAATCAAGGCAAATTCCGATTCCGACAACGCTTGTTGCGCATCCAAAATCATCAATGCGCGTTTCTGCGTCAATTCGGTTGTCTGTTTCAGAATTACGGCATCCCATTTGGCGTTTATGTCGGCTTCGTCTTGCCGTACATCTTCGGCCAATTGGGCGTTTTGGGCCAATTCGACTTCGCGCTGCTTTTGCAACAATTCGATTTGCGTATCAATGTATTCTTGCGATTCTTCGCGCAAGCCGTCCAAACGTATTTGCAGCCTGGCGGCATCGGCCTGTAATTGGTCAACCGTGATTTCTTCGTTCAACTTGGCCAATTCCTTGCGATATTGTTGCCCCAAAAGAACGATTTGATTGTACATTTCTTCGACTTCCGTTTCCGTCAAATCGCGGTTTGTTGCCAATGCAGTTTGCAAATCCTCAATTTGGCGTTCGTATCCGATTCGCAATTCTTCGCGTTGTTTGTCGGCCCCTTCGGCCATCAAGGCAATCATGATGTCTTGCGATTCTCGCCGAACGGCAACGTCGCGGGCCGCATACGTATTCCGCAAATCCTGCAAGTCGCGTTCGTATTGCGCTTCAATCAACAAGATTTGGGCGTTCAATTCCTTCCGTGCCTTGATGGTCAATGTCGTTTCTTGCTGCAATCGAATCTTGATGTCCTCAATCCGGCGTTCCGCGTTTGCTTTCAGTATTTCCGAAGCCTTTTTATATGAATCGCCTATCAAGGCCAATTGCGCGTCCTGGGTCTGCCTTTGGGCATCCAATTCGGCCTTTGCCACCTGTTGCGATTCCCGGATGCGTTGGGCCAATTGGATTGCACGTTCCTTGGATATGTCCGCACCTTCGGTTTTAAGGTCAACGGCAACTTGTATCGAACGTCCAAGGTTGTCTATTTGCCCCTGTACGGCTTCGATTGCTTCTTCGACCTTGACTTTTTCAATCTTTCCATCCAAATCAACGTCAATGCGGATTTTCTTTTGCCCGGTCGCTTGGGCGGTCTGCAATTCCGTCAATGTGCGTTCCAATTGCAGCAACCGGGCGCGGTTCGCGTCAAGATTGGCCAATTCTTCGCCGTAATAACCCATCATCTTGTTATGGGCCTTTACGCGTTCTTGGTACAATTCATCTTCCATACGCCTTGTTTCCTCAATTGATGCGTTGCGGGCCTTAGCGATTTCCAATTCGTTCTTTATTTGGGTTATCCGTTCGTTGGATA
>JAZLDK010000098.1:0-6702 GCA_045614725.1 Candidatus Enterousia sp.
ACCTGATAGATTTTGAGAAGATAAAGTTATCAGACCTACCCAACACAAAATTGTACCCAACTGTTATAAAAAATTGGATAATTGAAACGCACGGATTGTAAAATTCCGTCTGCGCCACGTCGGCACGATGGGCCCCATTCACTACGTAGGGTTCAAACGGCGCATACGCTTGTTTTCACCAACTGGCGTTCCGAACCCTTTTACGGATTCTCGTCCGCGTCCCATGCAAAAATTAAACGACCGGCAAGCGGTCGTTTAATTTCTGGTGGGGACACAGGGACTCGAACCCTGGACCCAATGATTAAAAGTCATTTGCTCTACCAACTGAGCTATGTCCCCAAAACTGAACCGGAAAGTAAGAATATTTCTATCCTTTTTCCGTGGTTCGGGGCAAATTTTGACATATTTCAAATCAAATTGCAAGAAAAAATAATAAAAATTTGTACTTTTTTATTTTTTGGGGGATGCCGTATCAGACAAATGCTTGGACAGGTTCATAGCAGCGACACTGTCCGCATCCAGCCAATCAAGGATATGCCCCATTATGTTTTCCGTATACTTTGCCGATATATGACGATTTTTATGAAACTTGTTTTCATTCATAAGGTGGGCGATATCGCGTGCCAGCCCCGTTAAAATTGTTATCTGTTCAGCGGCAAGGACATCCGTCTGGCCGTTGCGGTACAGTATGGTATCAAGGTCGTTATGATATGCGTGCAGCTGGTTCATAACATTCGGCGTTATGCGCAGGCGCGGTGATATCTGGGGCGCGCGCCAGGTCAACATGCGGTTCAAATTTTCCACGGTCAATTTAGTGCGCACATTCATGGATTCACGCAGGACGACAATCAAATTCAAAACAAGGGTGTTTAGCCGGTCGCCGATACTGTTTGCCATATGCCGCTTCATTTGGCGGGTAATTCGCGAATTTGTGTAATCGTACAGCAAAAACACCAATGGTATCGACAACAGTGATGCCGAAACATTTATTACCAAATCACGCAGATTATCATTTGGCGCGTTATCTATGGCCCCCGTATAAAGAATTATGCCGCCCGCAATAGACAACAGGTACGGTAAAGACTTTAACAAAAAAGTGCGAATATTCATTTTCATATTCGCACTTTATTATATAATCCAACCAATATACACAGGAACGATTACCTGATGCTATTCCTGCATGGCGGGCTGGGATGTTTTTATTGTTTTTATTACCGGTTCGGTTCCAATCGCACAACGGTCACGGATAAACAGCAATGCCCACAAACCAATGCCGACCAACAATGCGCCCAGTATCAGGATACTGTATCGCCAGCTGCCCATTGTTCCGCCAAGGCCAATCAGCAGGCATGTGCCGACATAAATGATATTGTCGCCAATACTGTACAGCGACAGGATAACGGAACGATAGGACTGGGGCAGGAAATCCTGGAAACGCGAATACAGCAATACAAAAATCGCCGCAAACAGCACATAGGATGCGCCCAGCAGCCAAATGCCCGCAATTGAATAGAACAACGCAAACAATACATAGCCACCACCCGCAACACATATCGCGGTGTATAAAACCCAATCAGGAATCTGCTTAAAGCGATAGGCAAAGGTCTGGCCCAGAACCGTGCAGCCCAATATAAAGAACTGAACAATTCCAACAAACGCAACCGGCAGGCCGATTTCCACGCCAATCGGGCTAAGGTAATCGTCCAGATAATTGATATTGCTGACCAGCAGGGTTAGCATCATCATCAAGAATATACATGGGGTTCGGATACAGATACGCGTGCCAGTTTTGAACAGGGTTAAAAATCTGGTCTTGCGCGATTTTGAACGCTTGGTCCGATTGATCGAACGCAATTTGATACGCAGCAAAAACACCACAGACAACGCCAATATCGCAATCGATACATAGGTTATCAGGTTATAGCCAACAAACATCAGCAGCGAACCAAATGCCGACAGTGCGCCACCAACCGCGACCACATTCGATCGCACACCCAGCACGCGCGCATAGATATCGTGATGACGACGGGCACGCAATTCGTCATACAACATGCCTTCGAATGCGACATTCCAGAACGCGGCCTGAATCCCCCAGAAAAACATACCGACACTGAACCCCAGATATGTTGGCAGGAATATCCACAACAGAAAACCCGATGCCTTTAAAACCTGGCCCAGAACCATCGCGTATTTAGGTCCCAGTTTATTCGTCACCCATGTGACGGGTATCTGGGTCATAAATGTGCCGACCGACAAAATGATAAAAAGCGATGCCAGTTGCATATCGTTCATTCCGTGTTCCTGCATAAAAATCGCATAGACCGGGGCCAACAGCATTAATTTGTTAAAGAACACAAACGCATATATATTTATTAAAAACTGACGCAAAGTTGAACGTTTTTTCATAAATCCTTCCATTTTTTTGGGATTATATATTATTTTTTTATGTTTTTGTACCAAAAATATTGAAAAACTGTCCATTTTGTACTATAATAAATTGCTAAGGGGTAGCAGCCAAAGGAGTCGGTTATGACAATGAAGATGGATGATTTTTTATTAGAATATTTTAGACGCTTGCATTTTAGCAAGATGCCCCCGGAACAGTTTTCAACATTTTGCGACATCGTTCAGCAAAAAGACTTTACCGGAAATATGAAAAAATGGCAGGACCTGCTGGAAAATACCACGACAAGAGGTGCAACGGGCTTTCCAATTAAAAAATTGCCAAATCCCACAGTCGAACTGACCGACGACGACTGGAAGAAATTATATACAATCTTTAACAATGCCTTTAGGGAAATGGATCAGCATCGTGATTCCATGGAAAGTTCGTCAAAGGCGCTGAAATTTTTGGATGAGTACTTTGGGATATCAAGACCATTTAGCCACCCAATCGCCGGCAAAGACGCCGAACAGGAAATAGAAGAACTGTACACATATCTTAGCGACCCAGAAGTCAAGGAAGAGTTGGAATCCTATATATCTGGGATTGCAGACAACATGGAATATGATAAATTTGTGCAGGGATTACAAGAAAAAAAATATAATACGGACCCAAAGTTCAAAAATAAAATGGTTGCCGTTGCCAATCATCTGATGAGTGATACCCGTTGGTTTGAAGACGAACAGAAGGCAAAGCTTAAAATTAATAAACCGTTCAATTTCACGGCCATTACAAACAGTGACAAATATTCGGAAATTGATACAAATCAATTGGATGATTTCAAGAAAGAATTGGAGCCCATGCTTCAAAAACTTTATTCCGAAGAGGAAGTTTTCACAGAGTTTTCAGCGCGTGACAATGGAAAAATATCCGGTCAGTTGAAAAAGGCGCGTGACGGCATGCAATATGACAAGTCCGACAGCAAAGATTATGTAGAACCAAAGCGCGAAGACAAATTAACCCTTGCGGAACAAATATCAAAATTTTTTAACAAAACATATACGGAACACCTTGATAAATACTTAACACTGCGCGGGGACCAGGTTTTTGATTCTGAGCAGGCAAAAAATATTTGCGAGGCAATCAATAGCGAGAAAATTAAAAAGACAGATGGTCTGAACAAATTTCTGGAATCTGCGGACAAAGTCAAAAAGGGCTTTCGAAACAAAAATAACGCCAACAGCACGGCCAAACATTTTGATTGGATGGTTAAAACCCTGAACGAATTGAAGGCAGACCCAAAATTAAAAAGTGTGTTTGCAGGCGCCTTGAAAAATGGTGCCCAAATGAAGCTGATCGCCGAAGAACTGATTCTTAAAGCGTTGGCTTCTGAGCCACCGAAAGAAGCAGAGGCAAAAACCGCGATGGAGGTATTAAGCACCATGCGATATGGCCTGCTTAGCAGCCAGGTTATGGATGCTTTTAACAAATCTGATTTTTCAATATTCTCGGACAAAAATCTGTCATGGAATAAAAACGCCGGGGTTCAATTTGTGACGAATGCAATGGACAAAACACTTAAATTTGCATTTGGGGCCATTGGATATACTTTAACAGCCGCGGGTAATTTAATTCGTTCACAGGGCGACAAGTTTAACGGCAAAAGCGACAGACTTGGAAATATAATTCAAGACGAAAACAATAAACGCAACGTGTTACAGGGGAACCTGGGCGCCGATGACACGCGGTACCAGACGGAAATTGATACATTAAGCCACCAGCACGGAATAGACCCTGATGCTATTCCTGCTTCAGATCCGGCCTTAGATGCCGAAAAAAACAATAAAGAAAATGAAATTAGCGAACTGGAAGAACAACTTAGAAATGCCAAGGCAAGCAAGCAATCTATGGACCAGTATTTGGATCCTGTGAATCAAAGAATAGCGGGATACGACCAAAAAATTGGTGATTTGCAACAAGAAATCGACACATTTAATTCACACGAAAAAGAAATTGCAGATCTGCAAGCCGAATTGGCGCAACGACAGGCTTTTGTTCAAACAAAACCCGAGGATGAACAGGCGTTGTATGCGGAATCATTGGCACAATTGGCCGGCGATATTCTTAAGAAAGAATTGGCACACTCAAAACAAAAGGCGGCAAGGCCAAACCTGATTGATGAAAACGATACGGAAATTCAGTTTTTCGAATCAGAAAAGGCGCGGGTAAGATCTGAACATCAAACAGAATTCGATATGCAGCGGGACAACGAAGCTGAAATACAAAGACTGCAAGATGAACTGGCACAAAAACGCGCAGAATTGGCCCAAGCCAATCAAAAGATTGATGAATTCAAAAAAGCAACCGAAAGAATTAAATACCTGCAAGACCGTAAAGCCAGTTTGGCCAAACAGGTAGAAGAATTAAAGAAGAATGGCAAGGATATTGTATACGCAAGATTGATGGCGTATTGGGATGATTTGTCAGGCGGACGTATGTCACACATGAACAGAAGATTTAAATATTCGCCACTAAGCAGATCAACACACCAGAAGAACTATGCCAAAAACAGTGAAAATGAACGCAATATGTTTGCTAAAAAATATTTGCAAGAACATTTTGGTATGGCGGTGTAAAATCATAATCTTGATTTTTAATCGATTTTATGATATAATGCATGACAATCAGGCACCACGAATGTGGTGTCTTTTTTTTATGTCCCCTGCCCCGCGCATGGGGATTTTTTTAGCTAAAAAAACAAACAAAGGATTAAATATGGCAAAAGTATTACAACTTAGACGCGGTACAACCGCACAAAATAACGCCTTTACAGGATTGGCCGGCGAATTGACAATGGACACCGAATCCAAGACCCTGCGCATACACGATGGGGAAACACTGGGCGGTTTTACGGTCGGAAAAGATGCGGCAACTGGGACCGGCACATTCGACATTACAACCGTACCAGATGAATTCTGGGCGGAAATAGTCGCAAGACACGCACCAAGTGCAACACTGAACATGATTGAAACCGACCCTATCCCAACAAATGATGGCAGCACAACTGTCACCTATGTTATTGATGCCGTGACACCCGTGATGGTTCAGGCGATGCTGGTATGCAAATCAGATGCAAACGGATATGTGGCCGGTGATGTCGTTGCGGCATTTGGCATTGGAAACCGCACAAACCCACAACCATATACATATCTAAAAAATAACAGGCTTTATATATGTCTGATGATTGGCGGCGAACACTATTGGGTCGGTGATAAAAGCACAGGTGTTACGACAACGATTAATGATGAAAATTGGTCGCTGATTTTCCGAGTTTACTATTGAAAATAATAAAATCATCTGCTATGCTGGGCGCGTAAAATAAAAGGATCTCATATGTATATACTTGCACTTAATTGCGGTTCTTCTTCGCTGAAGTACCAGGTGTTTGACGCGGATTCTAAACGCGCAATCGTTGGCGGTAATGTTGAAAAAATTGGTTTGGCTGATTCTTTTGTCACCCAGAAATATCCTGATGGGACCAAACAAAAGAAAGAAACACCAATGAAAAACCACGATGAAGCGTTGAATGTCGTGCTGTTCATGCTGCGCGAAGCATCCATCGACCTGAATGAAATCAAGGGCGTTGGTCACCGTGTTGTTATGGGTGGAGATAAGTTTGCTTCATCCGTGGAAATTAATGACGAAGTAATCAAGACCATTGATGAATTGTCGGCTATTGCACCTCTGCATAATCCTTCGGCACTGATGGGTATCGTGACCGCAAAACAGTTGTTGCCAAATGCAACCCAGGTCGCCGTGTTCGATACTGCATTCCACCAGACTATGCCGGATTATGCGTATCGCTATGCGGTTCCAAGTGCGTGGTATCGTGAATTGGGTGTTCGTCGCTATGGATTCCATGGGACCAGCCACCTTTATGTTTCAAAACGCGCGGCAAAAATGCTGGGCAAGCCTGCGGATGAATGCAACCTGATTACATTGCATATCGGTTCTGGTGCATCCGCAACTGCGATTAAAAACGGTGTTTCCGTTGACACTTCTTTGGGTATGACACCGTTGGCGGGCCTGACCATGGGAACACGCCCTGGTGACTTGGACCCAGGTGTTGTATTGTATGTAATGAACCGTTTGGGTATTAACGCAGATCAAATGCAGAAACATTTGAACAAGGATTCTGGTTTGATGGGCATCACAGAATGCTATGCCGACCGCCGCGATGTAGAAGGCAACAAAGACGAAAATGACCTGTGCCGCTTGGCCATCGATATGGAAGCACACAATGTGAAAAAGTATATCGG
>JAZLDK010000099.1:0-1698 GCA_045614725.1 Candidatus Enterousia sp.
GGACCGATGGTCGCTTTTCATCCGCAATTATTGATTCCATGGCATCCGCAATCGGGTCCATTGCCAAATCGCGTCCTGTGGTTTTGATTGGCTATTCGGGTGGTGCTATGATTGGCGGATTGATTGTGGAAAAATATCCGGAATTAAATATCACAAATTGGATTACGATTGCGGGCGTATTGAATCACTCCGACTGGACCGAATATTTTGGTGATATACCTTTGTCTAAATCGATGAACCTGAACACATTGCCACGTGTAAATCAGATGCATTATATCGCCAAGGGCGACACGGTTGTGCCAAATCATTTATCGCGCAAATGGGTTGGCCCGGAAAAGTTAGTCGTGGTGCATGGTGCATCGCACGCCAGTTTCCCAAATTTGAAATTATTTTAACTTTTTGGTCCATTCATTTTCTGGAAAGTTTTTTCTAAGCATCTGATCAAATCCGTATGCCTGGTCTGGCAGTCCGATTGCGGTATAGCATTCAGTCAATCGGAATAATGCTTCCGGTGTCATCACGGTTTCCTGGGCATCAGTCACGACCGATTGCAGGCGACCAATCGCACTGGGCCAATTTTCGCGTTTCATATCATTGCGTGCAGAATACATAATTTTCCCCGCGATATAGTTTTTAAGAATAATGATTTTATTTTCCGCATTCTTGGCATATGTGCTGTGTGGGAATCGCTGAACCAGTGTCTGGAACTGTTGCAGGGCATACGCACTCATCCCTGGTTCGCGACGCACATCGCTGACCTGACGATAATAGCACATCCCGCGCAGGTACAGCACATACGGCACATCCTTGTGTCCTGGATGAAAGCGCATAAATCTGTCGGCGGCCAAAATTGCGCCGGCAAAGTCATCGTCCATGTAATATGAATATGCCGCCATAATCAGTGCGTCCGCTGCCCATGGACTGGAAGGGTGCTGTGTTTCCGCCTTCAAGAATTCCTGTGCGGCTTCTTCGTAATTTTCATCATTAAACTGTTCATATGCCGCCTGATATATATCGGGCAACGATTTTTCAGTCACTATATCATTGTCGGTCCCCGCGCAACCCGCCAATATAACCGCCACAATCATTGTAAAAAATAGTTTTTTCATCTTTATATTCCTGCCTTGATTTTTTTATTCCATCCGCAGTATAATCCAAACTATGAAACTAGGCAAACATATTTTCGGGGTTGGTGCCATGACTGGTATCAGCCGCATTTTCGGTTTAATTCGTGACTTATTAATCGCGAATGTGTTGGGGGCTGGAAAACTGTCAGACATCTTTTTGACGGCATTCCGTTTGCCAAACATGTTTCGTGACCTGTTGGGCGAAGGTGCAATATCGTCTATCTTTATCCCAATGTACGCAGAATCGGGGCGCGACAATAAATTTGCATGCAATGTCTTTTCATGGTTGATGGTCATATTATTGGGACTGACGGTATTGTTGGAAATCTTTATGCCATTGGTGGTATTGGGGTTGGCGCCGGGCTTTGATGCAATTCCGGGTAAGATGGAAATGACAATCATAATGTCACGAATAATGTTTGTTTACGTGATATTTATTTGTGGATCTGCGTTTTTATCCGCTATATTAAATGCGTTTTCACGATTCTTATTGGCGGCTTTTATGCCGGTTCTGCTGAACATGATGTTAATAGGCGCGCTGTTAATCGCAATGGTATGGGGTAATGCGCAT
>JAZLDK010000100.1:0-3209 GCA_045614725.1 Candidatus Enterousia sp.
AATCAGTTGGAAAAACAAGGTGGTTGACAGGCTTTCGATTTTTTAACAGAAAAATTTGCGCATTTCTTTTGGTGCATAAAATTTTTGCCTTACATTTGCGGTGTCAAGGTTGACAAACGCCCCGGGGCGGTTCCCGGTAAAAGAACAAAGTTATGAAAACAAGAAAGATTACATTGGTAAGTCACTACAACAAAATTACGTTGAATCTTCGAATCAATGCGAATTGCGCCCAAATGCTTGAAAACATGGATGACGCAATTGTCGGAATCAATAACGACATTGATAGGTATCGTTACGGGATGGATTTGGTCTATCTTTCCGAAAGCCAAGCAAAGAAAGTTTCGAACTACTTCAAAGGCAGTATCGAATATTTCGATAAGGTTGAATTTTGATGATTGCGCCGTGGTGTAATGGCAGCACACCGGATTTTGGTTCCGGGAATCCAAGTTCGAATCTTGGCGGCGCAACTACAACAACAAGCGCAAAACAATTTGGTTTCTTAATCGAAAGATGGTTTCAGATTGTGCGTAACGTGTCGCAGAAATAACACGGGTGAAACGTGCTTGTTGTTATAAATAACGGTTCCGGGCCGATTCCCGGTAACAATTAAAATGCGATACGATGTATATCAAGAAATTGGAATTGTTCAACTTTCAAGTCATTGAAAAGTTCGAAGCCGAATTCGACGGCAACGTGTATTTCGTTACCGGGGACAACGAATTGGGCAAGTCAACGTTGTTGAAGGCAATCGGGGCGTTGCTTACAGGCGAACGCGACGATGTGTTGCGTAATGGTGCTTCGAAGGGGTTTGCCAAAATGGTCATTGGGGACGATGGCGAAGAATTCGACGTTTCGTTATCGTTCACGGAAAACAATCCCCGTGGAACGCTTACAATCAAACAGAAATCAACCGGCATGGCATCGAACAACGTGTCAATGCTGCAAAAGATTTTCGGATACCAGGACTTTGACGCGGTCGAATTTTCGCGTTGGTCTGAAACGGCCGAAGGTCGAAGAAAACAAATCGCAGTTGTCAAAGCGTTGTTGCCCCAAAAAGTCCGGGAACGCATTGATGAAATTGATACGGCAACGCAATTGAATAAAGACCAAATCCGGTTCGTCAACCGCGATGTCAAGGTGGCCGAAACCTTGATGAACGAAAGCCGCAAAAAGATTGATTTTGACCCGGACGGATACCGCGAACAGATTGATGTTACCGACCTGTTGAACCAACAGGCCATGAACGCGCAATTGATTGAAAAGGCAAAGACGGTTCGCGCGAAGTTGGCCGAACGTGTACATCAACTTGAACTTATCCCCGGCGAAATCGAAACGGAAAACGCCAAATACAAATCAGATTTGTTGGATATTGATGCGACCGTTGCCGCCGCGAAAGCCGCATACGAAACCGCGTTACAGGACGCCGCCGAAGCGCGCAAGGAAGTCGAAAAGATGCACCAAGACGAATTGCAGCGCATCGAAGCCAAGAAAATTGACGCGGAAACGCGCAAGGCCAACGCGGAAAAATGGTTGTCCGAATACGAAGCCAACAACCCCGAAAAAAGCAATGCCGCCGATATGCTTGCCAAGGCCAAGGAACACAACGAACGATTCGATTTACTTGTCAAGGCAGCCGAAGCCGAAGCCAAGTATAACGAATGCAAGGCCAAGGCCGAAAAGATGGAATTGCACATTGCCGAACTTGGCAAGGAACGCGCCGAATTGATTCAGAACGCCGAATTGCCAATCGAAGGGTTGACATTTACCGAAGATGGATTGGAATTGAACGGCGTTCCGTTCATGCCCGGCAAGATTTCGGATTCGCAATCAATGGAAATTGCTGCCAAACTTGTCATCGCATCGAACCCAACGGTCAAGGTGTTCCGAATTGCCCGTGGCGAAAGTCTTGGCCAAAAGCGGTTGGAAACAATCATTGACATTGCCAAGCGCAACGGATTCCAAGGCTTCATCGAACAGGTACAACGCGGCCAAACTGAAATGATGGTCGAAGAATACGTTGAAGGATGAAAATCGCGGTTTTTATAATCTTTGTCGTTGCCAATTTGGCATCCTATTTCCTTGGGCGCGTAGATGGTTTCTTCGAAGGGATGGAAGATGCAAAACGTTTATTTGACGAAGCGTGCGACGAAGTAATGAAAGAATTGGAAGATGAAGACAGAAACGAAAAATAAGATGCTTGCTTGCAAGGCATTGAAGGGAAAGACGATTCGGGACATTATCACGATGTCCCGGTTCGTCGAAAACTTGGCCGCGTATTGGGCCGCACAAAAGGCCGACCGCGACGCGACCCGGAAATCCTACCAGGCAATGTTAAAGTTGGGCGGCGCGAAAGGCTACAAGATGCCGGCGCACGTTATTGACCGATTGGATAATTTGACGGCCGAAGATATGGCGGTCGAATTCGCACAAGTTATTTACGGCGGTTCCAACCGAAGCGCAGCCGAACGAAAGTACATCCGGCAAATCGGACAACAGGCGTACAATTTGACCGTGGCGCAAATCGTATGCGAAGAATTCCCGGAACTTGAAGAAGAATTATTACCCAAACAATCAAAAGCAAACTAATTATGGCAATTTATGGATATAAAGCGGATGGAACCGCGTTGAAAACCCAATGGGAAACGATATTGTATCACTTGGAACAGAACCCCGGCAAACCCATCCGTGCATGGGAAGCCATCCGGGATTTCGGGTTTACCCGTTTGTCCGGAATCGTGAAAGTCATTGAGTACCGAACCGGCATCCGGCTTTGCCGGCCCGATGTCAAAGTAAGAACCCGTTACGGCGGTCAAACCTATATTACCGAATATTGGTATGAAAAGCGCGATTTCTGAATCCGGAATGGTTGGCAAGAACGGCCAATTGCTGATGCCGATGGAACGTGTCAATGCGTTCTTCAAGGCCAATGCCGGCAAACGTGTTGTCGTTCGCTTCGAAGCCGTTGAACCCGGTTCATCGGCCGCGCAATTGGCGTATTATTACAACTATATTGTGCCGGAAATCGTTCGGGCATTGCGCGAACAGGGAACCCGGATGTCTGAAAAACAGGCAGACCAATGGTTGCGTGAACAGGCCGCATTTATCTTCGAAAAGACCGTACCCGGAACAACGGTTCCGTTGGAAGTCGAAAAGAATAGGGAAACGGGCGAAATTCGGATGCGAAAAAACGCCGTAATGATAGGATATAC
>JAZLDK010000101.1:0-14088 GCA_045614725.1 Candidatus Enterousia sp.
GGCCGCGTTGGATGTGTGTGCCGGTATGACAATTGTTGACGAGACAGTCGAACGCCTTGGCGAGAAACCACAGGCGAAAAAACAAGATGTCGATCCGTATGCGCCATTTACGATAACCAATGATACGCCACCAGCATCCAACAAGGGCAGGTTTTTGTCCGCTGTTTCTGGGATGATAGATTCTGCGAAAAAATGGTTTGTAAAAAAATCTGATTTTCAGCATGATTAAAAAAAATCCGCCATCTGGCGGATTTTTTATCGATTGGTTAATTGCAATTCAATGCGGCGATTTTGTTGCAGTGATTCCGCATCGCTGCCCAGCGTAAATGGATGCATGTCGCCAAATCCGCTGGGGACCAAACGGCGTCGCGATACACCGGAATCGGCCAATTCGTTTGCAACCGCCGTGGCGCGCAACAGGGATAATTCCGTGTTGTTCTTGTAATCCTTGGTTCCGGCGATAACCTGTTTTTTATCGGTGTGGCCGTCAACGCGAATAATCCAGTTGATGTCGGTTGGGATTTTATTTTCCATGTCCTTGATTACATTGGCAATCAGGCGTAACTGTTTCTTGCCATCCGCGGACAGTTTATATGAACCGCTGGGGAACAAAATGTCGCTGTTTACAATAAAGCGGTCCCCGTCAATTTTGATACTGGTACGATCACCAATTGCCAATTTTACGGCCTTGTAGAATTCTGATTGGTATTGCGCCATGTCGTTTAATTCCGCGACCTTGTCCGCCAGCGCTTTGTTCAGGCGGTTCGACATTTGTACATAGTTCGCTTCCTGGGCGGCAGATTTTTCTTCGGCGGCGGCCAGTGCGGCCTGGACCTTGGCCAATTGTTCGGCCAGTGTATCAATCTTTTCTTGGTCCAGATTTGCAGCGGCTAATTGTTCGCTAAGCGCGGCAACGCGTTCCTGCATATCGTTGCCCTGGGCCTGTAATTCTGTGACCTTGGATTCGTATGCGGTAATCAGGTCCTGGATACTGATATCGGCCTTGTTCAATTCGCTTGCCAATTCAGTATTGTTCTTTTCAAGGTTTATTAATTCGTCACGCGCCATCAGCAAAAGGCGTTTTGCTTCCTTGTCATCCATTTCCATTTGTTCAATTGTGGCGGCCTGTTCGGCATTAAGTTGTTTAAGGTCGGAAACCGTTTTCGCGCCGGATGCTTTGTTAAAGACACTGGTCGTGGTCCACAAAAACACAAATACAATCAGCAAAAATATTAATATGATTACCAAATTCGAGAACAAATCCACGAATCCTGGCCATGCATTTGGTTTGTTGCGATATCTGATGTTCATCATTTTTTTCTCTCTCTTATTGCTCTTGTTTTATTTGGATGATTGGTCCAAATATTTACTAAGTTGTTTTGTTGTAAAGTTAATTTGTGGCAGGACCGGCGCGGGAATATCCGTTGTCGGATGGGTGTGCGCCGCCAGATAATCTTCCAGTTCGCGAAAGATTGCGTTTTGGGCCAATTGAACCTGAAGCCCCAGGAAACCAACCGCCAAACTGCCCGCCAGACCAAGTAATGAACTGGTAAAAGCGGTTGCCATACCGGCCAATGGCTTGGTCAGGCCCTGTTGCATGGTCAGCATTACCGTTTCATCAGAAAAGTTTAATCCGCCAATTAACTCGGCAAAACCGCCAACGGTTAAAATCAATCCCCAGAAGGTTCCAAGCAGTCCCAAAAATATCAATGTGTTGGTGATATAGCGAACCGATTCGCGTGAATCTTCGAACCGAACCATTATCATGTCCAGAAAGCCGTTTAATGTTGTGGCGGAAATTTGTTTGGGCCGTGATGTCAGCATAATTGCCACCGGTCGCAACAGGCGCGGGGGCAGGGCAATGCCATGACGGCGGGTTGTTGTGTAATTGTGCAACCATCTGTATTCAGGCAACAGTTTGAATATTTCAACAAAGCACAATCCAATCCCGAACAGGGTTGTGCCAATAATTATCCCGTTCAGCCATATGTTCGATGCCGCAATCAACATGAAATCTGGAAAAAAGTATATCAAGCCAGCCGCCAACATTGCCGTGAACAGTGTCATACGATTAAGATTACGATGAAATTGGTTGGTCATGCTGTCTTTTTCCCGCTACCTCTGTAATAGAATCATAGTAAATTTAATTGGTTTAAGTCAATAGGTGATTGTTGAAAAAAATACCTAGTCCAGATGATATTTTTTTGACTGGTCCTGACGCGCCATTTGATACAGTTTATTAAATATTCCGGTGTTGCGGGCGGCCTTGTACGCGATGGCGTATGAAGTAATTGGTTGATGCGTGTAATCCAGCATATAAAATTTACGCAGTGTCCGCAAATCAACCAGATAGGCATTTATAAAATCCGCCGACATTTCGTGCCTAATAAGGTATTTGCATTGGCGCATGATAACGCGATATTTGCGATATGCATCGCGTTTAAGTTTGATCAGTTCGGACGTGGTTAATCGAACCACCGGGATTACCCATCGGTTTTCAAACAAAGAATAATTGCATCCCGCAACAGGATTTATATGGTTCATGCGGTCATGTTTGTCCTTTAATTTGATATCGACACGGCGGCCATAAATACGAATGCGGAAATTGCGGCGCCATGATGATATCAGGGCATTAAGCAGCATTTCTTCGTCAACGCCGGATATCTTGTTGCGAAATTCACCCAGGTCCGCAACAATGCATAAATCGATATCGCTGTGTTTGTCCCAGTAATAATTTGTACACGAACCATGAATACATACATCGCATACATCATCGTGTGTTATGGGCAGGCCAATCACCGTATTCAAGTACCGAATAAATTCATATGCAATCATTTTCAATGATTGACAGGCGAGTGCGTCTAACTCGTTATTCTGGTTCCATAATTTTGGCATAAGATGTTTGTGATATTTATATGAAAACATGTCGATTATGCGGATGTTTGAAGTGGATCATAGCCCTCAACATTGCCAGGGATGTTGGCAGCGTAATAGCAGCTGCTGTCATAGTTAAAAAATCCACGGTCGTTTTGCAATTTTGTACTTTCTGGGATATAACAATCTTGGGCGGTATTTGTTTTGTAGCTGGTCTTTACGATTGCATCATTGCTGCCGGTGACCTTGGTACAGGAATAGCACTTGAAGTCGTCTTTATTAAGGAAATATCCGTCCCGACATGATATGGTTTTTCTTCCTATTTCACCCCAGCCGTTTTTCGTACATTGTAATGTTATGAGTTTTGGTTCAGTGCAACCGTTGGTGGTTGCCGGATCACAACTAATAATATCCACAGTATTGACGGTATTGCTATATGTGTAAGTTTTGGTTGGTTCGGTGGTAAAATAGGCTTCAGTATATGTGTCATAAGTAAGAGTAAGAGAAGGAAGGCTAAGGCCGGTGCATACCAATTCATGTCGTTCCAATGCCACCGCGGGGGAATCGCATAAAAAATACACAAATAAAAATGTCGCGGTTATGGATAATTTCGATGGCATTGGAACCTTCCTTGATGGAACGATTATAGTTCAAACATTTTATGTGTGCAAGAATTTTTCAAGAAATTAAAAAACACTTGATTTTTGTCAAAAAATGTACATAATTGGTGCTGTTCCTGCTGGTGACAATGGGGTTGCCGGCTGATTAAGACCAAAGGAAATAAAATGGCTTACTATGAAAGTGTCTTGGTTTTTCGCCAGGACCTGACCGAACCGCAGGTTAAAGAAAAAGCGGCTAAATTTACCGAAATCATCAAAGAATTGGGCGGTGATGTTAAGTCCACAGAATTCTGGGGCTTGAAGAACTTGGCCTATATCATTCGTAAAAATCGCAAGGCACACTATGTCATGCTGAATGTCGAATTGGATGGTTCTAAAATCACAGAATTGGAACGCCGTTCTCGTATCGATGAAGACGTTATCCGTTTCTTGAATGTACGTGTTGACGAATTGGCGACAACACCTTCTATTATGATGAAGAAAAACACAGAGGAGGCAGAATAATGGCAGTTCGTGCAGCAATTTATCGTAAAAAATCTAACCCTTTGAAGGGCAAGGTTATTGATTACAAAGATGTTAAGACTTTGTCACATTATATCACAGAACGTGGTAAAATCGTGCCAAGTCGTATCAGTGGTGTTTCCCAGAAGGATCAGCGTGCATTGGCAACGGCCATCAAACGCGCACGTCATTTGGGTTTAATGCCATTCGTTCGCAACAATTTGGGCTAATTTTGTGGGTGCTTTGTTGCGTTTGTCGGTTATCATGTAGGTCAACTACACTTCAAACCGTCAAACGCTTCCAATCACCGCACATAATTGTCCCAAAACAAGGAATATAAATATTTGGGATTTTCCCTAACTTAAAAAAATAAGGACAGATAAAATGAAAGTTATTTTGACAGAAAAAATCACAAAACTGGGTAATATCGGCGATACAGTCGAAGTTAAAACAGGTTTTGCACGTAATTTCTTGTTGCCAAATGGCAAGGCTATGCGCTTTACACGTGAAAATGTTGCGTTGTTCGAAGCCAAGAAAGCTGAACTGACCGCACGTCAGGAAGCAGCCAAGAAAACAGCAGAAGGTAATGTAGAAGCGGTCAAGAACGCGAAATTGTACATGATTCGTCAGGCGGGTGATACCGGTCAATTGTACGGTTCTGTATCGACACGCGATATCGCACGCATGTTGAAAGAAATTGCAAATGTTTCTGTTGAATCTGCCCAGGTTCTGTTGGGTGCGCCAATTAAATCTGTTGGTGCGTTCGATACAAAAATTGCTTTGCATCCAGATGTTATCGTTCCGGTCAAGGTTTATGTTGCCCAGACCCAGGACGAAATCGAAGCTTTGGTTGCAGGCAAGGTTTTGACTTTTGGTACCAAAAAGGTAGAAGAAGTTGAAGAAGCACCTGTTGCAGAAGAAGCAAAAGAAGAAGTCAAAGAAGAAGTTGTTGAAGAAAAAGCAGCAGATGCTGAATAATTCAACGAATTCGATTGATATAAAATAAAAAACGCGCAATTTGCGCGTTTTTTATTATTGTTTTTCAATTACAACCATCGCGGCACAGTAATCGTCCTGGTCGGTTAATGATAAAAATGTGTTTGCATTGTCGCCGGCAATTTCTTTAAGTGCGGTTTTGGCCCCGCCGGTGATTAATAATTCCGGACGGCCGGCATCATTGTGAACGACCGATACATCGGAAAATGAAATGTCTTCGCCAAAGCCCGTGCCGATTGCTTTCAAAAAGGCTTCGCGTGCGGCCCAGAAGTTCGCCAGATGTTTTTCGGCGTTGGCGTTATCGTTGTCGGCATATTCCAATTCGTTTTTTGTAAATATGCGCTGTTTCTTGAACGCAGACCAGTCCAAAAAGCGGCCACATTCAACCAAATCAATTCCAATCCCTATTATCACGGATAATCTCCCTAGGCTTTTATAAACTCGATATGCGCATACTAATAATATTTATGCGATTCGTGCAAGCATAAAATGAAGCGATATATTATTTTTCAAAAACGGCGAATAATTCCCAGTGGGCACTGCCAACAAATTGGTCAATGGGAATCAAGGTTTTGGTGTGATATCCGCCGCGGTTCAGGATTTTTTCATCACGTGAAAATGTGCTTGGATTGCATGATACATATATAATGCGTTTCACATTGCTTTTTATTAATTGTTCGCATTGTGCCAATGCGCCGGCGCGCGGTGGGTCCATAACAACACAGTCGTATTGATTTAACATACCAACGGTCAGCGGGTTCTTGAACAGGTCGCGTTTTACGCCCGTGCCGACCACATCAAAGCCGTCGGCGTTAAGCGCAAATGTGAAATTCCCCAAACCACAGAATAAATCGGCCACACGCTTTGCACCATCGGCGTGTTGTAGTACAAGTTGCCTTATATTTTTTTCGCTAATAACGGTTGGTTGCAGGAATGCGCCCGATGGATAATCGACAACTGTGTCCTGAAACTTAACGGTTGGCTGGGCGTTTTGTTTTATAACCTTGCCATTCCAGGTGATGCGCATCACGGGTAATTTTTCAGCGGCCTGCCTGAATTCTGGGGTGAAATAGGTTAGGTTGGATGTTATCGCAATGTCCAGGCCGTTTTCGCATTCCGTCACCAGGCATGCGCCCGCGCCACACCACGGCATTTTGGCCAATGTTGGTAGAATTTGGTTGATGGCGGGTGTCATGTTTGGGCAGTTGTGAACGGGGATTATGTTTTTTGTTCCGGATTCATAAAGGCCAAATTCAGTCCCCGCAAAGCAGAAATCGCCACGGCGACGATGACCCGCGTCGGTCCATATGGCGGGGGCCGTAAAGTTGTGCTTTTTTAATGTGCCTAACTTTTTTTCACGATAATCAGTTGCGGTAAAATCAAAACTGCACCCGCCACATTTTCCAAAAAAAGGACAGGTTTTCATGGTTGGCCGATCCTAGAAACTTAGGCGTGCGCCCGCGCGGAACTGATGCGCTGATGGGTTAAAGTCCGAAACTATATCTGTTTTTGGATCGAACATATAGAAATATCTGTATCCGAAATCAAGTGCGAAATATTTGTTGAATTCAACACTGATACCGGCCAAAGCCGCCGCCACGGGTGCAATCTTGTTATCAAGGTGTACACCATCGTCCGCGGAATTCCATGACAGGCCCGCACCAAGTCCAACATATGGCACCAACATTTGTGTGCGGAAAAGGCGATACATGCTGTCAATTCGGGCATCAAAGATCGCGTTTATGAATGCGGTATCGCCGGTGAATGAAAATGCGTTCCAATCCGCCGTCGTGCGCAGATAGTTCGCTTCGATACGGAATGTGTCATAAACGCGAATGCCGGCCATAACCTCGAAAGAGGATGTGTTGCGACCGTTGATTGATATGTCGCTTTTGTCGGTATAGTTCTGCCACATGGAAAAATTATATGCGCCACCGATGTAAAAACGCTGGTCGCGGGCCAGTGCCTCGTTGTCATTGCCAGTTCCCAATATCGGGTTCGGTAATTTCATCAGTTCAACACGATATGCGATACCCGCGTTTGCCGCGATTGGTAATAAACACAGGGCCGATACTAATAATTTTGCTTTCATTTTTTATTCCTTGTCAAAAGTTTGCACGAATCGATGCCATTATGTTGCTGATGTTATCAACACCACCGGAATTGCCACCCCATCCATATCCGTTGCCAATCATCATTTGGTATTGATAGGCAATGTCGATACCAATCAGGTCCGATAACATTATGTTAAATCCAAAGGTTGCGCGTGGTGCGGCAATAACCATTCCATCCGCGCCGTTGGTGCCCTGAAATTCATATGTGCCGACGGCAGCACCAATACCCATGTATGGGACAAATGTGCGTCTGCGTGTAATGTCGCCGGTTTGTACATAACGGCGGGCCAAATCAAAGTACAGTGTGCCACCGATTGTCTGGTATTCCGCCACATGGTCGTCCAGTTCGGAAAACTTTAATGTCATTTGCTGGAAATCCAATTCCGTGCGCACATATGATGACAAATTCCACCCAAGGCCAATTTGTGTGGTGTACCCGCCCGATGCCTTGTATTCCTGGCCCTGATATTGTGCTTTGTCCGTTGCGAACCCAAGGTTTAATCCGCCGCCCATGCGCATGTACATGGATGTTGGGATAAACATACGGATGTCGGATGTGTCAACCGCGTCCGCGATTTCGTACACTTCCAGTCCCAGTTCCCCGTCCGCCCGTGTGGGGGTTGTGTCGATTGTTTCGTGTGCGCTGATTATGTCAAGGCCGGTTGAAACCTCGTTCGTAAAGTGGGCGGGGTCATAGTTTGCGTGTGCGCCACCCACGCACAGTGCCAATGTCATAAGTGCCAAAAACGATAAATGCTTCATGATGATATCCATTTTATATTCTTTGAAATTTTATCATAAATTCAAACTTGATTCCAGTCCGTTTTATGCGTACCCTTGTTGGTATGAAGAAAATAAATACAGATAAAAAAATTGCATTGGTTGCGGGGGCGTTGGACCTGCCGTTTTTTACGCGTGATGCGCTTCGTCGGGCGGGGTGGGATGTGTTTATCATCGGACTTAAGAATTTTTGTGACCCGCGATTGGAACCGGATATGGTTATACGACTTGGTGGGGCGGGGCGCGCGGTTCGTATGGCACGCAAACTGGGCATACAC
This sequence comes from Candidatus Enterousia sp., assembly GCA_045614725.1. Taxonomy (GTDB): domain Bacteria; phylum Pseudomonadota; class Alphaproteobacteria; order Rs-D84; family Rs-D84; genus Enterousia. The sequence goes on from JAZLDK010000101.1 coordinate 8,164, forward strand.
AAGGTGACTTTTGTTGGTGCGTTGGGGCATCCAAATCTGTCCGATATCCGCCCAGATTGGTGGAGTTTTTGGGCATTGCTTAAAATTTTGAAAAATCAACGGGGGTATGATTCTATGGCTGTTGCATTGAATAAAGTGTTGGAAAAAGAAGGACTGGAAGTGGTTGCTGCCCAGGATTTGGCGCCGGAACTGGCATTTGAAGTGGCGGGCGTTCAAACCAAGGTAAAGCCAAGTGCCGCGGATAAAAAAAATATAGAACGTGCCATAGAGGTTTCGCACACGATTGGTGCGGCCGATATCGGTGCATCGGTTGTTGTTGATAAACAGGTTATCGCGGTCGAAGCGGCCGAAGGAACCGCAAAAATGCTGGAACGGGTTGTCGCAATGCGTGCGAATAAACGCCGCGACAGTGGCGTGTTTGCAAAAATGACCAAGCCAGGTCAGGATTTACGCATAGACATACCGGCCATCGGTGTTGATACGGTTAATGCGGTCGCCGATGCGCACCTTAAAGGGATTGTTGTTAATACCAAGACCTGTTTTGTGGTTAACAAGCCTGCCGTTATTAAACAGGCGAATAAACGCGGAATATTTATACTTGCGTTGGATGAATAATAACAGAACCGCCAATCGGCGGTTTTGATTTTTGGTGGCCCTGGTAGGATTGTATAATTCCCATACAAAATCAAACCTATCGCGGATGCTCTTGGTGATTTTGTTGGCCCCTTTCACTTCGCTGTCGCTGCGTTCCGAACCGGTCGGTTCTTCGTCCGACACAGGTAAAAATAAAAACCACCAAAAGGTGGTTTTAATTTTTGGTGGCCCTGGTCGGACTCGAACCGACACTCCTTGCAGAACTTGATTTTGAGTCAAGCGCGTCTACCAATTCCGCCACGGGGCCATTGGCATCGAAAGTCAATTAAGCGGCTTTCTTTGCTTCAACTTTTTTTACCAAGCGGGCACTGCGATTCGCCTTGTGTACAGGTTTCTTGGCAGGTGCCGCTGGTTTGCCAGCTTTCTTTTCAATGGCTTTTTTAATAGCAGCCATTTCTTCTGTTAAGCGCGATACAGGTTTTGACATAACATAACCATCCAAACCGCCATGCTTGGTCAATGTGCGCAAGCCAGCAGTCGAAATACGCAATGAAAAATCACGTCCCAAAATATCGCTGTGGAACTTTAATGTTTGCAGATTTGGCAAGAATGTACGTTTTGTACGACGATGAGAGTGGGAAACATTCATCCCAACTTCTGTTTTCTTACCTGTAACTTTACATACACGTGGCATAATACTCTACCTTTAATTTATAGCGGACCTAAATTTATAACAAAAAACTATAAAAGTCAAGTGTTCTTTTGCGTTTTTTCTTATTTTTCTGTGTGTTCGGGTTTTATAAGGTCTGTCACAACCTTGGCCGGGGTAAAAGTTGTGCCAAGTGTTTTGACAAATATGGTGTTCCACTTGGCCATTGCACCGTTCCAAAGGCCGGGGCGTTCCATTGCGCGCAGTGGGCGGCCATTTTTAGACTTTTCGGATATAAATCCGGTATTGTGGTCTATGTATTGGGTCAGGTTAAATTTATTGCCGTGCCAATCGCGAACGCCACAGACCAGGTCGGCCGGGCTGAAATATTCGCCTTGTTTTAATATGTCCTGTTGTTCGGGGGCGATTTGGCCGGGCTCAACAATTTGCGGTGATGTTGTGCCATCTTGGGCGTGGACGACAAATGGGCCACCGCCGGGTGCACCGGTGTTTTTTATCATTCCGCATACGCGCAGTGGGCGGTTTAATATGTTGCGTATCATGTCCAATGGTGCATTTGTCGGCAGGGATATATTTAATGTATTTGATATATAGTCGCGTATCTGGGACAATTTGTTGGTGTCGGTATCGTAATCCAGTGTGTTCAGCATATCAAATATGCGACGCTGATTTTCCAATAATATGCCGGCCAGTACTTCTTTGTATTTAATCGTGTCGGCGCGTGCACAATCCGGACAGACATTGTCGATATTCTTGATAAATATGATATCGGCATCTATATCGTTCAGGTTTTCGATTAATGCGCCATGGCCCGCCGGACGAAATAGTAATGTGCCGTCGGAATTTCTGAATGGGGTGTTATCAAGTTCCACCGCGATTGTGTCGGTTTCTGGTTTTTGGGTGGACATGGATATATTGTATTTTATGCCGAATTTTTGTTCGTATTCTGGAATCAGGGTCATCAGTAAATTTTGAAAGCCATCCATGTGTTCCGGTGATACGGTAAAGTGCACTGTGACGGACCGATTGGTGGTGGCATAGTGTGCACCTTCGATTAAGTGTTCGGCCAGCGCGGTGCGGGTTTCGTTGCTGTATTTGTGGAATTTTAACAGTGCCTTGGGCAGGGCGCCATAGTTCAGTCCGCGTTCAGTAATCAGGCATTCTATGATGTCGCGATTGGTTGGGTTGGCGGGTAAATATTGGACAAGGTCATCATAAAACGCAAATTTTTCCAAATTATCCAATACCGTTTGTGTGGTGGCGTTCATGGTGCCCGATTCCAGAAATGAAAACAGGTCCTTGAACATGCGGGTGGCCGCACCAGATGCGGGAACAAATTTTACAATTTTGTATTCATTTCTGTGCTGATTATATATGTCGCGGTATTCGTCGGCGCGGGCATCCGCATCAACTATACCCCGGGTCAGATTTGCGGGCGCAACGATGTCGGCAAATGGAAATCCGGTTTTGAAATCGTTTAATTGCCTGTTTACGGTATCGACGGTCAGGCCGTGATTTTCAATTTGTTTTATGTCTTGGGGGGTAAAGTTGAACATATTTTTGTCCTTTTTTTTGATGATAGAATATTTTTTTGTCGCCCGCAAGTCCTGTTGCGGGATTGGTTCCTGTATCTTGAAACGATGATTTGTGGCACTATATATAGGTAAAATAATATCAAGGAGCACAACATATGAATCCAGATGATTTACAGGAAACACCGCAACAGGCCATTGAAAAATACACCACAGATTTTACAAAACTGGCGGCGGATGGAAAATTGGACCCTGTTATTGGGCGCGACGAAGAAATAAGACGCACAATTCAGGTCTTGACGCGTCGGACCAAAAATAATCCCGTGCTGATTGGAAATCCGGGGGTGGGTAAAACCGCGATTGTCGAAGGATTGGCAACGCGAATTATATCGGGCGATGTGCCGGAAAATTTGGTTAAGAAAAAATTGCTGTCATTGGATATGGGGGCATTAATGGCGGGCGCATCGTTCCGTGGGCAATTCGAAGGTCGCTTGAAGGCGATTTTAAAAGCCGTCAAGGATGCCAATGGTGAAATTATTTTATTTATTGATGAGCTGCATACCTTGGTCGGTGCGGGCAAGGGCGAGGGCAGCATGGATGCCGCAAACCTGTTAAAGCCAATGCTGGCGCGTGGCGAATTGCACTGTCTGGGGGCGACAACCTTGGACGAGTATCGTCAGTATATTGAAAAAGATCCTGCGCTGGCGCGTCGTTTCCAGCCCGTATATGTGGATGAACCAACGGTTGATGATACGATTTCTATTCTGCGTGGGTTAAAGGAAAAGTACGAAGGACATCACGGGGTGCGAATCGCTGATGCGGCGTTGGTATCTGCGGTGAAATTATCGAATCGATATATCACGGACAGATTCCTGCCCGACAAGGCAATCGATTTGATTGACGAAGCGGCGGCCCGTGTGCGTATAGAAATCGCATCAAAACCAGACAAGTTGGATGAAGTGGACCGTCATTTGATGCAACTTAAAATTGAACAGCAGGCACTTAAGAAAGAAAAAGATGACGAATCGAAAAAGCGTCTGGCGGAATTGGAAACTGTTATTAAAAATGTGGAACAGGAATCCAAGGCATTGACCGAAGCATGGCGTGCAGAACAGGAAAAAATGCGTGGCCTGTCCGATGCGATGGCGGCACTTGATGCGGCCAAGGCCGAGGTGGCAACCGCGATGCGTAATGGGGACTATGAAAAAGCTTCGGCGTTGCAGTATGGTAAAATTCCGGAACTGGAAGAAAAAATTAATCGTATGAATGCGGAATCGCGCGAGTATAAAACGGTTCTGCCGGAACATATTGCCGCGGTGGTCAGCAAGTGGACTGGTGTGCCCGCCGACCGATTGAATGCAGAAGAACAGTCTAAATTATTGAATATCGAAGATGCCTTGCGCAAACGTGTTGTCGGCCAGGATTTGGCACTGTCGGTTGTGGCGCGTGCGATTCGTCGCAGTCGCGCGGGATTGTCCGATCCGCGCCGTCCCGCGGGCAGTTTTATGTTCCTGGGGCCAACGGGTGTTGGTAAAACCGAGGTGGCCAAGGCATTGGCGGAATATCTGTTCAATGACGATGCCGCAATGACACGGATTGATATGAGTGAATATATGGAATCGCATTCTGTATCGCGCCTTATTGGCAGTCCCCCGGGATATGTCGGATATGAACAGGGTGGGGTGCTGACCGAAAGTGTGCGCCGCAGACCATATCAGGTTCTGTTGTTTGACGAAATCGAAAAAGCAAATCCCGATGTGTTTAATGTGTTTTTGCAGATACTGGATGACGGTCGTTTAACCGATGGCCAGGGGCATGTTGTAAACTTTACCAATACAATCATTATCATGACCAGCAATTTGCCGGATATGGATGCCGTCAAGAAGCACTTTAGACCAGAATTTATCAACCGTGTTGATGAAATCGTGTTCTTTAATCCGCTGGGCAAAGATGTTATGGCGGGTATAGTACGGATTCAATTGGCGGGTCTGGAAAAGCGTTTGGCGGAACGTCGGATTGGCCTTAGTGTGACGGACAAAGCCATTAAATGGTTGGGCGATAATGGATACGATGCCGTATTCGGGGCGCGTCCGTTAAAACGCCTGATAACATCGGCGGTTGAAGACAAAGTGGCCGATTTGATACTGTCAGATGCCATAAAAGAGGGCGGAACCGTCTATGTGGATGTCAAGGGCAAGGAATTGACGGTCGGATAAAAAGCAGGGCGCAAGCCCTGTTTTTATATCTTGTTCTGGTTGTGTTTAGGAATGTTTTCTAGTTTTTATTCTTGTGTAAACGCGAAGTTTGTGTAAGAATACAATTCTAATTTGAATCGAAGGTCGGTTTGAATGTAATTATAGGGAGAAAGCATGAATCATGCAACAGTATGGAGGGCGATTGAAAGATTGGCCAAAATGAAGGGGTTGACTTGTTCCGGATTGGCGATATGCAGTGGACTGGATTCAACGACATTTAATAAAAGCAAGCATTTCTCGGCGGATGGCACACCCCGATGGCCTTCGTGCAGTACTATTGCGAAGGTAATAAATGCGACGCATATATCGTTGCTTGACTTTGTTCGTTTGATGGAACCGGTCAAGGAAAATTAAAAAAAATCCCCCGATTGGGGGATTTTTATTAGTGGTTAGTGGTGGATGGATATAAAAAAATTCTTTGGCGCGGGTGCGGATATGTGATATAATCATACTGTCAATGGGTGTTCCGTTGATGGGGTGTCGAAACCCTAACATAAGGCGTCTGGGCAAGATGCGCAGTGATGGTGCGTTTTTTTGTGCCCTGGATGAAAAATACTCCTGACTTATTAGGTCAGGAGGGCTTGCGATATATATAAATAAGCAGCACAAATCCTTATGATTGTTTCGAACCTCCTGACCACTTGATTTTTATCGGTGGTTTTTTTGATAACGAATTGAAAGGGAGGATTAAATGCGAACTGCATTTGCTGTATTTGCGTTGATGGGGATAGTATCATCGGCGCATGCCGCGGTTGACTTGGAAACCGCATTGTCGAATGTCCGCGCATCCTGTGGCGGGATATCGGAAGAGTTAAATCAAATGAAAACCATGGCCGGAATTGGTACGGGCGTGTCCGCGGCGGGTGTGCTGGCC
>JAZLDK010000102.1:0-2168 GCA_045614725.1 Candidatus Enterousia sp.
ACGATGCCCGTGCCGCCTACCATCTGCAAGCCGATGCGTTCAATCTTCGTTGTCACTCCCATTGCCCGCACGGGTACGATTTCAAAGCCGACAATCTTTCCCGTTGCGTCAATCGTGGCGGCAAGCCGGGCCGCGCCGTCAAAAAACGTGCGCCGTTCAAGCAAATCGCGCGTTTCTTGCTGCAATTGCTTTTCCTGTATGAACGTTTGCACGGCCGTGTTGATGCCGTTGATTGTCATCAGACGAACGAAATCTGATTCCATGTTCCAAACTACCCAAGGACTTGGGCCGCCAAAGTCGTTGTTGAAGTCTTGGTTGAAATCAGACTTTACCGGTTCTTGCCCGACATTGTCATGATTGGCAATCCAAACGATACCGTTGTGTCGTACCTTCTTTCCGACTTTGTATGTGACAATCGCGTTCCATTCGGGGTATTGATACAGATAATCGTCCGGCATGATTGACCGGACGTTGTTAAGCGTAACAAGCGGGTGCGCCCCTTGGAACGTCAATCCGCTTTCCGACCGGCACAATTCGCCGTCAATGTGATGTTCGGGGTTGTACTCCTGTTGCCATCCGACAACGGGCAACAACGCCTTTTGGATTTCTTGCAAACGTATCATATCATGTTATTGATGTCAATTAATGAAAAACGGGGACGGGGTTGTTCGCCCGTCCCCGCTTGACTGATTGATTATCCCTTCACGCGTTAACCTTGTACGGCCGACGTATATACGGGATTATCTTCGCCGTTTACAACCTCAACGGGTTGTGCGAACGGATTGGCCGTGCCGGGCGTTGCGACTTCCACTTTGATGATGGGATTGGCAACAACGGTCGGGTCGCTGTTGTAAGCAACCAGGAAGGCAATGTCAACGGAGAATCCGAAATATTCCTTCACGTTGCACGTCATGTCGGAAGAAGCCGCGCCGGCAATGGCGGATTGGTCGCCGACGGCCGTGTAATAATGACTGCCAACAGGCAGGTCAATATACGGCAGACGGACAACATCCCATTCGTGGAAGTTGGCCACGGTGCGGTTCAAGGCTTCACGGTCAACGCGGGTCAGAACACCGACATTGCCATCGGCAACGATGTAACCGGTTGCGAAAACACCCGATTCGTTGACAATGTTGTTGGTGTAATGGAACACCTTGTTGTCGTATTCCAAACGCTTGTTGACATCGTTGTAAATGTCATGTTCGGCCATCTTGCGAACAAGCGAATCGAAACCGGCCCCACCGATGACATGAAGCATTTCCGGATATGCGTTGGCGCGCATCATTGCGTTCATGTCGGCAAGAAATTCCATCCGGGCGTTCCAAGGAACTTGAACGGAGTTGCTTGTTACGGTGTAATACAACGAATCTTTGAACACCTGGGTTTTGTTGGCTTCAAGGGCGGCGATTGCCAAAACGTCCATTGCGGTTGCAAGGGCGCGGCAAACCTTTTCCATCTTGCGGGCAAAATCGTGTTCGTAGTCAATTTCGTTGTTGCGGTACAACTGCGGAACCATCGTGAAACCGACGGCCAAAGTCACCCAATTGATGGTGTACAGGGCCGAAGTGTTTTCGTCGTCGGCAATGACACAGGAACGGGCGTTGGCAACGGTCACATCCCCGTCGTAGTTGATGACGGGAATCTGTACGGTGTTGCCGATTGATTCAAAAGCGCGTTGGCGCAAACTTGGATTGATGATGGAATTTGCGGCATCGGTCTGTTCAATGAAGAAATCCAATGCGCCGTACTCCAACGGGCGGGCCATATTGCGGTCAAATTCCGGATTCAAAACCCGCCAATTTTGCAGTCTTGTTGCAATAAGTGACATAATTGTTTGATTTTAATGGTTAATAATTTCCGGATTGACCCTTTACCCGGTTTGTTGTTTGTTTTTTTCGGTTATCGAACGGGCAATTTCTTAATCACGTCAATGTTTTCCTTCCACGCTTCGGCCATTGCCGTTTCGAATTCCTTCGAACCGTTGATTTTACCTTGTTCCATCAATTGTTTTGCAATGATTTCGTGCGCTTCGTCTTGCGAACGTGCGCCGGAAATGTCAACGGTCTTTGTGCCGCCGCCGCCACCTTGGCCGCCCTGCGACCCGGCTCCGGTCTGTTTACGCCCTTCGTCCAACACACCCATTGTTTTCAGTTCGGCGGTAATCAGTT
>JAZLDK010000103.1:0-16275 GCA_045614725.1 Candidatus Enterousia sp.
CGCGCACGAATTTCCGCACTGGTTTCACGCGGCGCGCCATCATCGGCATTCATTTCCCATGGGTTTACAGCATCGACATCAACATGCAAATCAATTCTGTCCAATAATGGGCCCGATATTTTATTCTGGTACGCTTCGGCACAACGCGGGGCACGCGAACAAGACATGGCCGCATTTCCCAAATGACCGCAGGGGCATGGATTCATCGCAGCAATTAACTGAAAACGCGCAGGATATGTTGCATTACGGCGCGCGCGGGATATCAGTATGCGACCGGATTCCATTGGCTGGCGTAAAATTTCCAGGGTTGCGCGATTAAATTCCGGCAATTCGTCCAGGAACAACACACCGTTGTGGGCCAGCGATATTTCCCCCGGCCGTGCATCGGAACCACCGCCCGCCAAAGCGACAGGACTGGATGTATGATGAACACTGCGGAATGGGCGCGACGACATCAGGCCCTGATTATTTAACTGGCCCGCGATTGAATATATCGTGGATGTTTCAAGAATTTCATCCGCTGTCATTTCCGGCATAATTGTTGGCAGACGCGATGCCAACATGGTCTTGCCCGACCCCGGGGGACCAACCATCAACATTGCATGACCGCCCGCCGCCGCGATTTCCAGCGCACGCTTGGCCGCGGATTGCCCCCGAACCTCGGCCATGTCTTGGGCGGATTGGGATGATGAATTTGGCGCGATTAATTCCGGAACCGGCAGCGTTTGCAGACCCTTGAAATGATTTATCAATTGCAAGACATGAAATGGTGCCAATATTCGGTCATGACCGGCCCAGCGGGCCTCGGCCCCTTGGTCCCCGGGACAAATTATTCCCAGATTATTCTTGCGCGCCCACACACTGGCCGGCAGGACCGCATCCGTTTTAACGATGGCACCGTTCAGGCCAACCTCGCCCAGAATAATGTATTTAGACAACTCGTCCTGAGGCAATGCACCGATTGCACATAAAATTCCACACAATATAGGCAAATCAAAATGTGAGCCGCTTTTTTCAACATCGGCCGGTGACAGATTGACCGTCAATCGCTTGGGTGGCAAAGACAGGTTCAACGCCCCCAGTACATTCCGAATGCGTTCGGCAGATTCCTTGACCGCGCGGTCCGCCAATCCGATAATATTAAACTCTGGCTTAGACAATCCGGATGCCAACTGAACCTGAACATCGATTTGGGTTGCTTCCATGCCGTTAAAAATAATAGAATTCAAAGATATCATGATAGTTCATATTATAACTTGAATTGCTTTTGCGCAAGTTCTAATATAGGGTTTGAGAAAAAAGGATTTTACATGCCGGCAAAGAACAAAAATATCGCACGCGAATGGTTTAATACTATATTTTACGGGGGGCTTATCGCAATTGCGTTTCGCAGTTTGTTGTTGGAACCGTTTAATATTCCGTCTGGTTCGATGATACCTTCGCTGCATGTGGGCGACCATATTTTTGTGACCAAATGGTCATATGGTTATTCCAGATATTCTTTCCCGTTCGGGTCATGGAAAATGTGGAATGGACGCTTCTGGGCATCAGAGCCCCAGGTTGGCGATGTCGTAGTGTTTCGCAACCCCATTAATGAATCCCAGGACTTTGTTAAGCGTCTGGTTGGTCGCCCCGGGGACAAGATTCAAATGATTAATGGCCGGTTGCATATTAATGATGTCCAGGTCCCACGCGAAGACCCGCGACCATATATTGTTGCAATGTTGCCTAAGTCTATGCGCAGCGTTGGATATTATAAGGATAACATGTCAATCAAGGGCAACAAAATATGGATAGATAACCAGCCCGCACCATTTAACTATACAATCGAATACAAAAATGACGATTTCTGCCATATGTATAATGGCGCGTGTGGTGTGTTCAAGGCCGTCGAATACACTGAAACACTGCCCAATGGCGTTAAGCACAGTATCATAGAAATGGGCGACGATGCACCATACGATAATACGCCCGTGTTTACGGTTCCAGAAAATCATTTCTTCTTTATCGGGGACAACCGTGACAACAGTGGTGACAGTCGCGCCAATATCGGATATGTGCCACGCGATAATGTTCTGGGCAAGGTCTGGTTTATTTGGTATTCACATAATTACTATGCGCCGATGCTGGCCCTGTGGACGTGGCCAAACAAAATGCGCTGGGGACGATTTGGAATGGGTGTAAACTGATATGAAAATACTGAACTATACTTTCAAAGATGAATCTTTGCTGGATTTGGCATTAACACAAAGTGGTGCGAATGCGGCGAACAACAACGAACGATTGGAATTTATTGGCGACCGCGTGTTGGGCCTGACGGTGGCGGATATGCTGTATAAAATGTATCCGAATGAAACCGAGGGCGAACTGGCGCGCAGACATGCGATGCTGGTATCAACCGAAACGCTGGGCGCGATTGCGCATAAACTTAAACTGGATGCGCATGTGCGCCATGGTCATATGACCGCGGGTCGTGTTAAACATATACTGGCCAACGCGATGGAGGCCATATTTGGCGCAATATTCCTTGATGGCGGATTCGATGCCGCCCAGGGTGTAATCGCGGAACTGTGGCGTGATTTGGCGGCGGCGGATATAACCGCACCCAAGGACCCGAAAACCACACTGCAGGAATTCGTTCAGAAAAACGACAATGGCGAATTGCCAGTGTACGAATATCTGGAACCGGCGGGCGCATCACACAACCCAGTATTCAGCGTTCGGGTCAGCGCAATGGGCAAAAGCGCAATGGGCACCGGGCAGTCAAAAAAAGCAGCAAGTATCGCCGCAGCAGAAGAACTGTTAAAAATCCTTGCAATTTAGGGTTTGGGCATATAAAATCGACACATAACAGATTAAAGGGTAAAAAATGTTTTCAATTTTATTAACTTTGTTAATTATCGTTGCAGTATGCATGATTGGTTTAATCCTGTTACAGAAATCCGAAGGGTCTGGTATGTCGGGTTCGGCGGCGGCATCTATGTTTGGTGGCGCGCTGACGGGGGCCGCGGCTGGGAACTTTCTGACCAAGGCGACCGCATGGTTGGCGACTTTATTCTTTGTATTGTGCGCGGCATTGGCACTGGTATCGGCAAAAATGAATCCGGCCGCACAGCAAAGTGAACTGCGTCAGGAAATTGTTTTGCAGGAAAATGCGAACGCCACTGCACCGGCGGAAACACCCGCGGAAACGCCAGCAACAGAATCAAACGAAACAAAATAAAAAAGCCGCCGTTTGGCGGTTTTTTTATTATTAGAATTCGAACCTTAATCCCAACATGATATTTGCATATATCAGGTTTTCGGCCGCAAAGAATTCGCGATGTCGGGTATCATCCTTGTTGCTTAGGCCCCATTTAACCTTGGGCAAATAGGCAACGCGCGCGCCAAAATCCATAAACATCGTTTCAGTGATACCGTATGACAACCCCAGCGACAACAATCCCGCAACGTTCGAGGTTCTGCGCTTAGATTTATAGAACTGGGTCACATTTGTGCCGTCTATTTCAACGATTTCGCCGTACTGTAATAATTCCTGTTGGTACGCAATATCGCCGAACGGATCAGACAGATTCAATACAGTTTCTGTGTCAGCATAACCAATACCGAATCCAACATACGGGATAACCGTACGCGTTGGCTTGCGCATGCCATCAAAGAAATCATAGAAGGCCATAACACTGATGATATCGGTTGATATTTGCGAATTCACAGACGCGCTTTCAACCGTGGCAACAACGCCAGATACTTCACCACCCTGAAGGGCCAAATCACCCTCGAACATGGGGGATGCGTTATAATCGCTTTCGGAAATGTGGTCCCAGCCGGCCTCGATACGCCATTGTGGGCGATTGGGAATTGTCCAACCGATACTAGCACCCGCCGCGAATGAAAAGCTTTCCAAATCCTTGGCCGGCGGAACATCCGCCAATTCGCCATAGCCCGCATACAACCAACCATCACAAAAGCCAGTGGTCTGGCAATATGCAGCGGTTGCAACCTGACTTTCGTCCGGACTGATGTAATAACCGGTGACGATTGCGCCAACCTCGTTCTTGATTGTCCCCATACCAAACGAAGCACCGCCACGCGCCGACAAAACAAAACGCATGCCATCATCTTCGTACCAGCCATCGCCGATATAGGTTCCAGGATACTGCCAATCCGCCATCACAGGCATCGTGGCCAGACACGATAAAATCGGTAAAATACAAATATTTCTTTTTCTCATGTTGAATATTATACCACAAAACAGCCCCTAAGAAAAACAAAAAAAAATCCCCAAACTGGGGATTTTTTAACGGGTACGCACAACCCGTGGCGACAATGCGTTCTGGGTCAACATATGATTTTTATCGAACATCATATATGGACCGAATACGCGCATGCGGCGCAGATTGCCCGAAGCATTCAATGGAACACTGACATTCATGTCCGGCATGGTTGTATTGTCCAGATTTTCATTCACGGTTGTCTGGAATCCCATTCTGTGCAAATATTTAGAAACAATTTGGCGTGCGATGAAACGCGCTCCTTTGTTTTCCTGATGTTCGGCCTTTAACTTTGGTGCAAAAACCACCGTGTTATAACCAGCACTGGGGACCGAACGCGCCAACGCAATATGTGTTATTTGATATAAAGCCTCGACCCGACCAAAACCGTACCACAACTGTTTGAACACAGGCACAGCGGGCATATCAGGCTGTTGCGAGATGGATTCATTAATATTGTAATCAAATATGTCATATATTGAATATGTTTGATTTTCTTTACCTTGCATAACATTGTCCTTTAATTTTGCAACCACATATTAACACCACCAATTAGATTTGCAATCTTTTAATTATTGGTGTAAAATAGCCCCCGTTATGGTAAGAAATATTATTAAATCAGGTCAGGTTTCCGAAAACCGCAAGGCGCGGTTTAATTATGCCATCGAAGATACTATCGAGGCTGGAATATCCCTGACAGGTGCAGAAATTAAGTCCATTCGATATGGACTGGTGACCATTGTTGATGGTTTTGTGCAACGGCGTGGCGACAACTTGTTTCTGGCCGGGGTCGAGGTGCAAAAACTGCCCACGGCCGCGCGCATTGTAAACTTTGACGAACGCCGCAGCCGCCAATTGTTATTACATCGCAGCCAGATTAACCGCCTGATTGGTAAATTACAGGAAAAAGGTGCGACAATTGTGCCACTGAAATTGTACTTTAACAATCGCGGGAAATTAAAGGTGCTGTTGGGGGTTGGGTATGGTAAGAATAAGGTCGATAAACGCCAAACAATCAAACAGCGCGAATGGGATAAAAACAAAGCGCGAATATTAAAGGGAAATTAAAAAAGCCGTCAAAACGACGGCTTTTGTTTTCGGAAACAAAACCCGCCAGCGGCGGGCCTTGTTTTCTTTTCCCTTCTCTATTAACGAGAATAGAATTCGACGATTAATTCTGGTGACATCTGAACCGGATATGGAACATCTTCGAACGCAGGTACGCGTACGAATGTCGCTGTGAAGTTCGCACTGTCAACAGATACATAATCTGCAAAGTTGCGTTCGCCAGATTCCAATGCCAAAACAACCAATGGCATCTGTTTTGCTTTTTCGCTGACGGTGATGACATCGCCTGGATTTACGCGATAAGAAGCAATCTTAACACGTTTGCCGTTAACATAGATGTGACCGTGGCTGACCAACTGACGCGCCGAGAACACCGTTGGCGCCAATTTCGCACGATATACAACCGCATCCAAACGACGTTCCAGCAAACCAATCAAGTTTTCCGGCGTGTCGCCCTTCATGTTATCTGCTTCCAGATAATATGCGCGGAACTTCTTTTCACCGATATTACCATAGTAGCCCTTTAATGTCTGCTTGGCACGCATCTGTTTTGCATAATCAGAAGAATTAACACCACGAGATGTTGGACCATGCTGACCAGGCTTATATTTACGTTTGTTGAATGGGGATTTAGCCTGACCCCACAAGTTTACGCCCAATGAACGAGCGATTTTCAATTTGCGTGTGCTACGCTTTGCACCAGCTCTTGCCATTTTTTTATCCTTTTATTTTGGTTTTTAGGTGCCGAGTGTTTAGAACAGAATCCTTATCGCAAGTGGGACCAAAAAAGCACCACCGTTTAATCAGTTCTGATTACCCAGCGGGGCTTAGTTTATAGGCTTTTTTTCGAAAAATCAAGTATTTTTTGCAGATTTGCAAAGTTTTTTATACCGTTTTGGCGCGCCAGATTATAGGCCGCTTCAAATCCAGAACCAATTTGTGACACATTATGCGCATCATCCGACAACAATACCGGTGCATGGTATGATGCGGCAATCCGCATAATATCCGGCCCAACATACGGTTCCGCCACGGGCAATTTATAGCCGCTGGTGTTAATCTCGATTGCGGTGGCACCATTTACGGCGGCGACAATGGCTTCTTCCTTGTGTCCCGTCCATTTGGAATCCAGACCAAGGCCGCGCTTCTTGGGCAAATCAAGGTGCGCCAACCAGTTAAACAGGCCACTTTGCGCCAATGCGATAATATTAATCCAATACTGTTCCAGCATTCGGTCGCGAATATCGGGCGTGGCATTGGCCATATCATGAACATTGCAAACCGCGCCGCCCTGTTCCACAAAATGCGCCGAACCGATTAAGTAATCGGGCTGCAAAATGTCGCACACGCGCGCAAATCCGTCGCGCCATTGGTCGGTTGGGAAATAATCAACTTCTAGCCCGCGAAGAATGCGAATATCGGGATTTTCATCCCGCAGGCGCGCCAATTCGTCATAGTGCGGGCGAAACTTGGCCAGCGCTTCATCAAAATCGGACGAATACATTTGCCCGTATCCGCCACGAACCGCCGCATCATAAAGTGGATTTTGCTTAATTGTCGGATGCACAATCAGGTGATTGGATATGCCGACCGTGCGAAACCCAGCGACACGGGCGGCCGCGACCATTTCGGCCGGACTGTTTCGGCCGTCAAATTCATTTGTATGTGTGTGAAGTGTAAAATCTTGAATCATAACATTGTATATTTTATTGCGAAACAACGCATTTTCAAGTGATTTTCAATAAATTAAAAAAAGTTCTTGCATTTATAAAAAAGATGTGTCAATATATACCAGCAATGCGAGCGTAGCTCAGTTGGCTAGAGCGCAACCTTGCCAAGGTTGAGGTCGAGGGTTCGAGCCCCTTTGCTCGCACCAAAATTTGAAAAACCGTCTGAATGGGCGGTTTTTTTTAATTTTGTCGGCAAAGGGGCAAGTTGCGATAAAAAAATCCCCCAATCGGGGGATTTAATTTTTTCCGATAAAATTATTTTTTCCAGAAAGCAAATCCACGACGAGTTGATTTTTCTTCGCGTTGTTTTCTGTCTTCGATTGCACGGCGACGCTCGGCACGGCGTTCCTGGAAACGACGTGCGGATTCTTCGTCACGCTGAATCAATGTAATAGTTGTGGCCGATAATTTATCGTTACGGACTTCTTCTTCAAACTCTACAATATCGTTTTCGTTCAAGAAGCGGATGCCCGCAGCCTTTAATGAACTTGAATGAACAAATACATCATCTGTGTTGCCGTTTTCGTTTGGTGTGTCCGGTGTAATAAAACCAAAGCACTTTTTACCATTGTACCATTTTACTTTTCCTTGACGCATAATCCTATCCTTTCTTATGCAGTTATGGTTCTGTAAGTCCCCTAAGAACCTGACATAATTTTGCCATTTTTTGAAAAATAACGCAAGGGGAATAAAATGCACCCCGCCCTATTTCGACAAAATAATATCACGAAAGATTTCGGCCGGTATTGTGCCGCCTGTTATCTTGGAATCCATCGGGGTATAGTTATCATTGCCCATCCATACACCGATAACCAAATCACCGTCCGAGCCCACAAACCACGCATCACGGTTTTCGTTGCTGGTGCCCGTTTTGCCCCCCAAAACACCATCCACGCGTGCGCGGCCACCCGTGCCGCCCGTTGCAACCACATCCGCCAACAGTTTGGACATGTGTTCGACCGTCTGGGGTTGCAGAATCTGGATTGGGTCCGATGGATTGCGTTCGTATAATGGATTGCCACGCATGTCGGTAATCTTGGTTATTGAATACGGACGAACAGAATAGCCATCATTCCAAATCACCGCATAGATATTGGTCAGGTCAAGCAAACTCATTTCAGATGCGCCAAGAACGGTTGAATATTCGCGGCGCAAACGGGTGCCAACACCCAACCGACCCGCCATGGTCAGAACCGAATCAATGCCATATGTTTCGGTCAATTTCAGTGGAACCGAATTAACACTTTTGGCAAATGCGGTCGCCAGTGTTATATCGCCATAATATTTTTCGTTATAGTTCTTGGGACTGTAATCGCCAATCGCAAATGGCGAGTCATTTACATAACTGTCGGGCATCAATCCGTTTTCCAGCGCAACCAGATACACAACCGGCTTAAATGCACTGCCGGGTTGGCGCGGGGAAATTGCACGGTTGAATTGACTGGTCTGATAATCCGAACCGCCAGACATGGCACGAAGTGCACCATCAGGGTTCATGGCAACAACTGCGCCCTGATAATCGCCGACTTTTGATAATAATATTGCGGCAACTTGGTCCTGAAGATTGCTGTCCAATGTGGTGTGCACATACATATCGGATTCAAAATCACCAATCCGCGATTTTAATTCATCCATAACATAGTCGGTCCAATAACGATACAGATTTGTATCAGCCGTGGCCGATGCAGGCTTTAACGATTGCGCCGCAATGCGGGCCTGATTTATGGTGATATAACCCTGGCGCACCATTTCCTGAAGCACGACACGGGCGCGCGTTATATTTTTATCGGGATTGCGCAGGGGGCTGTATGTGGTTGGTGCCTTTAACATGGCGGCGATTTGTGCGGACTGGCCAATCGAAAGTCTGGTTGCAGGTACGCCAAACATTGCGCGCGCGGTCGCATCAATTCCACGCAGACCGCCCACCAGTGATACACGGTTCATGTACAGGTCCAAGACCTGGTTCTTGTCAAATCTGTTTTCCAGCCAATAGGATAAAATAACCTCTTGCACCTTGCGCGAGATTTTCTTTTCACGCGAAAGGAATATGTTTTTTGCGGTCTGTTGCGTGATGGTTGAACCACCCGACACCATGCGACCCTTGACCAGATTAGATATAAATGCACGCGCAATTCCGCGAATATCAATCGGACCATGGTCAAAGAAACGCTTGTCTTCGATTGCGACAATCGCCTGCCATACATGCGGGGGCAAGGTTTCAACCGACACAGGAGTACCCATTATGCGATTGGCACTGCGCAGTTCGTTGCCATTCCTGTCAAGGAACACAATCGTCGCATCGCGCGTTTCGTGTAATATCGAATCCAGTGATGGCATGCGTAAATATATATAACCAACATAGCCGGCAATCACCACACAGCCAATTAAAAATAAATTGAACATATACACAACCATGCGGCGCATAAATGTCGGCTTTTCGCGGGTCGCGGCGTTTTTTCTTTTTTCTTGGCGCATAAACTTTTTCCCCTTTGACGGAATATTATCACAAACAACTTGCGTTTTACCAGACTTTATAATTATAATCCTAGCATATAAAAAGGGGAAAGGATATATGAAAAAAATTACAGCAATATTGGCATGTCTGATTGCAATTCCGGCGGTCGCAAATGAATACGGAATGTATGACGAGTATTCGGGCTATGCCACCACACAACAACGCGATAACTATGTCGGATTCAGAATTCATAAAAATGAAAGTCTGGCGTTAAAATACGATATCAATGATGGTGGCAATACAACCGTGCGCAAAGATAACTTTGGTTTTGGGGCGATTGTCGGGAACAAGTTGACCAGTAATGTAAAAATTGAATTTGAAACCGCCTATACCGGTGTGTCCGAATACAAAAGAAACAACAAGTTCGACTTTGATATCTGGTCCAATATGCTGAATGTGTACCTGTTCAAAGAATTTGACAATGTTGTTGCACCATATGCGGGGTTGGGACTGGGCTTTGCCAGCATTTGGGGCGATGTCACTGCGCCGGCTGGCCGTATGTCTGATACGGTGTTCGATCTGTCATATCAGATGATGGTTGGTGTTAACTTTGCCCTGAACGAACGCATGGACCTGAACATTGGGTTAAAATATCAATACTATGGCGAGGTTGAGCACAAATTGGACAATACGGAATATGCCGTGACAGATGTTGATGCAACCGAGGTATATTTTGGTGTGGCGTATAAATTCGGACTAAAATAAAAAATCCCCGAAATGGGGATTTTTTTATAAGCCCTGGGCGGAATCAAAATCCTGTTCGGACCAGATTGTAATCCCCAGCTGTTCGGCCTTGGTCAATTTAGAGCCCGCTTCACTGCCCGCAAGAACAATATCGGTCTTGGCAGAAACACTGCCCGTGACAGTTGCGCCCAAGCGTTCAAGGATTTCACGGGCCTCGTCCCGCGTGTATTTGGACAAGCTTCCGGTCAAAACAACCTTTTTCCCGGCCAGTGGACCGTCGGCCGCAATCGTTGCTGGGGCCGTTTCACGGACCGTTATCTGGGCCAACAATTTATCCAGTACCGACACATTATGGTCGTCGGCAAAGAACGACACTATTTCATCCGCCATAATTTCGCCAACGCCATCAATTTGCTGTAATTTCCATGTCGGCGCGGAACGCAGCGCATCCAATGTGCCGAATGCGCGTGCCAATATCTTGGCAGTGACCGCGCCAACATCTGGTATACCAATGGAATACAACAGGCGGTTCAAATCAACCGTGCGGGCGCGTTCAATGGAATCATTCAGGTTCGCAACCGATTTATCACCAAAACCATCCATGCGACGGATTTCATCGCCATGTAACTCAATCAGTGTAAATATATCGGCCGGCGTTTCAATCCAACCGCGCGCAACAAATGCTTCCAACTGCTTGGTCCCAAGGCCGTCTATATCAAACCCCTTGCGCGAGACGAAGTGTTCCAATTCGCCCAATCTTTGCGCGGGGCACCCCAAAGAATTAACGCAACGGCGCGCAACCATGCCCGCTTCTTGGACCACATTGCCACCACAAACCGGGCAAATATCGGGGAATACAAATGTGACCGCATCGGGTGCACTTTCGGCAACACCGACAATTTGCGGGATAACATCGCCCGCGCGCTGGACAATAACCTTGTCCCCAATGTGTACGCCAAGGCGCGCAACTTCGTCCGCGTTGTGTAATGTAGCGCGCGAAACGACCACGCCGCCAATGTTTATCGGTTCCAGTTCCGCGACCGGTGTCAGAACCCCCGTGCGACCAACCTGGATGGTGATGTCACGCAATTTTGTTATTGCGCGGGCCGCGGGGAATTTATATGCAACCTCCCACCGGGGGCTGTTGGCGCGGGCACCCATTTTTTCCTGAAGCGCAATATTATTTACCTTAAGCACAAGACCATCAATATCAAACGGAATGTCCGGGCGCGCAGACATAAGTTCATTATAAACATCCTGAATTTCCGTCATGGTATTTGCATGACGCGCCCAGTGGCGTGTGGTCCTGAAACCCCATGATTCCAGTTTATCAAAATATTCGCTTTGCGTGTTCCAATCCCGCGCGGACAACTCGCCATAGGTGTACGCAAATGCCGACAAACGACGCGATGCCGTGATTGCAGGATTTAACTGGCGCAAGGACCCCGCCGCAGCATTGCGCGGATTGGCAAACTGACGATCCGATTCCGCATTTAATGCAAAGAAATCACTGCGCAACATATATACTTCGCCGCGAACCTCGATAACATCGGGAAAGTCACCACGCAACTGTTTTGGTATATCCGGTATCGTCATCAGGTTGGCGGTGATATCTTCGCCCAGGGTGCCACTGCCACGGGTCAGTCCGCGTACAAGTTGCCCGCCCTCATAACGCGCGGAATATGATACGCCGTCAACCTTTAATTCAATAAATATGTCGTTGTCCGCCAATTTGTTAAACCAATCTGCAACCTCGTCCGCGTTAAAGACATCAGATATCGACAACATCGGCACACTGTGTGCGAACGATTCAAATCTGGACGATACGGCCGCACCAACATGCGTGGATGCGCCGTCACGCGCCAATTCGGGGTATTGTGCCTCGATTTCCAGGGCGCGCCGTTTTGCCGCATCATAGGTTGCATCATCAACAACCGGCGCATCATTTTGGTGGTATGCAATATCCCATTCGCGCAATTGTTTCAACAGTTGGGCGTGTTCGGACAATATAAATAAATCAGGAGTTTTTGACATGGCTCTATTATAGAAAAACGCACAAATTTATACAATAAAAAAATCCCGCCAATGGCGGGAATATTTACTTTTCTTCCAATCCCTTTAACAGGATATCTTTCATATCATTTGGCATCATGCCCGTTGTGGAATATCCGCAATCCACATGATGAATTTCACCGGTCACGGCACTGGACAGGTCACTGAACAAGTACAGCGCAGCCCCCGAAACATCGTCCAAGGTCATATTGCGGCGCAATGGGGTCTGGTCCGCATTAAGGCGCAACATTGCCTTGAATCCGCCAACACCACTGGATGCCAGGGTCATGATTGGGCCGGCACTGATTGCATTAACGCGAATCCCCGCCCCCCCAAGGTCAGATGCCAGATATCGGACACTGCTGTCCAGCGCGGATTTTGCCACACCCATGACATTATAGTTTGGCACAGACTTTTCACCGCCATAGTATGTCAGGGTCACAATACTGCCACCATTGGTCATTAATTTGGATGCGCGGCGTGTTAAATCGACCAAGGAATATACCGATATATCCATTGTGTTCTTAAAGTTTTCGCGCGAAGTGTCCGCATAACGGCCCGTTAATTCGTTCTTGTCCGAAAAGGCAATCGCGTGCAACATGCCGTCAAGATGTCCCCATTCCGATTCAATCTTGTTAAACAAATCGTCCATCTGGGCATCGTTTTGAACATTACATTCCTGAACAAACTGGGCCCCAATCGATTCCGCCAATGGGCGAACACGCTTTTCCAGTGCCGGCATCGCATATGGCATCGCGATTTCAGCACCCTGCTCGGCTGCGCGTTTGGCAATTGCCCACGCCATAGACCAATCGTTGGCAACCCCGGTAATTAAAATCTTTTTTCCTTTTAATAACATCAACAAATCCTTTTATTGTTATTTCTATTGGACATATAGAATATATCACTAAAAACAATTCCCCGCAACAGGGAAAAATCCTTGACATTTTATTTGTTTTGTCTATATTTGTTCTGAAAAAAATGTGGACAACACAAAAATTACCGTTAAAATGTGTGTCCCAAACCATAAAAGGTACAGAAATAATGAAGAAAACTAATACAACCGTTTCGGAACAGGACATTCTGAATCTGATTGCAAACAGCAAAGTTTGCCGTCTTGATTTAGATGCCAATGGCAATAAAATGGCTGGATTCGCACGCAATGTGGAATGCTATTCCATTGGCAAAGATTTTAGATTCGAAGTTCATAATCCAAATGGCGGTATGTGGAGTTATTCCGCAGAACTGCGAAACAATATCTTTAATACCCGCATTGTATTAATTTATGATATATTCACAATTCGTACAATTAAAATGGCGTTAAACGAAAGATTGGCGGCACAGTATGTTCAAGAACTGGATGCGGCATTATTCAGAAAGAATAATGCTATCTGGAACAAACTGGCACGCATGAAATAAAAACAAACAAAAAAAGGAAGCAAAACATGAAAAACGATACAACAGCATTTACATTTATTACTTTGATAAACAATGCACCAGTACATCGCGTTGATTTGACAAAAGATGGCAAAAAGAACACACGCGACTATGCATACGGTTTGGCGCACTATTCAGTTGGCAGCGACTTTAAAGCAGAAGTAAGATACACAGACAAAACAGAAACAACTGTTGCAAAAGTTATTATCAAAAACAAAACATTTAACACGATTGTTGCTGAATATGCCGGCAATACAGAAGCTGCCAGTGCATTGGTTCACGCTCTTGACAATCGTACAATGATTACACGTTTGGTTAAAACAAACGGCCAGAAAACACAGGCTGAATTGAGCAAATTGGCACGCGTTATGTAATCGACACTCAGTAATTACTGATATCAAAAAACGCCCGATTGGGCGTTTTTTTTATTTGTCCGCGGGCGAATCTTTGAACTGCATATCATAAAGAGCCTTGTATGCGCCACCTTCGATTTTAACCAATTCACTGTGCGTGCCACTTTCAACAACATGACCATGATTAATAACAACAATCTTGGACGCATTGCGGATTGTTGACAGGCGGTGTGCAATAACAAACACCGTTTTATCGCGCATCAAGTTTTCAATCGCGCGCTGAACAACCGCCTCGGATTTGTTGTCAAGGGCGGATGTGGCCTCGTCCAGAATCAGGATTGGGGCATTTTTCAAGAACGCACGCGCAATCGCAACGCGTTGTTTTTGCCCACCGGACAACAATATACCGCGCTCGCCAATCTGGGTATCAAGGCCGTCCTTAAGCGAGCCAATAAAATCGTCCAGACACGCCATTTTTACCGCCACATCCAATTCTTCGGCCGTGGCATCCTGTTTGCCCAACAAAATGTTTTCGCGAATTGTGCCAGCGAACAAGAAATTATCCTGAAACACAACACCGATATTTTGGCGCAGGGACTTTAATGTAAACTTGCGAATATCAACACCATCAACATAAATACCGCCCTTGGTCACATCATAGAAACGCGGCAAAAGACTGACCAATGTTGTTTTTCCACCACCGGAATTACCGACCAGCGCAATTGTTTGCCCCTGCTTTACACTAAGGTTTATATCCTGTAATACGGGGACATTTTTGACATATTCGAATGACAAATCCTTGATTTCGATTTTTTTATGTGTTGCGGGCATTTCAACCGCATCGGGCGCATCAATAATCGCGGGGCAACTGTCCAGAATCGCGAAAACGCGTTCAATCGCCATAAACGACATCAAAACCGAATTATAGTTCGAACCGATACTTTTCATCGGCGTGTACAACATAATCAGCGCGGTCAAGAACGACACAAAACCGCCACTTGTAATCGTGCCATTAAGTATCAGGTACGACCCAAACCAAATCGCGACACCAATACCGACCGACAAAATGACATGCATCACAGGGGTCAACCAGCGCGTGCGTTGCAGCATCTTGATGCGCAGGCGGAACACGCCCTTTAACACATCGTTAAATTTGTCTTCCTGATATTCCGCCAGATTATATGCGGTAATCGTTTTATTGCCCGCATATGATTCATTGTACACCGTCATCAGGGCGGCATCGGCCTTGATAGATTTTCCCATAACCGAGTTTATTTTCTTTTTAATGCTTAGCATCGGCAGGAACGCGCCAAACAATATCGCCACGCACACCATTGCCAACTGCCACGAATTATAGAACAGCACGAAAATCAACGAAAACGCGGTAAAAAATTTCTGAACAAAGTTTTTAAGATTGGTCAACAATCCTGCGCATGCCATATCCGCATTGTTATTAAACATGAACATAACATCGCCAGAATTCTTTTGATTAAAGAATTCAGGTTCAAAACACAGCATCTTTTTATACAAATCCAACTTTAACAGATTTGTAATCTTGGCCCCCACCCATGTGTTCAGGTAATTTGCCGCATAGGTCAACCCGCCCTGCGCCGATGTAAACAGAACAATCGCAATTGGAATATACCATGCGGTCTGAAGCGATTTGTCCACCATGACCAAATCCATGTATGGCTTTAACGACATTGCGATAACCGCATCCAACGAACCAATCGGAATCGCCAACAGCACGGACAACAGCCCGCGAAACCAGTATGGCTTGATATATGGCCACATACGACGGTAATTTTGTACAAATGAATTGTTCAGAACTATATTTGCTTTCTTTGCCATTTTTTATCCTTAAACGACCCAATTATAGCGATTTCTGAACGCTATGCAAGTCGTTTAATTTCACGGCGCAGTTTGCGATTTTGGTAAAGATATACCGGGAACATCAGATATGACCGCCATCCACCAACGCGTGCGGGGGTCCAATATTCCCCACTGTCGATATTATAACGCCGCGCCGGCAGTTTTATTAAGTCCCCAAAATAACGGTTCATTTTTTCATCATTCCAGTGGCATCCACCATTTGCCGATGTAAATGTCATTTCGCCAAAATACAGTTGACCATCATCCAAACGATAAAAATCAACACGCACATG
>JAZLDK010000104.1:0-6801 GCA_045614725.1 Candidatus Enterousia sp.
AACTGCAGGGCGACAAAAAAATCCCAAACTTCAAGGCTGGGGATACTTTGAAAGTTCACGTTAAAATTAAAGACGGTGATAAATTCCGTATCCAGATGTTCGAAGGTGTTGTTATCGCACGCGATGGTGGCATGGGAAATAATGCATCCTTTACAGTACGTCGTGAGTCTTATGCTGTTGCTGTAGGACGCAAGTTCCCACTGTACTGCCCAGCAATCGAAAAGATTGAAAAGGTTCGTATCGGTAAAGTACGTCGTGCTAAATTGTTCTTCCTGCGTGGTCTGTCAGGTAAAAAGGCGCGTATCGTCGAAGACTTGGCTGCTACATCTGCAGAAAAGAGCGCAAACAAATAATAAATCCGCTTCGGCGGATTTTTTTATTGTGTTTATTAAATATGATTGTAAAATAATTGGTATGAAAAAAATATTCAGCATTTTGTTCTTGTCTTTGGTGCCAATGGTGGCGGATGCATATACCGATAAAGATACCGCGGTTGTGCGCGTTATGGACAAGGCTGCCGGCAAGGTGCAAATGGTGACCGTCCCAGTGGGCCAGGAAGTTGCGGTTGAAAAACTGTTCCTTAATGTTCGTACATGTAAACAAACCGACCCCTTTCAGGCCGAAGATTTCTTTACGTTTATCGAAATTTCCAAGGTGGACGAAGGACGGATTTTTAGTGGCTGGATGAGTCGAAATGAACCAGGGGCAAATCCGCTGCAAAATGCTGACTATGATGTTTGGCTGGTTAAGTGTGAGTAAGAAAAAATGATTATCAAAAAATTAGATGGTTTTGTGCTTGGTAATAGGTCTACTGCGCCTGTTTTGGGCGAATCTTGGCCGTTTCATGGTGCGGAAATCGCAATTTATACCGATAAAAAGGTTGCAGAACTGGAATTAAAAAAATCACAAATGGAATTTGTGACACCTCATCCAGTGTGGACCGCCATATACGCGATTTCAGCAATTGAAATTGACTGCGTTTCTGTTTCTGGTAATGGAACATACAAGACAAAACAAGCGCATAAAATTATTGCCGGCAGACCGGTATTTTACAGTGCGAATGGCGGCACGGACGAAAAGTCTTTGGAATATTGCCGCGCGCGTAAGTTAAAAGATCTGATTAACAAACTTAGATAAGGAGGGGAAAATGAACTTTGTAAAAAAATATTTCAAGATTTTTATTGGGGTTGCGGCCCTGATACTGGTGGTTGTGGTGTTCTTCTTTTCCCAACGCAGTAATGATTTAGAAACAGGGACATTAAAGAACTGGCCCGCAGCGACTATGGAAAGACGAATTTCCGCCGCGCAAATTATGACGGGTGCGGACAAAAATATTGACCTGTTGGTGGCATGTATCGATAAGATGGCAACCCTGCCCGACAGTGGTGAAATGGCCATTCGTGATGCGGCATCGCTGTGCTATACAGGAATCCAGTTAAAAGAAAATCTGTAATGCGATTTTTAATTATATTATTTCTTGTGGCCGGGTGTTGCGCTGAAAAGCCAAAATATGCCGGCCATGATTTTTTGGGTGCGCAATATATTAATTCCCCACTTGGCGAAGGTGTGGCGCCGGATGCCGACCCCATAATACGATTTGATGCGTTTGACTGTACAACATTTGTTGAAACCGTTTTGGCAAATGGGAACCAAAAAAAACTTAATCAAATCAGATATAAAAATGGCGATATTGATTTTCTTAATCGTAATCATTTTATAGAATCTGATTGGATGGTTAATAATGCGGATATTGTGAAAAATGTCAGTGGCCAATTTGGGGAAACCGCCATTCGTAATGTGAAAATAGATAAAAAATCTTGGTTCAAGCGTGTGCATAATATCGATACTAATTTCAAAGTGCAAAATATAGCACTGGAATATTTGCCATACGACAATTTTACAAAACCCAATATAAGTCGGGAAATGATTGTGTTATTTATTACTGACAACCAAAAAATCCGTGATAATATAGGTACAGACCTGGCGGTTGTACATATGGGATTTGCCCTGCCCAATGGGAAGTTGCGACATGCATCATCGGATATGGGGCGCGTGGTGGATGTGGACCTGATGGAATATGTGCAACAGCGCAAACAGAACAAAAATAATATCGGAATTGTCTTGGTGGAAATAAAATGAGCGACGAAAAAATTATTGTAATGGATATGGGCAACCTGAAAGGTGATAGTTCGTCACAGCGCCCTACTTTGTGCCTTGGGATTGAATCTTCGTGTGATGAAACATCGGCGGCAATTGTGGATTCAGACCGCAATATATTATCACATATTATCTATTCACAAATTCCCGAGCATCAAAAGTTTGGCGGTGTGGTGCCGGAACTGGCGGCACGCGCACACATTTTGGCAATTGATGCGGTTATACAACAAACACTGGCCAAGGCAGGCAAGACTATTGATGATATTGATGTTGTTGCCGCGACGGCGGGACCTGGACTGATTGGTGGCGTATTGGTTGGATGGATGGCGGCCACCGGTATTGCACAATCAACGAACAAACCATTGGTTGCGGTTAATCATTTGGAAGGCCATGCATTGGTGCCACGCCTTTGTGCGACGGTCGCAGATGGCAGTAATGGCGCGACCGCGGTTGAATTTCCATACCTGTTGATGCTGGCATCGGGGGGACATTGCCAAATCTTGCTGGTGCGCGGTGTCGGGCAATATGAAATGATAGGACAAACATTGGATGACAGTGCGGGCGAAGCCTTTGATAAAGTGGCCAAGATGTTGGGACTGGGGTATCCGGGCGGTCCGATTGTGGATAAGCGCGCACAAAGTGGCAACCCCAAGGCGTTTAAATTCCCGCGTCCATTGTGTGATAAACCAGGGTGCGACTTTTCGTTCAGTGGGATTAAAACAGCCGCCAGAACATTTCTTGAACGCGCACAGTTGCCGTTAACGGACGAATATATAAATGACTTTTGTGCATCATTCCAGGCATCGGTTGTGGACTGTATAATAAATCGATTGAAAAATGCGATGCACGACGAACGCGTTATGGGCGCTGCACCCAAGACACTGGTTGTGGCGGGCGGCGTTGCGAAAAACAGTGCCATTCGCGCAGCTATGGAAAAATTGGCGGATAAGAACAATATGATTTTTGCCGCACCACCGATGAGTCTGTGCACCGATAACGGCGCAATGATTGCGTGGGCAGGACTGGAAAACTATCGCGTTGGCAAGGTTGTGCAAGAACCAATCGCACCACGCCCAAGATGGCCATTGACAGAATTGTGATTGAACTGATGCCCCAGATGTGATATTCTGGGAATATGAGACAGGACAAGGAAGATTTTTATCACAGTGCAACCCGTAAATTGTTGCAACAAATTGATGGGATGAATATGACGCCCGTCGATAAACACCAGGCTAAAAAACTGGTTATGCTGTTTCGAAATAAATTCAAAGATACAGATGTCAAAATGGCGACATTTGGTCCCGACTTGAATAATGATATATCCGCGCTTACATATGATGCAGACGGTTTTTGCAAGGCTTCCAGTTGCACATTCATGAACATATTGGGACCCAAGAATTGGCAACTGATGTATATAAATGAACTTTGGACATTTGGACCACACCACTATTTGATGCATTTGCCCAGCAAGCAAATCTTGGACCTGACGGCGGATCAATACACACACTCAGGAATTGAAATCCCGTACCATATGGGATATCCAGTGCAATTAAAGCCCGCCGAACGCGAAAGCGCAACCCGCTTTGCCGCAGCATTGGCAATTAACAACAAACAAAACGATTAAAACATGCAAAAACCAGAACCAGCGGTTAAACCCGATACCATTTTTAGTGTGACAGATGCGTCGGCCCTGTTAAAGGGCGTGGTTGAAGCAGCCTTTCCGCGGATAAAAATCCGTGGGGAATTGTCACAAATTACACGCGCGACTTCGGGTCATATGTACATGACTATCAAGGATTCAGGCGCGGCAATATCGGTAATAATTTGGCGTGGAACACCAATCAGTTTCAAACTTGAAGAAGGGATGGAGGTTGTGGTCACAGGCAAATTTACAACCTATCCTGCGCGCAGCAATTATCAGATTATCGTCAGTGAAATTGAAATGGCGGGTGTGGGCGCGATATTAAAAATGCTGGAAATACGCAAACAAAAACTGGCCGCCGAGGGTCTGTTTGACGAAAGTCGTAAAAAGCCCCTGCCCCGGTTGCCACAAAGGATTGGTGTGGTAACTAGTCCGACCGGCGCCGCATTCCAAGACATTCAAAATCGTCTGCGCGAACGTTTCCCGGTACATGTGTTGTTATATCCCGCCACGGTTCAGGGCGCAACCGCCGCCAATGAAGTGGCTGCAGGTATCGAATACTTTAATAAAATGCGCAATGTGGATGTAATTATTGTCGCGCGTGGTGGTGGCTCGCTGGAAGACCTGTTGCCTTTTTCCGAAGAAGTGGTTGTGCGCGCCGCTGCGGCCAGTCAAATACCACTTATTTCCGGCGTGGGGCACGAGCCCGACTGGATGCTGATTGACTTTGCAGCGGACTATCGTGCACCAACACCAACCGGTGCCGCCGAAGCAGTCGTGCCGACAAAATTATCATTAATTCAGGAACTGGACAATATGTGGGTGCGCCTGTCCGGCGGATTTACCGCGCGCCTTATCAATGCAAAACAGCGTATAGAATCCATCGTCATTAAAAGCCCTAAACAAGTACTGATGGAACACACCCAGCGTTTGGATGATATTGGGCGCACGCTTAACATAATGGTTGGCGCAAAAGTGACGGCCGCACGACAAAAAATAGAAGTTGCTGCAACATTTTCAAACATACTGCAAAACCGGATGGCGACACTGTCCCAATCTGTTGCACATATGGGACAGATGCTGAATTCACTTAGTTACAAAAATGTCTTGGCACGCGGATACGCAATTGTGCGTGACAAGGATAACAAAATCATAAGTCGAGCCGATGATGGGCGCCCTGCGTCAATCGAATTTGCAGATGGGGTCATTGATTTGACTTGAAAAACAGCCCTGTTTGCACTATAATAAAATGTGAAGTAAAAAAACAAAAAAAAAGGATAAGCATATGACAATGAATTTGAACCCAATGATTGCGGGTCAGTTGAAATTGATTCTGAAACGCAATGATATTAGTATCGAATTAAACCGCCAGCCGGGCGTAGACACGTACAGGGTTTTGGACCCTAAGGGTGAAGCGTTGATTGTTTACTCGAATGGTTGGGACTATGGTATGTACTCTATCACAGCGCTGGGCGAAACGGTTGCTGATATTCAGTGGAGTGAAAATGAAAACAAAACTACACCGGAACAAAAAGCCGTTTTTGAAATCGGTAGCTTAATCGGTGATAAGATGCGCGAATTGGAACAAAAAGCAAAAATGTCCGAAGCCGAAAAAAGCACATTCGAAAAACTGGTAGAATACACAAAAGAAATCTCTAAATAAAACAACTAATCAAAAGCCCCATAATTATGGGGCTTTATTTATTAAATATTTTTTATCAATGTTTTTGCCATTGTTATGGATTCGTCCGTTATTTCGGCACCGCTGATTATGCGGGCAATTTCATTTACACGATCCGATGCCAAAATTTCGCTTACACTGGTTATTGTGCTGTCATTGATAACGGATTTAGAAATCTTGAAGTGTCGGTCTGCATATCCTGCAACCTGGGCCGAATGAGTAATTACCAGGGCCTGGGATGATGCGGCCAATTTATTCAGGCGCAACCCAACCGCCGCCGCGGTTGCACCACTTATGCCCGTATCAATTTCATCAAATACAAATGTGATTGCATCGTCCGTCGCGGCCAGAACAACGCGCATAGCCAGCATAAGACGCGCCAATTCGCCCCCTGATGCCGCGCGATGTAACGGCGCAAACGGCGACCCAGGATTGGTTTTAATCATAAATGTGACTTCGTCCACACCATATGCGCATGTCGCACATTGGGTCAATTCTATGGCAAAATCGGCCGAGCCTAATTTTAAGTCTGGCAATTCCCTTAGCAACCCATCACGCAGTTTATCGCCCGCCACGCGTCGTGCCAGACTCAGTTTAGATGCCGCAGATTCAAAATCAGCGTGATATTGGTCGACCAACGCGGTTAATTTTTTTAGGTGCGTATCCGAGTTATCAATAGCATCCAATTGCGATGACATCTGGGTTAATTTCTCTGGCAATTGGTCCGCCGGCACACGATGCTTGCGCGCGGCCGCACGAATTGCAAACAGACGTTCTTCTATTGAATCAATATCATCGGTGTCCGTGTTTTCCGGCGCAAGACTTTGCGCTATTTCGGAAACAGATTCCGCCAATTCATATAATTTATCAATCTGGGATTGATATGGGTTTTCGTCACCACGAATACGCTGTAAAATATGCGCCACAGCAAAGATTTGTGAATCCAGCGAATTGCCACGTGGTGCCAGCGCTTCTAGTGCCTCGCCCAGGATGGCAGCGTTTTTTTCGGCACTCATAATTGCGGCACGACGATTGGCTAGTTCTTCTTCTTCGCCAACCTGAACATCAAGATTCTGCAATTCCGCCACATTGTGCGCCAAGAATTCGCGTTCGCTTTCGCTGCGCGCCAGCATTTCGCGCAATTCAATTAATTCTTTTTGGGCGTTATGATATTTGGTGTATGTGTCCCTGGTTTCGGCCAACAAGGCATCAAAGCCCGCAATATTATTTTTCGCAAATTGGTCCAATGTGTAACGATGTGTTGCCTGATTCAGTAATGCGTGGTTTGCAAACTGACCATGTATTTCAACCAATGCATCAC
>JAZLDK010000105.1:0-1843 GCA_045614725.1 Candidatus Enterousia sp.
GGACAATGAAAAAATTGATTTGGTTGTGTTCCCACAAGTCAATCAATTTGTCCTCGTCGTATTCCAACAAGATCAAATAAACCATTTGGGCCAGGTCCTTCAAATCCGCGGACAAGGGTTGCTTTGCGATGTTTTCAACCATCGCTTCCACCCGGCGTTCACGGGCCAGCCGATCAATGATTGCAACCTTGTCCACGGTTTGAAATATAAATGCGTCGTTTACCGTCCGAAAACCAACATGGCCGCATCCCGCCCGTGTTCGTTGGTGCGGCGGTCGTACCCTGTAATTCCGCGGAAATACGCATCGGTCAATTTGGTCATGCCCGCACGGGGGGCGGGGTTCACGAACGGGACGGCGTAGGTACGGCACCATTCCTCCCAGATCGTGCAATCCCGTTTGACGGACCCGGCACCCATCGCCCGGCCCTTCCATTCGCGGAGGTCCGATTCACGCGGAATCCATTTCCGTTTCCGGGCATCCTCAAACACCAACAGGCCGATTTGGCGGGTGGATTGCAGTTCGGACAAATACCTCATGGCATCCACGATGCCGGAACACCGGATGTCCAGGAATTGGCGGGTGGATGTGTCCCACACCGCCATTCCTGTGTGCAATCCGGGATCAACACCAACGACAATCATTTTTTGGCGAGTTTGTCGGTGATGTAATACGCGGCCACCGTGGCGATCACCGCGACGAACACGATGGACAACGCCACGCGGAAGACATACCACCGTGCCCAAATGAGGGCGAACACGGCCACGATGGCGGCGATGATAACGATGGCACCAATGATGGTTTCAACGACGGTTTCCGCCGTGATGATTTTTTCGATTTCGGGGTCCTGTTTCATGGTATTGGATGTTTAGAAAATGGGCAAATCGTCCTGTTCCGGGGCGGGGGCGTTGTTCGCGGGGGCACCGTTGTTCCGGCGGTCCATGAGGATTTGGATGTTGTCCGCGACGATCTCGGTGGTGAACCGTTTGTTGCCGGATTGGTCCGTCCATTGGCGTGTCCGGAGTTTCCCCTCGATGTACAGTTCCGCACCCTTGCGGATGTACTTTTCGACGAATTCGGCACGACCGTTCCACACGGTGATGTTGTGCCATTCGGTGTCTTCCTGTTGGGAACCGTTGCGGTCCTTGTAACGGGTGGTGGTGGCCAGGCGGAACGATGCGGTTTTGGCCCCGCCCTGGACATTCCGGATGTCGGGATCGTTCCCGACATTGCCGATCAGTTGTACTTTGTTTAATGATGCCATAATGATGTGAATAAATGGTGATTTATAGTCCGTAAATTTTGAGCAATTTCTTGCGTCGGTATGTCCGGCGGATTTTGTCCTGTCGTGCCTGTTCGATCGCCCCCGTGAATTTGAACCCCGGTTTGAACTCGCCGTCCGGGTTGTTCCGGACACCGGGTTTGAACCGCGACACCATCCGCCCGTCCGCGTATGCCTGTTTGACGGATGCGGACAGGCGTTTGGATATGTCGTAGGCCCGGACGGTGTTGAAATCGGGGACCTTGTTCAACCCCAGGGCACGGGCCTTGCGTTCCAGGGCCCGCACCGAACACCCGATCCATTTGGCGAGTGCGTCGTTGAACATCGTGGGGAAATGGTCCCGGAGGATTTTGATTCGCTCCGGGGTCCATTCGATTGCGGGGCGGTTCGGGTTCATAGATCAAACATTGATAATTGGGTTCCGACCTGTTCCCGGCCAATGATGAAATCGCAAATGAAATTCCGTGCGTAATCGGGGGAAATCATGGAACGGTCCTCGGAACACAGTCCCGCCTGTTCGGATGCACGGCTCGTCATGTGGGTTTTCTTTTCCTTCAGTTTGT
>JAZLDK010000106.1:0-6052 GCA_045614725.1 Candidatus Enterousia sp.
TCGAATGAAATCGGACCACCATCATCATCCGAGCCCTTAACATCCAATACACCACCCGTATTTGTCACCAGCGATGCAAAACTGATATCTTCGGCATTAACAAACATTGTTCCGCCTGAATTCGTCACTTCGCCTTCAATCGAAATACTTCCACCGTCAGTCTGCGAAATGACATCCAATTCAGCACTATTGGAAACCGCCCCCAAAACCACATCTGTGGCGCTCAGGCTAGTATCACCTTGGTTAGAAATCGCACCATTAACAGTCAGTTTATTTTCTGCTGTTATATTTGTTTTGGTATTCTGTACAGCAGCAATCTGACCATTAACCTTAACATCGCCCATGGGCTCTGCCGTGGCAACAACCGCCCCGCCCTGCAACGCGGTGGACGCTTCTATTTCCAATAAATTTCCATAATTCAGAACATCATCAACATTAACGCTTACGGCAGCGACCGACATACTTGTACTTTTATCGGCCACAGTCGCCGCTTTATTAACAATATCGATACCATCCAGATTCAAAACACTGCCCAGCGACACATCATAAGATTTTGCCACATTAGTAAACATAGCCTGTACCGCATTGGTATTAACATCATCCGCAAAATCCAAGGTGCCGGCGACTAATTTAAAACTGTTATCCGCCCCCATGC
Source organism: Candidatus Enterousia sp. (assembly GCA_045614725.1). Taxonomy (GTDB): domain Bacteria; phylum Pseudomonadota; class Alphaproteobacteria; order Rs-D84; family Rs-D84; genus Enterousia. The sequence continues at coordinate 656 of JAZLDK010000106.1, forward strand.
CAGACACATTAACGCCATATCCGACATTAGCCACATTTTCAACATCAATCGTCAAATTACCACTGTTAAGGACAGACCCCACGGCATTATTTCCACCATTAACATCCAAAGAATCTACCACAATATTCATCGTTCCAGCATTATTAATGGTCCCATCAACACCAAGCTTGCCTGCACGCGACACACCATCAGCGCCCGAAACATTAATGGTTCCACCCACATTGGTATTTTCAAGACTGCCTATATCTGTGCTGGTTTCTGCATCCACAATATATATATTGCCATTGGCATTTAAATTCACAGCACCGGTTCCGTTATTCTGAACCGTACCGTACGAAACAATTCCCGCGACAATATCTGTGCCATCTATGTTATGCTCACTCGTACCATTGGCAACAATCGCAACATTGGCATCATTACCGGCCACCACGCCACCAACAAAAGCACCATTTTGGGCGGTCAAGTCCGTTTCCCCACCGTTTGCCTGCAACGAACCGGTCACAATCGTATTTGCCCCAACGGTCAAATCACCGGCGTTTGTCACAGTTCCCATCGCAGTAAAATCATCAACATTTGCCAGCTTTAACGCGGACCCGGCTTCAACAGAAATACCATCTGATTGTGCGCCACTTCCAAGATTAAAGTCATAAGCACTGCCACCGGCACCGATAAAACTAAGCTGATTATTATTTATAACACTAAGTATCGAAGATACTGAAACGCCCCCCCCCGATGAAACGGTAAAAGGCGCACCACCACTTAACTGGTTCACATACAAAGTACCATCTGTATTCAAAGCACCGCTTGAATCAGTCGGTCGCCCCGCATACATTTCACGAAAAGACAACCCATTCGGCGCACTGATACCGCTTGCATTCTGAACCACAACGGTATTTCCCGCCATCGCCCCTGTGGGCCATTCGGCTTGATCCGTCGAAACAGCACCCCCTGTTTCGCTTGGTGAAACATAAGAAATATCAGCCACCGCACCCATTGGCAACAGGCAGCAAACCAAGGAAATTAGCTTTTTCATCATTTTTTTATTTTCTTCCAATCCTATTTGTGTTTATATTATGGCACAATTCGTTTTATCAAGGCAAGACGAAATTGAATACGATTGAAAATTAATAGGAGAAAAAGTATGTTTGAAATCAAAAAAATCCATGCTCGTCAAATTATGGACAGTCGTGGCAATCCGACAATCGAATGTGATATTGAATTATCCGACGGCACATTTGGTCGCGCTGCGGTCCCAAGCGGCGCCTCGACCGGCAGTTTTGAAGCATTGGAATTGCGTGACGGCGGTAATGCGTACATGGGCAAAGGTGTATTAACAGCGGTACGCAATGTAAACGAAATTATTGCACCGGCTTTAATTGGCATGGACGCATCTAAACAAACAGAACTTGATGAAAAGATGTTGGCGCTGGACGGCACACCAAACAAAGACAAATTGGGCGCAAACGCAATTTTGGCTGTATCCATGGCACTGGCCCACGCAACCGCCAATGCAAAGCACATGCCACTTTATAAATATATTGCTGATATTTATGGCAATTCAAACCCATGCGTATTGCCCCGTCCAATGATGAACATCATCAATGGTGGTGCACATGCCGACAACGGTCTTGATGCCCAGGAATTTATGATTATTCCAAACGGTGCTAAATCCGAATTCGAAGCAATTCGCATGGGTTCAGAAGTATTTCACAATCTGAAATCCATCTTAAAGCGCGGCGGCAATTCCACCAATGTTGGTGACGAAGGCGGCTTTGCACCAAACTTCCATTCTTGTGCCGAAGCATTGGACACCATCATCGCCGCAATTAAGGCCGCCGGCTATATCCCAGGCGACCAGATTTCCATCGGTCTGGATGTGGCATCATCTGAATTCTATTCCGACGGCACATACAAATTCGAAGGCAAAGAATTAACATCTGATGAAATGATTGCATTCTATGAAAAATTGATTGCGGACTATCCTATCATTTCTATCGAAGATGCCCTGGCCGAAGAAGATTGGGACGGCTGGAAAAAATTAACTGACACAATCGGTGCGAAATGCCAATTGGTTGGTGACGATTTGTTTGTGACAAACCCTGCCCGTCTGGAACGCGGTATTTCCGCTGGTGTTGCGAACGCGATTTTGATTAAGGTAAACCAGATTGGTTCACTGACCGAAACATTGCGCGCAATTAAAATGGCCCAGAACGCAAACTATGGCGTGGTTATTTCCCATCGCAGTGGCGAAACCGAAGACACAACCATCGCTGATTTGGCGGTTGCAACAAACGCCGGCCAGATTAAGACAGGTTCTATGTCCCGCACGGACCGCATGGCAAAATATAACCAGTTAATTCGTATCGAAGAAGAACTGGACAACGCCGCAAAATATGGTATATAATCCATAACAGGAATGGATTAAGGGGGGCGCACCATTGCCCCCCCAAAAAAATTTTATAAAATGATTGACGCGAACATTATTTCACAGATTATAAAATATGCGGCGGGCATAACAATTATCGCCGCCATAGTTCTGGCCCCTGCATGGGTTGCGCGCCAAAATGGCAAAGGCAAACCGGCAATGCACGCGGTCCGTTTGGGCAGTTGGATATTCGGCTGGTCTGGGATTGGATGGCTGTGGGCATTATTTTGGGCCACAAAAAAATAAAACCCCAGTTTTGGGGTTCTTTATTTTTTTTAGGACTCGTCGTCTTCTATTTCTTCTTCATCAACCTCGGCTGCGTTCAGGTCAATTTCTTTTGGAATCCCCAAGATATCTTCTATCTTTTCGGATGCAGCATCTAAATCAATCTTGTGCAAGACCGAAAATTCCTGTGCCATACGTTCCAGCGCACGCAAATACAACTGACGCGCGGAAAATGTCATCGTATCCGCCGCTGTACGACGTTGCAAATCACGTACAACCTCGGCCAATTTCATGGGATCGCCCGAGTTAATATTTTCTTCGTACTGTGCCGCGCGTCGTGCCCAAATCATACGCTTGGCCCCCGCCTTGCCCTTAGCCGAAGCAATTGCTTCATCCATTTTCTTGGCACTGGTCAACGGGCGCAGCCCCGAAATTTCGGCGCGTTCAAGTGGCACACGCAACGTCATATGATTCCTTTCGAAATCAATAACCAACAACTTAATTTTTTGACCTGCGATTGTCTGTTCTTCTATACGCAACAACTTACCCACACCTTGGGTTGGGTAAACGACATATTGTCCTGTTTTAAAATCTAATTTCTTACTTGGCATAAGACTACCTTTTTACGGTTGTCATTCTCTCTGTCCAGGACAGTATATCACAAAAAACTTAAAAACACAAATAATTGCCAAAAAAAATCATGGGGCGATATTTTCGCCCCATATTTTATTATTTTATACTTCGCACAGCCCCCGTTCTGCGGATACTTGGCATACGCTGACCACCCATTCCGTCACCGGATGCAACCGCGCATACCCATTCATCATTTTGCAGAATCGCAACCTGACCGCTTGGGCAATCGGGCTTTTGCAGTCTCCACGCAAAACATCCGCCCTTTTGATATGATTTATATGTTGCGTTGTCGCCACCACGGGTATATGCACCATATTCCGGATTCCATTCGCCACGCACATTACCCGCGCACCAGCGACGCTGGCCCCAACACTCAACACAATTGCCATTGGCATCGCACAGTTCAACCGGCGCACTGGTGGTTTGATAACCACTGTTTGCCACATCACCCCGGCCCATGACCTTGCCCGTTTCCAGATCACGGCACCACAGTTTTTGGCATTCGGCCGCCGGGATTCCGTCTATATCCTTGCGCTTTTCAAGTACATATCCCGCCCCGCATGAAAAATCCGCCCATGCCACTGGCAGGCCCACAAACACAAACAAAACCACAGACAATAATTTATTGAACATTTTTTTCTCGCTTTATCCTATTTTACACTTTTTGCCAGTTTTTTACAAACACTATTTCTATTTGTACATACAACTGTCGATAAACACATAGGTTCCATTGCTGTCTTTCATTTCCGACTGTGCTGGCACATAACATGTTGTTGGCGCATCATACGGGGCTACCGATGCAACCACACCGCCATCCGGTGCAGGCACGCATGCATCACATGTATATGTTGTATTTACACGTGCCACATACTCTTCCTTGTATGTGCCGCTTGGGCAAGCTTTTTGAGCATAATACACAGTTGGGAAGGTATGCACCGGACCCGGTGTACCATATGTCAAACTGGCAGTAGCCCCACTATCTCTTAGGCCATAATACGAATGAATTCCCGTTTTTTCATCTGAATCCGTTAATGTAATTTTCAAACGGTTTCCTCTCCAACCACCAGTATCGGATTGATAACCAATATTACGATCATCATATATGCGTACACCAACACGCACAATTGGCAATGCCGTATTAAAGTTTAATGTGGCACTGGTCAACTCAATCGGTGTTGCATACTGGCCATCAAACCAGGCTGCAAATTCATCCTCGTTGCTAAGATATGATTTCAATTCATCTTGACTCAACTTACGTTCCACTCCATTTCCATCATCAACATACACATAAATATCATCCACATTAATCGCAGAAACATTACGATCATAATCCAATGAATCAAACTTAATGGATTTTACCATCGGAATAACTTTTTCCACAATCTGACCAGAATACTTCTTGTAACACGCATCATATTCGCTATCAAATAATTCCGTATTTTCATAATCCATTGTACCATTATGCATATTGGTGGGACAAAAATTCACGGCGGAATAGTGACCATAATACACAGCCTGATCCTCCGACCATTCACGATACATAATCTCATGAAGCATTTGGGAATACCCACCGCCATTTCCAACATGATACCCCGCAGCAAGATTCATATAACACCATCCGACATTAACCGCACCATCTGCACTGTTTGTATATCCCGCTGGACACGCATTAATACCCTGCTTCGCATCACTTGGCACGACACCGGTCAGACCCGCACAGTAATTCCCCGCGGTACAGGTCGCGCATGCCGTCGCATTCGCAGGCAGATATGTACCCGCCGCACAGGTAATGATCTGGCCACCACCACCCCATGACGATGGGATATAGGCCAAATTATCAATATTGGTACCGGTATAGGTTTCCCATGTCACGTCATCCATCGGCCAAATATCGTGCAAGAATCGTCCATCCGACATTTTCGCCGCCGGGCCCGTCAACGATGTATTGTCATAGAATGTCCGACGGAACATGTCAGCTGGCAATGTTTCCGTGCCCGCAACACCATCAAACAACCCATCGGGGATACTGGTCAGGTTCGGACATCCATAGAATGTACCAAAGAACATCTCCCACGCCGCGCCAGACACACCACTGAACAACCCCGCCGGTATTT
>JAZLDK010000107.1:0-2282 GCA_045614725.1 Candidatus Enterousia sp.
CAACAAAATGATCGGCGTACATTGGATATATCGCTTTGGGATACGAATGTAGATTTTGAAGAAGAAGCGAATATTTTTGATGATGTGTCGATGTCAACGGATTCATCCATTGATGGCAAGACGGGTGATGCGTTGCATACGGCGGCGGCAGATTTATGTGTCGCGCAAATCCCAGAGTGCAAAGCCGAAATAAATATGTTGCAGTTAATGTATGGTCAGCGTATCAAGTCCGATTGTGCGGCATATGAAAATTCCCTGAAGCAGCGCAAAAGCGAAAGTCAGGACAAGTTGAATGTTGCCACCAAGGCATTGCGTGATGCGGCGTTGGAAAAACATCAAGAAGCAAACAGGTATGATTTAGGTCAGTGTACGATTGAATTTAAAAAGTGTATGCAAACAACTGCGGAATGTGGTGCAGATTTTTCGAAATGTGCATCGGTGGCGGCGATTGATACCACAAACTCTCGTTTTTCATCCAAGGCAACCAAGTCGTATAAAATTGTGGGCGAAATAACGACAATTGAAATTGCTGCATCGACCTATGATACATTGATGGCTAAGAAGCCAATGTGCGAACATGTCACGCAACAGTGTGTCAAGGTGGCGGATAATGTGTGGGATACTTTCCTGCGTGAAGTTGCGCCAACACTGAAAAGTGCGGAATTAATTGCCGAAGATAATATTCGGATGAGTTGTTTGGGCAATATTTCCGAATGTTTCAAAACCGCGTGTCGCGACAATATTGACCCAAGCGATCCTGATGGTTCGTATGATTTGTGTTTGACACGCCCCGATACTATGTTGAATCTGTGCAAGATTCCACTTGAGGCCTGTGGTATCAGCGCCAGTAACAAGCGTGATTTGGAAAAGAATGAAATCTGGAATTTGGTTGTGGCGCGTTTGGCCGGTATGCGCGTCGATGCATGTACAACACAAATCAAGGAATGTATGCAGTCCGATGATCGCTGTGGCAAGGATTACAGCCAATGTATTGGTTTGGATACAGATGAAATTATTCGTATGTGTCCGTATGAAAAACTGGTTGGGTGTCAACAAGTTTACGGCGAATCAAATATCAGTGGGGATGACATGTATGTCCAGATATCTGATATGATTGCGGGGCTGATTGTCAATATTGATAATAGTGCGTTGGCCACTTGTCAGGCGGCATTGGATGAAGCAATGATTAAGGTTTGTGGTGATACTGAAAATTGTGATTCTATGACAATTGATGATTATCTGGGGACAAATACATTGGAATACAAGATTTGTGATGGTAATGGTAATTGCTATAAGACCGTAGACCAAATGCCGGAAAATTTGTTTGGGCGCGTTTATAACACTTCCAAGCAAGACAAGGATGGTAATGAGGTTCGTATGTCTTATAACGAGATTGTAGAGCAAAGTGAAATTTCGAATTTTGAAGGCAGAATCACCGGTGAAATCGCATGGGAAGATGTTGATATTATTTTGCCTGATGATGCGGGACAGAAGATTAAGTTGTCTGTTGGTGATAATGCGGACGATGATGTTGTCCAAGAAATTGCGGTGTTGAACAATAATATCAAGGTCGTAATTGATGCGATTGAATCCGACCAGCGTGTTTACTATTGTATGAAAGGGCGCGATGTTAGTGGTGTTAAGCGTGGTGATGGCAAGGCTGATGAGATAAAGGGCGAAGCGCGTTTCCCAACCCTGACCAATCAGATTCAGTCGATTATCGCAACCTCTGCTTTGAAACGTGCGCGTGATAATTACTTTGCAAAGTTTGATGAGTTGAATGAACAAATGCAGCAGGATTTTGTAAAAATTGCGGGTCGTATTGCCGCGGCGGCGGATGGAAATGAATTGACTGCGCGTCGCGAGGCCGCAACCGAGGCTTGTTTGGGATATGCCAAGGCGTCTTCTTTGCCAATGACTAAACTTAAAAAGAAGGAAAAGAACGAAAAGAATAATTCTAGAGAATCCAAGGAATATGGTTATACCGCAACCAGCCAGATTAATAACTGGAATTACAAGGAAACGGTGACAACAACATTTAGTGATACAACATTGGTTTGTCGCAAGTGTACCCGTTCACAAAGCTGCTTAAAGCCAAAGGGTGGGCGTAAATTCTGCAAGGAATGGGCGGATGCAGTTGAAACATGTGTGGATACCCAGTTCTGATGTAATTTATGAAGAAGTTAATATTAGTTTTGTCTGCGATTTTATTTATGACCGATGCCAATGCGGCATCGGTTGTTTCGCGTTCAGGGCGGGCGGGGGCAGCGGCAACGCGTTCT
>JAZLDK010000108.1:0-2790 GCA_045614725.1 Candidatus Enterousia sp.
CATTTAACAAATCCGACACCGCCACCACCCCATGACGATGGGATATAATCCCAATCCGTCAGGCCCGTCGCACCGGTATAGGTGTCCCATGTCACGTCATCCATCGGCCATATTTCATGCAGGTATTTACCACCCTTGGCCGCGGACATACGCGCCGCAGGGCCCGTCAACGATGTATTGTTATAGAATGTTTGATAGAACATGTCAGCTGCAATGTTTCCGTGCCCGCAACACCATCAAACAACCCATCGGGGATACTAGTCAGGTTCGTACAGTCAGCGAATGTGCTCGCAAACATATAACCCGCCGCGCCCGATACACCACTGAACAAGCCCGCCGGTATGCTGGTCAGATTCGTACATCTATAGAATGTGCTGCTAAACATGCTCTCCGCCGCGCCCGATACACCACTGAACAAGCCCGCCGGTATGCTGGTCAGATTCGTACATCTATAGAATGTGCTGCTAAACATGCTCTCCGCCGCGCCCTCAACGCCACTGAACAAATCCGCAGGTATCGATGTGATTTTGGTATCACTGAATGTGTTACTAAACATATACTCTGCTGCACCAGTTACGCCATTAAACAATCCCGCAGGTATCGATGTGATTGGTGTTTTACCGAATGTGTTGTCAAACATGCTCTCCGCCGCGCCAGTCACGCCACTGAACAAATCCGCAGGTATCGATGTGATTTTAGTGTCTGCGAATGTGCTGTTAAACATATACTCTGCTGCACCAGTTACGCCATCAAACAATCCCGCAGGTATCGATGTGATTGGGGTGTGTGCGAATGTGTTGTCAAACATACTATCCGCCGCGCCAGTCACGCCACTGAACAAATCCGCAGGTATCGATTTAATATAGGTCCTACTAAATACACCATTAAATCTTGGCATGCTACCATCACCCAGTGTTGGGAATATCGCGCCCAAACTGCCATCAATCGATGCCAGATTACGTTTTTCTGAGAACGAAATCGCCGCAGTATCGTCACTATACCCAGTTGCCAAGCCGCCCAATCTGATTGTGCGTGCAGCCTCCCCAGAATACGACTTTGTCATGGCTTCGCTCGTACTTGACTTACCCTTTTTGCGTGTGGTGGTACCATCACCCCAATCGATATAGAAATCACCAGCCGCACTAATATCAAAACTGAAACTTGATGCATTTTCTGTTGTTGTCGCAAAGAACTTATATTCAATATCACACTGTGTCGCACCGGAATCAGCGGATGTTGTGAAGTTCTCGCCACAGGCCTTGCATTGTGCCAATCCGGTCACATCCGCATAGGTCCCCGCCACACATGCCGTACATGCCTGTGTTGTCGCACCATATGCGATTGTTTCGGTTGTGGACTTGGCGTATCCCTTGGCACAAGGTGTATATTTACCACCCGCAGTTCCCAACCAATTACCCGCCGGCACTGTAATCTTGCACTGATTTTCGGCCGAAGCGGTCGCAGAACCATTCACATATCCCGTTGGACATTCGTTGCGTGTCAGTACATCCGCCGGTGACCAATACCCCGCACCCACCGCAACACATGCATTATTCAACGCATCGTTCAGGTTTATAAACCAACGCTCTGTGTTGTGTGCATAAACACTATCAGACAAATAATATCCGGCATCGCATGTCATCACATTGGAATGAGACCAACACCTATTTCCGGTCGTGCTGACCCCGTAATCGGCATCAGTACGCAGATAACAGTTCACATAATCAGCCGAACCATTATTTATATCCACATCAAACTTAGCATAACAGTTACCTCTGTCAGTATGTCCGACAATGTCATAGGAGGCCACCTTGTCCGCATACTGTATCGCTGTTGGGCATGCCTGTTTATCCGCACCGGATGTCTGACCTTGGCTGACCACGTGTTCTGCACTGTACCATGCGCCCGCCGGTGCTGTACATGCCGCATTCACTGTATCAACAACCGTACCCGCCGCACAGGTCACCTTACAGCTGGTCACACCTGCGTGATTTGTTGCCTCGGTACCACTAGTTGCATAGTCAGAATCACAAGATGTACAGCTTGACGCCCCCGCATTCGACCATTTGTTCGCATCACAAACCGCAGGACACGCCGTTGTCGCACTGCTGCCATAGCAACCGGCGGTAATCGCCTTACACGCACTGGCCGCACTCTGACCAGTCAAATCATTATACTTACCAGCACCACAGCCCGTAAATCCACCGGTTGTTGCGCCACCGGTTGTGCCATAGTAAACCGTTGTACCGCCCGCACAGTAATTACCCTTGTCACAGGTCACCTGACCAGCAGCAGCGGCCTTTACATACTTACCAGCATCGGTCTTCAGATAGCACATATCTTTACTGCCCGCACCAGCTTCAGACAATGTATACTTAGAATCCGTATCCGTCGCACAACTGTTAATACCAATCTGATCGGTTGTCGCATAGTCGCCACTGGTGCACTTTGGCATTGAAGTCAATCCCGGGCAATAGCTTCCCGCTGGGCATACCACCGCATCACGGAATAACATATTGCTCGTGGAAGGTGTTCCATCAGACTTTGGATTACAATATGTATCAGCATATCTGTCTTTGACATAATATCCCGGATTCAATCTGGTATAGAATCTGCGCACGGTCAACACACCATTAACCTCATTAATAACATCCGTGTCATATTTCTGTGTATCTTCATTATAGTAAGCATAATTCGCAAATTTACCACTGTCATTGGTATAATACTCTTCCACATAACACTGTGTTATTTCTCTTTTACCTTCGCCCCATGATACATTCTTGGGTTCAT
>JAZLDK010000109.1:0-10559 GCA_045614725.1 Candidatus Enterousia sp.
CACTACGTTGTCGGTTTTGTTTTTATCTAAATCATTCTAATTTATTTAGTTCCCAGTGCAAGGGGGTGGGGGTATTTTATTCTTTTATCTTGTGGGGTTTTATGCTATAATTTCCAACAAAAGGAGTTGTTTATTATGAAAAAGTCTTTGTCTGTTATTGTTGGGGCGTTGGCGGTTCTGGGTGCTTTTGATGCGACCGCGGCGACAAATTTTGGTACGCGCGCGGGCTCAAGCGTGGATTTAACAAGTGCGCCGGCAACGCGTGAACGCCAAAAGGTGAACTATGAAAAGTATCAAACACGCACATATACCAAGACTTATGAACAGTCCGATGGTGGTGATTTGTACTATGCGAAACCATCAAATCGCAGTGCGTTGTATAAACAGTATGACAGTGCAAAATCTTCGGCGGCAACTTCAAGCAAGACCACCGTACGCAAATCACGCAGTGAAACAATTATTGGAAAATTAAAACGCAAATATTATTTGGCGCATCCTTTCTTTCAGCCGTTGGGCGGTAAGTTTGGCTCTGTGACGGATGTGTCGTATTCAATGAATTCGTATGATATTGATGTGTCGGGATTGTCGTTGCCATTGTCGGGTGAATTAAGCACAAATCAATTTGCAATCAAAGAAGATTTTAGTTTCGGTATCACCGACAGATTGGCCGTGTTGGGTATGTTGCGTTATGATTCTTCGGAATACAAGGCGGAATGGGACGACAATGAATCTCCAGATGATAAAATGGAAGACAGTGGTGTGAATCTGTTTGGTTTGGGTGCGCAGTGGCGTTTCGTTGATAATGATGAATGGATTGCGACATTGTCCGGATATTATCAGCACCAAAAAGATATCTCTGATAACTTTATTTTGGACCTGAAAGCAGGGTACAAGGTTGCGTCATCCACAATCTATGGTTTGGCACGTGGTTGGTATATTGATTTAGAGGGTAATTCCTATGGTCATTATATCAAGGGTAAAACATCTTTGGGTACAAATGGTGCCATGTATTTGCCATATGCGATTGATGACAGTGCCGTTTATATCGAAGGTGGTATCGGTGTGTTCAGTGTGCTGAACGAAGATTGGACATTGAATCTGGAAGCGGTTTATGGTGACTATGATTGGCATAATCAGGCATCCATCAAGGGTGCAATCGGTTGGCAGCCAAATGATTGGTTCGCGCTGAATCTTTATGTGAAAACCGCATTCTTTGATAATGCCGAAGGTAAAAAGCTGGATTACTATGTTCAGGAAGATAATGTAATTCTGGGCGATGGTTCTGATTTGTCCATGCTTACACCATTGGGCAAGGCAGAATTGGATAACTATTCCGAAACATCGATTGGTGTTCAGGCTATATTCCAGTTTTAATATAAAAACAATTTAATTAATGCCCCCGTTTCGGGGGCAGATATTGTGGGCAGAGGGGGCATAATATGCGTAAATTTTTAACGGCTTGTTTAATCGTTGGTGTGGTTGGTTCTGCAAATGCGAATGATTTGTCGCGTGATACTTCGGATCCGTTGTTCTTGCAAGGCGCGGAAGAAATTTTAACCAAAACAAATGTTGCCTATTGGGACCATGTTTTGCGTGTCGGACAAAGTTTTTCATATGGTATGAATGCGCGCCTGTCACTGGGGGCAAATGTTCATTATCAGCATGACTTTAATGGCGATGAAGATGGCTTTTCTGCAATTGATGTGGCGGGTGTTTATCGTATGGCAAATGCAACCGATAATTCTGGTATAATTTCGGACGTCTTGTTCGGCTTCAAATTCGGGGGCAGTTCGCATGTGCGCACACCTTATTATGCGGATTCCACTTATTATGCAGGTGTTCGTATGGGGCGCCAGATGGCGGGATTGACGTTGGCGGCAACATTGAAATCCAGTTGGATTTTTGATGATACGCGCGGCATGGCATATATTGATTTTATACCCGAGGCATATTTTAGAATGGCGCCGGATTGGCGCTTTGGCGCGGGTTTCACATTGCGCAAGGCAACCAACAAAGACCGTGTGACGGGACAAGATTTCGACCAGGAATGGTTGGACTTTAAGTTGGTTCGTGAATATGGGCGTACGCAATATGTTGGCAATATCGGATATGAATTTGAAAGCGAAGATATTCAGATTGGTGCCCAGGTAAATATTTTGTTCTGAATAAAAAAATCCGCAATTGCGGATTTTTTTTGTTGTGTTTTTGTGATATAATTAATTGCTATGGCAAGGGATAAATATATTTCTGTTAATAAAAATGTAAGTGGTTTTTCGTTTGCAAATCTGGGGTTGTTTACTGGGTTCGCAGACGGTATTTATAATGCGGTTTATTCGCTGGTTATTTTGGAAATATTTCGCAACAGTGCGGTGGTTGGGTTGTATGTTGCCCTGTATGCGGTTTTTTGTTTTGTGGTTGGGTTGTTCGCAAATGAAATCTTTCGTCAGTTTTCCAAGGCGCGCGTTTTCTATTTTGTGCTGTTGATGTTGGCGGTTTGCTACACGATGATGAGTTTTTCTATACTGCCGCGTACATTTATTATACTGGATTATACCACTGGAATTGCAACCACATTGGTTGGTGTAATGATTCCGTTGTTCATGTCTGATTTTTCCAAAAATATTGGAATGGCGCGGCTTAATTCGCGATATCATTTGTGGGCGAATGTTGGTGCGTTGTTTGCGCCGACTGTTGCAGTGGCGATTGCAAATCATTTTGATAACAGGGCGGCATTCTTTGGCTCGGCTATGATTTATTTGGCGTGTTGGATGCTGTTCAGATATTTCGGGGTTGTACAAGAGGATAAACAGGTTCGGGCAATTAATCCGAATAAAACATTTAAAGCATTGTGGAGAAATACAGTTGCGTTTTTCAAGTTGCCGGGGATGTTGCGTGCGTATCTGGTGAATTTTGGATATTATTCTTTGCGGGCGATGCGTGTGCTGTATGTGCCAATTGTTGTTATCGAAAATGGATTCAGCAAGGATGCGTTGGGCTGGGTTTTGACATTGGGTATAATTCCTTATTTGTTGCTTAGCGAAATGATGGGGCATTTAGTGCGCAGATTTGGAAAAAATATATGGATGTTTTTGGGTTTTGGGTCGTTTGCGGCGTTATCCGTGTTGGCGACATTTGTGACGGGGGTACCACTGTTGGCGATATTTGTTGCATGGCAGGTTTCAGGCGCGTTGATGGAATCTGTGCATGATTTATTGTTCTTTGATAATATGAAAAAATCGCAACAGACTAAATTTTATGGTGTGTTCAGAACCAGTTCTAATTTACCCAATGTTTTGGCACCGGTTTTGGGCGCGGCGATGATTGCGATATTTGGGGCAACTTCGGCCGTTTGGCTCGTGACGGCGGGGATTGGTGTAATTAGCATTTTGATTTTAATGGCACGAAAGTGATACTTGCTTTTTTGGGTTTTTCTTTGTATGATTTTCCTAAGAAATAAAGGGGAAAAGTTATGGCAAAAAAAGATGCTGCAAAAGATACAAATGCACCAGCAAAAAATCCTGCGCTGGAATCTGCATTGGCACAAATTCAAAAACAATTCGGAAAAGAAGCCATTATGAAAATGGGCGATGGGTCCCAACAAAATATCGAGGCTATATCTTCTGGATCTTTGGGGTTGGATATCGCGTTGGGAATCGGTGGTTATCCCAAGGGGCGTATCGTTGAAATTTATGGTCCGGAAAGTTCGGGTAAAACAACACTGGCGTTGCATGCGGTTGCAGAATCCCAGAAAAAGGGTGGAACATGTGCGTATATTGATGCGGAAAATGCACTGGACCCAAGTTATGCAAAAAAGTTGGGTGTTGATGTTGCGAATCTGATTATTTCCCAGCCGGATTCCGGTGAACAGGCGTTGGAAATCGCGGATACACTTATTAAATCTGGTGCGGTTGATGTTGTTGTTATCGACAGTGTGGCGGCATTGGTACCCAAGGCGGAATTAGAGGGTAATATCGGTGATTCATTCGTTGGAACAACCGCGCGTTTGATGAGTCAGTCTTTGAAAAAATTGGCGGGGTCTGTTTCGCGCAGTAATACATTGCTTATCTTTATTAATCAAATTCGTATGAAAATCGGTGTTATGTTTGGAAATCCAGAAACAACATCGGGTGGTAATGCGTTAAAGTTCTATGCGTCTGTACGCCTTGATATCCGCCGTACAGGTCAGATTAAGGACAAGGAAAATGTTGTTGGAAACGAAACCCGTGTCAAGGTCGTGAAAAATAAAGTTGCACCACCTTTCCGTACGGTTGATTTTAAGATTATGTATGGCGAAGGTATTAGTCGCATAAGCGAAATTCTGGATATGGGGGTAAAATACGACCTGATTGAAAAGGCAGGAAGTTTCTATTCTTATAATAGCGAGCGTATGGGCCAGGGCGAAGCAAATGCCCGCGCATGGTTAAAAGACCATCCGGATGTTCAGGAAGAATTGCTGAATAAAATTATGGCACGGTCGTCTGGAATCGCCGAAGAAATGACAACCGGTCCAATCGACGATGATGACGATGTGGTTGGCGTGGAAGAATAAAACAAAAGGAGTGTATTATGCGTGAAACAGAATACATTTATCGAAAGATAAAAAAAGAATCAGATGAATGGTAGGTATTTAATCCCCGGTCGGTGTGTGCTTGGCTGGGGATTATTTGTCAGATATAACAACAAAAAAAGGAAATAAAATGAATATATCGCGTATGTGGGCAATGACACAGATTATAGTGCAGGGGCATATTTTGAACTGGTTTTGGCGGCCGCGCGTTAGACGGCGCGAGGTTAGAAGTGTGGTAATATCGCGCGTGATTCCAAAATATTTTCAGCGATATTTGCCGGCGGCTGCGGCGATACCTGAACGCAAGGTTGTTAATAATGACAAGAATGATAAAATTTTTACATTGTGGTTGCAGGGTGAAGATAATGCGCCTCCTTTGGTCAAGGCGTGTTTCCGCAGTGTGCGCAGACATTGTAAACAGGAACTGGTTGTGCTGGATGAAAAGACAGTGTTTGATTATATAACATTACCGGATGTTATTATGAAAAAGCGCAAGGCGGGCAAGATTTCGCATGCACATTTTGCGGATATTTGTCGTGTGGAATTGCTGTATAATCATGGTGGGTTTTGGTTGGATTCAACCGGATTCGTGACTGAACCGATTCCAGACTGGATTGCAAATGAAGATTTCTTTGTTTATATGGCGGGACAAAATGTCGGCAGTCCATACAGTTATATGCAAAATTGCTTTATTCGTTCGCGCAAGGGTGCATATCTGTTGGATGCGTGGCGCGCAATGATGTTGGATTACTGGATGCATGAAAATGGTCCGTTTGATTACTTTATGCATCAGCTGTTGTTCAAGACAATGGTTATGAATGATCCGCGTGCGAAAAAACACTTTGAAAAAATGCTGCATGTTGATCAGGACCCAACGCATGCACTGTGGTGGGCGTATCATGACAAGCCATATGATGCCAAGACATTCAAGAAGGTGACAAGTGGTGCGTTCTTTCAAAAGACCACTTATCAGCAGGCCAAGAATCCTAAGCCGGGAACTGTTGCGGCCGAAATGTTAAAAATGTAAACAAAAGGATATTGTCGTGCCAGTCGTTTCAATAATTATTCCGATTTATAATGTCGAAAAATATTTGCGCAGATGTTTGGACAGTTTAATTGCCCAGACATTTGACGACTGGCAGGCGATATGTGTTAATGACGGCAGTCCCGATAACAGTGCACAAATTCTGGCGGAATATGCGGCACGGGATGCACGGTTCAAGATTATTACGAAAAAAAATGCAGGGGTGTCTGCGGCGCGCAATGACGGTATAAAAAATGCCGATGGAAAATTTATTCATTTTCTTGATGCGGATGATTGGGTTGATGCTGATTTTTATCGGCATATGGTGACGGTGGCGATGGACACGGATGCGGATATGGTGTGCTGTGGATTTGTAAGTAATAACAAGCACTGTGCGCCGATTGTCTATGACTCGGTCAGGGTTGCGCGTTCTGTGCCCGAAAAACTGCGTGCGACATGGGCCTTGACGGATTCATATGTTTGGCGGTATTTGTTCAGGGCGGACTTTGTTAAAAAGAATAAATTAAAGTTTGACACAAAACTGATTGCCCAAGAAGATACTTTGTTTGTTCTGAACGCGATTGAAAAATCGGGTGTGGTTGCGATTGCGCCATATGTAAATTATCACTATATGTTTAATGAAAATTCTGCGCTTAACTCGCGCGATGCGGCCCATCATGCACGGGTGAAAATGCAATATAAAATAGGTAAAGAATATCGTCGCGCGTTTGCAAAAAAGCATGGTGTTATGCGGCTTTGGCGGTTGCGAAAAATTTTGAATCTTTTTAAGTAAAAACAAGGGGGAATGTATGCCAGCGATTTCTGTAATTATTCCGGTCTATAATGTTGAAAAATATTTGCGCAGATGTCTGGAAAGTGTGCAAAACCAGACCTTTGACGATTGGGAAGCGATATGTGTTAATGATGGCAGTCCCGATAACAGCGGCAAAATATTGGCCGAGTTTGCATCCCGTGACAAGCGATTCAAAATCGTAAACAAGGAAAATGGCGGTTTGTCCGATGCGCGTAATGCCGGTATGAAGGTCGCACGTGGGGATTATATTTTATATCTGGACAGTGATGATTTTATTCATCCGCAAACAATGGAAATTACATATCGGTTGGCGATGCGTGATGGGTCGGATATTGTGTCCTTTACATATGACAGGATTTATCGCCCCCAGTTGATGGTGCGGCATTTTCTGCATATGGATACCGATAATGTCGTGCCACGCAGAATTCATAAAAAGTATAATGTTGCAAATGTGCCAACATTGATAACAGATGATGTCTATGAATATGCGACCGAGCGTACACATAACGCGAATAATAAAAATAAAAAATGGCTGATTAAGCATTGTCAGGTGTGGAAGAATCTTTATCGCCGTGAATTAATAGCCGATGTGCCGTATATCAAGGGGATTTTGTTTGAAGATTTCCCCTGGTGGAGCGAGGTTATGCTTAAAAATCCGCGTGTGACGATTGTGCCATTACCGTTGTATTTTTATGTGCCGAACTTTGGTGGGATTGTGTTGTCTGCCAAGCAATTGCGGATTATGAAAAGTCTGTGCGAGGGATTGACCCATGCATACAAGATATATAAAAAATGCGCGACAGAATATCAAATGAAAAAGTGGACTGAAAATTTCCAGTGGCACTTTATCGCCAAGGCTTTTGGCAAGGTTAAAAAGTTGGATAACGAAGACGATATGGTGGTGGCGCGGAATTTGTTGCGTGGGTTGAATCGCAATGGTGTACTTAATAATCCACCGACCAAGGATATGGAAAAACTTCGTGACAAGATTCTTGAATTTGTAGCGCAGAAATAAAAATCCCCCCCGTTTGGGGGATTTTTTTGTGGTTGGTGGATATAAAAAAATCCCTTGGCGTGGGTGTGGGTGTGTGATATAATGCCTATGTCAATGGGAGTTCCGTTGATGGGGTGTCGAAACCCGTTCAGAAGCGTCCGAGAAGGGAGTGGGCGCGCCGCAAAGGCGTGTTTTTTCGTATCTTGGATGAAAAATACTCCTGACTTAATGGTCAGGAGGGCTTGCGATATATATAAATAAGCAGCACAAATCTTCTGATTGTTTCGAACCTCCTGACCACTTGATTTTTTATCGGTGGTTTTTTTGATAACGAATTGAAAGGGAGGATTAAATGCGAACTGCATTTGCTGTATTTGCGTTGATGGGGATAGTGTCATCGGCGCATGCCGCGGTTGACTTGGAAACCGCGCTGTCGAATGTCCGCGCATCCTGTGGCGGGATATCGGAAGAGTTAAATCAAATGAAAACCATGGCCGGAATTGGTACAGGCGTGTCCGCGGTTGGTGTGTTGGCCGGTGGTGCGGCGGTTGCAACTGGTCTGATGAAGATGGGAACCGATGCAGAGTTAAAAGAAGCAATTAGAAACCTTAAGGTTCCTGAGAATTATACCGAACAATTAGATAGCGCAGATCTGGTCAAGGCCTTGGCCAAAGTTGATAGTGCCAGCGCTAATGGTTCTTCAAGTCTTGAAAACTCGGATCTTGAACAAAAATCTAAAACACTGGGCAATATCCGTACGGGCACATTGGCGGCAACAACCGCGGCCAATATCGCGGGCGCGGCCGTTGGTGGCGTTAATATGAAAAAAGCCAAGGGCAGCCTGACGGAACAGGTGTCCGAATGTTTGGCATCGGTCAAGGAACTGTCCGCGGCATATGGCCAGGCGCGCATATCGCGCAGCGCATCCGAAGAAGATTTGGGTCGTATTGAAACAATCGTGCGCGTATGCAATGAATGGTCCACGGTTGATTTAAGTAAGATTGATAAACGCGCAACGGGTTCATTTGCATCCAGTGTTGTTGGTGCGGCGACTGGTACGGCGGGTACAATCACATCCGCATTGGCGAACACCCAGGGCGTGCGCGATGGTGATGCGACCAAAGAAAAGAACCTTAATTTAACAGCAAATGTGTTGGCGGGTGGCGCAACGGTTGCCAGTACCGCGGCCACAATATTTAATGCAACGCAGATAAGCGCAATCAAACGCGCATCAACGGTTGCGGACGCATGCGAGGGGGCGCTTAACTAAAATGAAGAAAATATTACTTACATCCATTCTTGGATTAATGACATTGGTGCCAAATGTGTCCGGTGCCGAAGAGATCTTGGATAGTGCACTGGCACAATCTTATGCACCTTTTAAGGCTGCACTGGAAGAAGGACTGAAAAAGCATTCTGAGATTGATAAAACGAAATTTTTGAGTATGTTAAAAAGCATTGTTGACCAAACGTATCATAATGATACTGGCGACACTTGGTTGTCAACATTGGTGACACCTTGTGTCGGGGCCGTAAGCGAGGATAATACAGGCAAAAATAATAAGTATGAAATTTGCAAAAATTTTATAACTGACGTATATGAGGCAAATAATAGAATTTATAACGATTTAACAAATAATCTTTATAAGTATTTTGAACAGACTGCAACATATATGGAACCAACAGGCGATATTGTTGCACGTGATACAGAGGGAAAATACTTTGTTTCGACAATCAAATATCCAAAGAATGGACTGAAAGACCTTACTGGTACAGTAAAAAATCAGAAGGCTGTTTTTTCAACCGAGAATCAATTTGTTTGTTTGCTTGGTTATGAAAATACTTGTAAAAATAATCCATTTACCTCGACAACGGCATTTGTTTTAACCAAACGCGGTGATATGACTTATCTTGTAGAGGTCAATAGGGAACAGTATGATGCTAGTTTCTCTGGTATGGGATTGAGCTGGGACTATATACCAGCGTATGTAGAAGCTGTTAAGAGCTTTGATTTCTTGGATGAATACGCCCTTGACAATGCAACCGGTGCTGTTGATTCGTTAGAGATCTTTGCGCAAGGGGCTGTCACATCGTATAAATTTGAAGATCAGGTTCAACTTTGTATCGATGATATAAGACAAGAACACAAAGAAAGATTGGCATATAGTGGTGTCCCATTTGTGACCGATGACATGATTAATGTAAAGGTCAATGGACATAGTTGTACTTTGGATTCTTGTTCTTTAACAGTAGAAGCGTTGGGTGCTATGTTTGATTATAACTGTGTACCACGCGATAAAATTCCAGCAGCTAAAAAATAAATAAAAATGCTATGGAAAATTGAAATAACAATCCCCCGAATGGGGGATTGTTATTTTTCAAATTGTGATTTTTCGGGAAAGCGTTCCGCCATGAATTTCGCGTTGTCGCGCAGGATTGTTTCGTCTGTGTCGCGCGAATCGTTTATGCAAAATGTGGGTGAGCGCAACAATGCACTGCGGGCCGTGGATGTGTCGGTGCAATATACGGGCGATTTGCGTATCCATGGCATAAATACCGCGTTGTAAATCATGTTGGCGATTTTATGGCGCGAATGCTTCTTGGCGCGCGAGTGTATAAAGACCGCGCGTTTGTTTATCAAATCGTACAGGTTGAACATCCAGCGTTGGACTTCGTTATTTGTGCGAAATTTGTTGCGAATTTGTGCATCGATTTGGCCCGTTATCATTGGGTGATTTCGGCATGCAATCCATGTTGATTTAAGGTATGGATCAATACCGTGTGATGGGCGATATTTATATACGCGTTTGCCGAAAATATTTTCTATAAACTGGGCGGATAAAATCAGGGTCTGGTTATATTCATCAACACTTTCCATCCAGCGACCAATGTTGCGGCATCTGTTGGCGTGATTGCTGAACCGCACGCGGGGGCGACCGTTTTTGTCGTAAAAATAGGCCGGTGTTAGTGGACGATTGAAAAACATATCGTCGTTCATTAATAAAAAGTGTTCCGACAAGTTTTGAATGTTTGGTATGCACATTTCAATCGCCGTAGCATTAAAGGTCGGCAGTGCATCGGCCGGCATAATTTGTTCGTGTGGAACGATTGTGATTTTTGGATGCTTGGTATTAAGCCACTTGGGCACCTGGCCAAATCC
>JAZLDK010000110.1:0-5551 GCA_045614725.1 Candidatus Enterousia sp.
CCATGGCGGCGAAATTGGGTGATAAAAATCCGGATAATAATCCACGCCTGCGTTTGGCAATTCTGACGGCGCGCAAAAATTCTATGCCGAATGACAATATTAAACGCGCAATTGACAAGGCATCGGGTGCAAATACCGAGAACTATGAAGCAGTGCGCTATGAAGGTTATGGACCGGGTGCAGTTCCCGTTATTGTCGAGGCTTTGACCGATAATCCACGTCGTACTGTGCCGGAAATTCGTAATATCTTTGGTAAAAATGGTGGTAATATGGGCGAAGAAGGCAGCGTTGTATTTATGTTTACACGCGCCGGCCAGATTATGTACCCCGCATCTATTGGTAAAACCGAAGATGAAATGATGGAAATTATCATGGAAGCAAACGCGGATAACCTTGAAACATCCGAAGAGGGCTTTATCATCACAACCAAGCCAGAAGATTTTATCAACGCGCAAAAATATCTGGCCGATATTCTTGGTGAACCAGAACAGGCCGAATTGACCTGGCTGCCCAATATGCCCGTTGATTTAGACGACGAAGCATACGCTAAATTGGAGAAATTAGTTGATGCTTTGGATGCGAATGACGATGTGCAGAAGGTGTTTACCGCCGCCGCCTAGTAAAAATAAATTATAATAATTCATCTAAAAACAAATCGGGCATCTCATGTAGCGCTTGTACACTACGATGCCCGATTTGTTTTTATCTAAATCATTCTAATTTATTTTTTTGACAAGCAAGGGGGGGCAAATGGTTAGTGTGGCGTGTCATGTCGCGATATGAAAAATATGGAAAAGGGCAAATCGATAATATCCGAAAAGGGATTACATAAAATAATATCAAATGGATTGTTGACGATTTTATGCAAATGACGAAAGTGATACCCTCGTGGGGTATTTTATTTGCTTTTATTTTTTGCTAGTTTGGCCTTAATTGCAAATGCCAAATCCAAGATATCGTCAAACAAAGTATGTTTTTCAAGCAGGACACGTTCGCGTTCTTCGGCAAGTCTAAGGACATATGCGCTGTGTTCGCGCGTTTCGTTTTCTATGCGTTCATTTGTGGTTTTTGTGTATCGTGGTTGTTGAATAATATCTTGTGTATACATATGGTTATTCCGTTTTGTTATTAAACTACTTCAGTGACGGCGCGCAATGATCCGTCGCGTGATAATTGGACCACGCGTATCTTTTGTTTCATTTCCGCAATCAGTTCGGAACGGTCATATGCGGGCTGGGTATGCAGAATTCTGTCGGCGAATGCAGCGTATGCGGCATCGGCACTTTCGGCATGTATTGTTGTATAGAAATGGTCGTGACCGGTGCCCAACATTTCCCATAATACAGATGCGTTATCGGTTGATATTTCGCCACCAATAATTACATCGGGGGTCATACGAACGACCAAATCCAAAAGGCGCGCATAATTAAAATCGTTGGTTTGTTCGGTTCGCGATAAAATAAAGTGAACGCGGTTTGGCTGGGGGACGCGAATTTCGCGTGCGTCCTCGACCGTTATAACGCGGCTGTTTTTATCAATCAGGGTTAACATGTGATTTAGGAATGTTGTTTTACCGGTTGATGTCGCACCACTGATAAGAATAGGACTGCCATCATTAATGGCGGCCATTAATCTTTCATATGGGTCGTCGGGGCGCGCGTTTTTGCGCGGCTTGATTTTTAATAATTCCTGGCCCTGTTTAAGGTGATAGTTTTCAAAACTGGTGCTGGGGGCACCGCCGCCACGGATGTTTAATGCCACGCCACCCGTCACATCGCGGTCGTCGTATTGGACATTGGGACCCGCAATCGCGGTAAAACGGTGGTTGCCGGGCAGGGTTGCATACACCACAGGCATGCCATGAATTGGGTCAAATGGGCGCTCGTATATATTTGCAACGGTGTGAATCAGGTCCACTAAGTATTGTTTGCTTAAAACTTCGGCCTGGTATGAAACCCACGGGACGCGCGCACCGTGCAGGCGCATCCAAACCTCGCCCGCGTGGTTGATGGCGATTTCTTCTACAAACGATGGTTTATAGAATTCTTCTAATGGTTTTAATAAAGAGTTTAGTACTACATTTATATCAGACATCAATATGATTTTATCATAAATCGTGACTTGAATCAAAACGCTTTATTTGGTAAAATGTAAAAAAAGAGAGATGCAAATGAAAAAATCTATTTTATTTACTTTGTTGGGTGCGGTCTTGTTGGCGGGTTGCGCATCGGATATGCCGTATAATGAACAGGACTTTGCACAGGGTGGGGCGGATGCGCCACTGTATAACGAAAGAACAAGTGATTTTATGCAGGCGGATAATCAGTATGCCAATATTGATTCTTATAAGCCGAAAACCGCCGCAGACAAAGAAAGAAATAATAACCGGTGGAACACTTCGCGTATGGAAACACGCTGGCAGGAATACAAGGGGACAATGGTGCGTGTTCAGATTCTGTTGGGGAATACAGATTTGCGCGAAATGCGTTTGCGCCTGATGCAAAATGCGGATGGTATGGATGTTGATGGTGATGCACGCAGTGTGTTGGCCGCGGTTGCCGACTATGAAATGAAACGCGTGTGCGGTCGTAATGCTGATAGTATCGTGATGGTATATGATCAGCCGTCGTTTGATGTTATGCGCCCGACACCTTATTTTGATTACAGAATCGAAGCCGAGGGTGCGACAATGCGCGAATACGGTTTCAGATGCGTTTATAATAAATAATCAATCATAACAAAAAAGGGGGAAGTATGAAGAAAGTTATGTCTGTGTTGGGTGTTTGTGCCGCGTTGGGTGTTTCGGCGTGTGACAGTAATGCCGGTGCCAAAAATGGTGATACGGTTGTTATTAATTTTGCTGGATTCTTGGATGGGGTTCAATTCCCGGGCGGAACCGCTGAAAATTATCCTTTGGTTTTGGGCAGTGGTACATTCGTTCCAGGGTTTGAAGAACAATTGGTTGGTATGAATGTCGGCGAAGAACGCGATATTAATATTACATTCCCAACGCCATATGTTCCGGAACTTGAAGGTAAAGATGTTGTGTTCAAAGTAAAAGTAGTAGATATCAAATAAAAAAATCCGCTTTGGCGGATTTTTTTATTTCAGACTATTCGCATCATATTTGTGTGTGCCAACCCGATTGCGATGGCATCGGCTTCGTCGGCCGTTTTCGGATGTGCGGCGGGCAGTAATATTTTTACCATTTTATCAATTGCCGTTTTGTCTGCATGACCTGCGCCGGTCAGGGCCTTTTTGATTTTGTTTGGTTCGTATTCAAATATTGGTATGTCCTGGGCCGCGACTGCAACAATTGCGGCGGCGCGCGCGTGTCCCAATATCAGGGTTGTTTTTGGGTTCTTGTTAACGAATGTAATTTCAATACTGCATTCGTCTGGATTAAAGGTTTTGCAAATTGCAGTAAGTTCTTGGAAAATGGTGTTAAGTCTTTGAGCTATTTCTATTTTTGGATTCGGCAGGATTACACCACTGGCGATATATTTGCGTGTCTGACCCGCGGTATCAATTATCGCCCATCCTGTGTGTAAAAGTCCCGGGTCAATGCCCAATACGCGTTTTGTCATTTTTATTTCCTGAAACTTATTTTGCTGACGGCGTTATAGCCAAAGTATTTATTAATCCGTTTGATAATTTCATCGGATTGATATGATAACTGTAATGCCAATGCGGGGTTAGTTGGGCGAATTACAATATTAAATGTATTGTCGCGGTTCTTTTTAATTGCTGCCAGTCGCGCAACCGATGCAATATCGCGACCCATTATTTCGTCCCAACGTTTTGCCAGGTCGGAATCAGATGCGCGTACACCAAAAATTCGCATCAAATCCCCAAGGGCGCTGCCCAAGGTTTGGGGGCGTTTGCTGCGTTCGTCAAATTTTTTACCTAGGTTTGACATAACTGTATTCTTTTGGCATCAGTATGAACATTTGTCCCTGGGCGTGTTGACCCTGGGCGTATTTGTATGCTTCGTCGCCCTTGCCAAAGAATATGTCGGCGCGAATCCAACCGCGAATTGCGCTGCCTGTATCTTGGGCAATCATAAGACGACGGAATGGTTGACCGTTGGACAGGTTGGTGCTGATATAAACCGGCATCCCAAGTGTGTACAGGTCGTCATCCATTGCGATGCTGCGAATCTTGGACAGTGGTGTGCCCAATTTTCCAATGACATCGGGTGGCGTTGATTCATAGAAATATACATAGCGTGGATTTTGGTATATAACATCCTTGGCCAGTGCTGGGTTTGCTTTAAGGTGTTGCCATACGGCCTCGGATGAAAATCCACCGGCGGGGCGAATGCCGCGTTTGCGCAATTCTTCGCCAATCGATTTGAATGGCATGTCGTTGACGGCGGCAAAGTTCAATTTTACATCGGTGCCATCTTCTAGGCGCAGGTTGCCGCTGCCCTGGATTTGAATGTTTTGCACATCAACAATGTTGGCCCAATATAAAACGCGACCGATTTTCTTTTCAACAATGTCTTTCTTGGATACGCCCTTGTAATTGCGGCCGTCGGTCGGTATGCCCATAAGGGGTTCATTACAGGTTGCGGTCTTGGTGCGGCATGCTGGTATAATCGGTGAATAGTATCCGGTATATGTCCCGCGGTCCGTGCCATTGTCGTTAAAAATCTGGTATGGTTGAAAGTTTGATTCAAACCAGGCGCGTACGGTGGCAATGTCCGCCGATGCACTGGGCAGCATGCGGCACTTTTCTGCGAATAATTCGCGGTCAGGAATTACACGGCCGGTAAATTGAATCTTGGCCTTGCAGGAATTGCGAAAAGCCTGAAGCGCATAGCGAACATCGTCGTCGCGCCATCCGGGCAGGGCGGAATATGATACACGCTTGAAATTAGACGGAATTACCGAATTGTCGCCGGATACAGTTGGTGTGGACAAATCACAAGATGCCAATAAAAGTGCACCCAGTATGGCAAAAAATCCTTTTTTTAATGAAAACAACATTTTTGTATATCCCCCCACTTGTAAAAAATTTTTCTGATGTTATATTATCATAAAACAAGGGCGCAAGTCCAGACTTACATTCGCCAAAAACACCAAGGAGAAACTATAATGGCAAAATTTAATATTATTTCCCAGTTCTTGAAAGATATCTCGTTCGAAAGCCCAAATGTACCAGAATTGTTCTTTAAAAAAGATAATGGTCAGGCAAAATTGGAAATCAATATCGATATTCAAATCAAGGGCGCAGAAAATAACTTGTTTATGGTTGATTTGATTATGAAGGTCCATTCAAAACTGGAACAGGAAGACAAATCAATATTCTTGATTGAATCCACATATTCTGGACTGGTTCAAATGGAAGAAGAAAAAGACGAAGAAGTTAAAAAGCGCACACTGTTAATCGATGTTCCAACATTGTTGTTCCCATCGGTTCGTGGCCTTATTACCCGTCTGACAGCGGAATCAGGATTCCCAGCATTTACAATGCAGCCGGTGGATTTTGCACAATTATACGCCCAGCGTTCTGCTAAATAAATTATAATAATTCATCTAAAAACAAA
>JAZLDK010000111.1:0-10745 GCA_045614725.1 Candidatus Enterousia sp.
CAGAGAAAAAGAAATCAAGCAAGATACAGTTATAATAACGATGAACATATTACAAAGCTTCAACAATATGGGAATAGAAAGCAAGCATAACATGTTGAAAATACTGTTTAAGAACATAATATATCATAACAATTCCATTACATGCTATTTTCAGGACGGTTTAGGCATAAAGCCAATCAAGTGCATCATGGAATAATTAAATTGATTTAATGTATTAAAGATTTCAAACTCCCCAAAAAGGGGTTTGAAATGCATGCAGTTTTATTAGCCAGAGTTAGCAGTAAAGAACAAGAGGACGGTCATAGCTTGGTAGCACAGCTGGACCGTCTTCATGCATATTGTTTACGCAAAAATCTGGATATTATTCAAGAATTTACACTGGTCGAAAGCTCAACGCGTGGGGAACGGCCCGAATTTCAAAAAATGATTGCGTACATCAAGAAACAATCCGGCAAGGTAGCACTGGTCTGTGATAAGGTAGACAGGTTGCAGCGTTCTTTTCGGGAAGTGCCGATTTTGGAACAACTGCGTAAATCAGATAAGTTAGCACTGCACTTTGTAAGCGAAAATCAGATATTGGATTCTGGTGCTAACAATTCACAGATAATGGCCTATCAGATTTTTGTTATGATGGCAGAAAATTACACAAACTGCATCAGTGATAATGTAAAAAGGTCTTTTGAAAAGAAAATACGTGAAGGCACGATATTGACCTGTGCCCCGATTGGATACTTGAATACAACAATTAATGGTGCACGTACAGCCATTATTGACCCAGAACGTGGACACAAGGTTCGAATGTTATTTGAAAAATACGCCACAGGCAACATATCCATACGTCAACTGGCCGATTATGCAACAGAAATCGGGCTAAAAACCAGAAGAAATAAGCCAATCAGCCCCAGTCAAATGCATCTGATTTTATGTAATCCTTTCTATTATGGAGAAATGAAAATCAAAGGCAAACTGTACCCGCATTGCCATGACAGACTTATAACCAAAGAAATTTTTGACCTGTGCGATAAAATAAGGTCCGGCAAGTATAACAATGTGTCACGCAAGAAGAAAAAGGACATGTTATTGTCGGGCTTTGTTCATTGTGTGCACTGTGGCAAATCATACAGTCCATATCTGGCCAAAGGGCGTTATGTATTCCTGAAACCACCTAAAAGTGATACGTGCCGGCATTATCACGTGTCCGCTGCACCATTCATGAAGCAGATTAATGAAATAGTGTCTGCATTGCACTTTGGACCATCACGTTCGGGGCAAATGATAAAAGGTCTACAAGAAAAACAGACCAAGGCGATATTGGAAAAAGACAGATATATTGCAACGCAGAATGAAACCCTAAGTAAGCTAGCCATAAAGAAAAGTCGTTTGACGGAACTATATCTGGACCAAGGAATAAGTCGTGATGAATACGATACAATCATCAACGACATCAGCAAACAGCAACAAGAAATTCGTGACCAAATGGTTAGAACGGATGACCGGATTGGTGCATTCTATGCCAATTTGATAAAATGTGTAAAAATTGCAGAAATCAGCCATTTCTTATTCAAAAGTTCGAACTTTTGCCTAAAACGACTAATTTTGAAATTGATAAGTTCGAACCTTTTTCTGGACAATAAAAATGTAGTTATTTCAATAAGATACCCCTTCGTATACATGGTCCAGAAGGGGTGTCGTCAAATATGGGGCGGATAACCGGACTCGAACCGGCGACATTTGGTACCACAAACCAACGCTCTAACCAACTGAGCTATATCCGCCATACTGAATCTTTATGGTGGAGCTGATCGGACTCGAACCGACGACCCCTTGCATGCCATGCAAGTGCTCTACCAACTGAGCTACAACCCCTTGCGGACTCTTATTCTATATTTCTTCTTGCCAAATGTCAAATCAATTTGCTAATCTTTTTTCATACCAAGGAGTTATTAATATGGATTATCAATTATTAAAAGCAGAAGTCGAACAAAAAACTGCCCAAACGATAGAGGTTTTACGCACAGAATACGCGGGTTTGCGCACTGGTCGTGCATCTGTACATTTGTTGGATGCGGTTCGTGTACCTGTGTATGGTTCTGAAATGCCTATCAACCAGGTTGCAACGGTTTCAACCCCTGATAACCAGACTTTGTCGGTCACTGTATGGGATATTACCAATGCACCTGCGGTTGAAAAAGCCATTCGCGATTCGGGATTGGGATTGAATCCGATGACCGCTGGTGGGGTAATTCGTCTGAATATGCCACCACTTACCGAAGAACGCCGTCGTGAATTGACCAAGGTTGCCGGTAAATACGCCGAAGAAGCCAAGATTTCTATGCGTAATATCCGCCAGGATGCAATGGGCAAAATCAAACGTGCCGTCACGGACAAGGAAATATCGGAAGACGAACAGCGTAAATACGAAGAAGATATTCAGAAGGTTTTTGATAAACGTGGATCCGAGGTTGACGCCATCGCCAAGGAAAAAGAAGCCGACATTATGTCTGTATAATCACAACAAAACTGGAATATTGCCTTATGTTAAAACTATTCAAAAAGAAATCGACCCAAACCAATCCGGCCAAGGTCCCAGGTCACATTGCATTCATATGCGATGGTAATCGTCGCTGGGCGGAAAATCGTGGTCTGCCACCATTGATGGGGCACCAGGCTGGCATTTCAAATTTTGAAAATCTGGTTGATTGGTATATGCGCCGCGGTGTGACTACGATTACATTCTTTGTTTTCTCGTCTGAAAATTGGTCGCGTTCCACCGAAGAAGTGGATTTCTTGATGGACTTGTTCTATACCGAAATGAACAAGAACATGAAGAACGCGCTGGAAAAGAATCTGCGCTATCGCGTTATCGGTTCCCGCGAACGCCTGCCCAAGAAGTTGGCTAAATTATGCGATAAATTGGAAGAAACCTCGGCCGAGAATACTGCCGGAACCGTTGTATTCGCATTGAACTATGGCGGGCAACAGGAAATAGTTGATGCCGTAAATGCGGCCATCGCATCGGGCGAACCTGTGACCAAGGAAAGTTTTGAAACATATCTGGACACCGGTGATTTATTGCCGATTGATTTGATGGTTCGAACCAGTAATGAAAATCGTATATCTAATTTCCTGTTGTGGAAATTGGCGTATGCAGAATTGCTGTTTATTCCGCAGCATTGGCCGGATTTGGTCAAGAACGAAAAACTGTGGCAATATACTTTGGACGAATTTGCCAAACGCAATCGTCGTTTCGGCGGTGGCAAAAAAGCAAACTATGCCGGCAAGAAATAAGTCAAGGATTAAGGAAAGGGGGCATTGATGTCAAATACGAAAAAAAGAATCATTATGGCGGCGATTATGGCGCTGGTTGCGGCGGCCGCTGCGTTGGGTGAGTACAAGGGATTCCCGGTGGTTCGCTATCTGGGTATTTTGATTGCGCTGGGGATGATTCTTGAAATGATATTTTGCCTGCGTAATGCCCCGGCCAAGGTATTGACCAAGAACGCATTGCCGTTTATGGGGTTCTTGGCATGGCTGTTTGTTATGCTGGCGGCGATTAATGTTGTGGGCGCGCGTCCGTGGATTGTATTATTGTTGCTGGTAATAATCTGTGCGGCCGATATTGGCGCATGGTTCTTTGGCCGTATGATTGGCGGTGACAAGATGTGGGAACGGCTGTCCGCGCACAAGACATGGGCGGGCCAGATTGCGGGTATTGCCTGTGGCACATTTGCGGCGGTTATGTATGGCCTTTTGGGTGCGGACACATTCATGCCCCAGTTGCTGTGGATTGGTATCAGTGTGTCATTGCTGTCCCAGTATGGTGATTTGACGGCCAGTTGGATTAAGCGCAAACTTGGCATCAAGGATTTTGGCAAAATCTTGATGGGCCATGGTGGTCTGCTGGACAGATTTGATGGCTGGATTTATGCGTTGCCATTGGTATGGTTGGTGTTGTTATAAGGGGACATTAAAGAAATCAAGGAAAGGCGGATATGCAAACTGTTTTAACGATTATTGCATTGTTGGTTGTTTTAGGCGTTGTTGTGTTTGTCCATGAATTGGGGCACTTTTTGGCAGCGCGTATGTCGGGTGTTCGTGTTGATACCTTTTCGATTGGTTTTGGGCCGGCGATTGTGAAATGGCATGACCGTCGTGGCACTTTATGGAAGGTTGCATGCCTGCCACTGGGGGGCTATGTTTCCATTTATGGCCAAGAAGACATGTTCAATCGCAAAAAGTTTGCGGAACTGCCCGCGGACAAGAAAAAGGGACATTACCTGTCGGTGCCCGCATGGAAACAGTTTATAATCATTGCTGCAGGCGTATTTATGAATTTTGTTTTGGCGTGGGGTATTTATACTTCTTTGTTTATGTTCAAGCCTGAATTGGTTGGGAATTCCCAGTTGCCCGTTATCGGCCAGGTTATCCAGGAATCCGTCGCGTTCAAGGCGGGCATTAAACCCGGCGATACAATCGTTCGTATCGATGATGAAAAAATCACCAACTGGGGCGAAGTCATTTTGGCCAAGGAATTGGCGTCGGCCCGTGATGCGGATGTCTTGATAGTGCGCGGGGATAAATTGGTAAATATCAAATTGTCACCGGCGGATCGCTGGGGTATGGTCGCAGATGGGGCGCGTCGTGCCGCACCAAAATCCCAGGGCCTGTTCCGCGCGATGTATTCGGGCGCGCGTAAAACATATTATGAATCCAAGACCTTGTTGGTGGTGCTGAAACAGATTGTCACTGGTGAACGCTCGTCCAAGCAATTGGGGTCATTTATCACGATTGCCGAATATTCGGGCAAGGCAATGCTGGCCGGATTCTTTACATTGCTGTCGTTGATTGCGTTGCTGTCGGTAAATCTGGGTGTGTTGAATTTGTTGCCATTGCCAGTGCTGGACGGTGGATATTTGTTGATACTGATTATCGAAGGCATTACCCGTCGTAAATTACAGGGCCGTGGCATGGAAATCGCGATAATGATTGGTTGGTTGTTGATACTTGGTTTATTTGTATTAACAATGTGGAATGATTTGGCGCGTGTATTTGGGTGGTATTAATCATGAAAAAGGTTTCTTTATTCACAGTTTTATTTGCAATATCTGGTCCGGCGCATGCGGCGACCGTATCGCGCATTGATGTCACCGGTGCCCATCGTATGGATGCGGAATCCGTTCGCATTTTATCCGATGTCAAAATTGGTGACAATGTCGGTGATGCGCGCACAAACACCATTGCCAAGAAATTACAGGAAAGTGGATACTTTTCCAAAATAAATGTCCGCATGTCCGGAAATGTTTTGAAAATAGATGTGACCGAGGCACCAATCATCAACATGGTCACCGTCGAAGGGAACGACGAAGTTTCAACCGATGATTTGAAAAAAGAATTAAAAACCAAGGAACGCACATCGTATGATGCGTCTGTAATTGGTGCGGATGTGCAACGCCTGTTAATCGTATATCAGCGTCAGGGCTTTTTTGGCACCAAGATAGAGCCTCAAAAAATCGAATTGGACGATAATCGTGTAAATGTTGTCTATGAAATTACCGAGGGTCACCCAACCTGGATAACCGATATTAAATTCGAAGGGAACAAGAAATTCAGCGACCGCACATTGCGTAGCGAAATTTTATCGCGCGAACATGCCTGGTGGCGCTTTATGACCCAGTTTGATACATTTGACGAAGACCGCATCCAATACGACGGTCAAATGCTGCGCCAGTTTTATTTGCGCAACGGTTTCGTTGATTTTATGGTCAAGGATACAACCGGCACCTTTACACCCGACCGCGAATATTATTCGGTGGTATTCACCGTTGACGAAGGACCACAATACGACTTTGGCAAATTGACGGTTGATAATCCGTTCCCCGATATTCCAACCGATGTCTTGACCGATGTTATCGTTATGCGTTCCGGCGATGTTTACAATATCGACGAAGTCGAAGAAACAATGTCCGCCATTCGCAGTGCGGTTGCGGATTATGGATATTCATTTATCAATGTGGAACCGGTCCCGACCAAGAACGACGATGATAAAACCATCGATTTGGTGTTCAAGATTCAAAAGACAAATCGTATTTATCTGAATTCGATTAATATTCTGGGCAATGTCCGCACATTTGATTCCGTTATTGAACAGCTGATTCCAATGCGCGCGGGCGATCCTTTTTCTTTACAGACAATCGAAGAAGGCCGCCAGAAATTAATGCGCACGCGTTATTTCAAAGATGTCCAAATGGTTCCCACGCGCGTTGCGGATTCTAATATGATGAATCTGGATATCCGTGTTGAAGAACAGCCGACCGGTGAACTGTCCGGTGGTTTTGGATGGTCCAACATTAACGGATTCATGGTTGACGCGGGTATAACCGAAAACAACTTTATGGGCCGTGGCCAGGTTGTACAACTTCGCGGATCAATCGCCGAATATCAGAAACAGGCTTTGTTCAGTTTCACCGAGCCATATCTGTTTGGTCGCCAGTTGTCGGCTGGGTTTGATGTTTCATACACAATGTATGACTATTCATCTTTGGGCAGTTTTGGCTATGACCGCGATTCCTTGACGGTGGCGGGCCGCATGGGGTGGCGATTGACCGACCACTGGACACAAAGTTTGCGCCTGTCCGCGGCATTCGACCAGAACTATGATATCCAGGCAACCGGTGGCTGGCAAAAGGCAAACCTGTACACATTGGGAACGAATTTCCGTTATCATAATCTGGACAGTAATTTTGCCCAGAATACCCACACGGGTGTTGTTGCAAACTTTGGTATTGCATATACCGGCTTTGGCGGTACGGAATCCTTTATGCGATATAGTGGTGATATTATCGGTATGGTAAAGTTTTTCGATGACCGGTGGCAGTTGCGTTCATCGCTGGACTTCGGATATATTCAGCCCCTGGATGGCGACTATGTTTCGCGTGTGTATCGTTATTTCTTGGGTGGTGAATCCCTGCGTGGATTTGATGTCGCGGGTGTTGGTTCGCGCAACTGGGCGTACCAGACATATGCACTTGGTGGACTTTGGAAAATCAACGGTTCGACCCAGTTAAACTTCCCAATCTTTATTCCAGACGAATACCAGATTAAGGGCTTTGTATTTATGGATTATGGAATTTTGGGCAAACCACCCGCGGACGAAGACACCTTTGCGGGTTATCCAAATCATATCGACGATAATTTGCGCACATCGGCCGGTGTCGGAATTTACTGGAACACACCGATGGGGCCAATGAACTTTTCGTGGGGCTGGCCATTAAAGATGACCGATTACGACCGCGAACAAAGATTCTTGCTGTCATTTGAAACACAGTTTTAATCTTGACTAGCATTGTGTGAATTGCGTATAATTTGAAAAAGGAAAAGGGGAGTATACATGAAAAAAATATTCTTGGGTTTCTTCGTTGCATTATGCCTTGCCGGCTGTGGCCAGGTTTATGACCGCGAACCGGTTGGCGTTGGTTATGACAACAATGAATTAAAACTTAGTCCATGCGCATGCATCATGGTATATCAGGCATAAAACCGCGATATGATAATGGGGGGATAATTGGAGTATCCTGCGGATTTTGACACATCTACATTTC
This sequence comes from Candidatus Enterousia sp., assembly GCA_045614725.1. Classification (GTDB taxonomy): domain Bacteria; phylum Pseudomonadota; class Alphaproteobacteria; order Rs-D84; family Rs-D84; genus Enterousia. The sequence goes on from JAZLDK010000111.1 coordinate 7,599, forward strand.
CGGCCGGGAAACAGGTGGCTGTATCCCGTCTTTTGGGCGTGCTGGTTATGATTGCTTTTTTTGCAATCTTTGTGCTGTGTGGATTAATCATGTGGGTTAATCGCAGTGCCCGCGAACATCCGTTTCTGGTTTCTGTTAATCAAATTACCGGCCAATGGGATGTTGTAAATCATCATCACAGTCGTGATTTCGAAATATCCGCGTATCGGTCACTTCAAGAAGCGGTTGCTGTAAAATTTATTCGTAATTGGTTCAATATTTCATCGGATGACATCACGAACGAGTTGATATGGCAACAATGCGACAACCGTGATGTTGCATGTGCGCCCGATAACAACAGCTCGATGGAGATAGAACCTTGTGCGCTATATTGCGTGACTTCGGAAGACTTGTTTACAGATTTTACAAAAAATCAATTAATAAAATATCAGCAGCGTTATTTGCGTGGCGAAGTGTGGTCGGTTGATATGTCCAGTTTACAACTGTTGCCAATTTCCCATGTGGGGCGCGGTGGTGCCACATGGCAGGCACGGTTCAGTGTTATATCAAACCTAAATTCGCGCATAGATATATTTGCCATACTTCAGATCGAAAATAACAAAGAAATGTTCCCGCACAGTCTTGGGTTTTATATTTCGGAATTTAACGCATATAAAGTGAACTGATGAAAAAAGTGTTAACATTTTTTGCGTATTTAGTCATAGCAGCATCAATGCTGGGTGCCTTGTTTGTTGGCGCGGCGATATATGATGTGGCCGAAAAGACCACTGTTGAGTCATTCTTTTTCCAGCCCACCAATGATTCAAGCCGTCGCTTGCCAGAACCCGAATCCGCCAAAAGTATCGGGGCCGAGGCATTACGAAACAAACTTATACAAAAATTCGTGACGGAATATTTTTATGTTTTACCAAATTATCAAAATATTGAAGCCCGCAAAGACGATAGCCAATCGGGCCTGCGCCTGATGTCAAGTGCCGATGTTTTTGACAAGTGGGTAAAAAATGTCGTTCCGGAAATATCCAAAATGTCGAAAAACAAGGTTTTGCGTACTGTGTATGTAAATCCCGAAACTATAACCCAGAATCAGGGCAGCGAACGTTATTTGCGTGTACCGTTTACTTTGACCACTTGGGAGCGTGCGAACGATTTTTCTGTGGCGCCGACAATAACAAATGGCATAATGTATATGGAAATTCGTTATGCATACAAAGTATACGAAATGATAAAAGGCAAGTCCCTTCAAGATTATCTGGAAACCGGGGGTGACCCGGCCAGCATATTTGACTTTAGGGTAAGGGATGTTGTAATAGAATGGGCAAACGCAAATGATTAAAAAATTATTAATTTTTTCTTGTCTGATGATGCCGATTTCGGTTTTTGCCAATGCGGTTATCGAAGATTTTGATGATTTTGCCATTGCGGAAAGCGGTGACTATGATGTCACGATGGAATCTGTTGAATTGAATGATGGTGCGGAACCTGTGGCGGTTTCATCTTTTGATGTCGCTGGAATTATGTTGGGAATGTCATTCGAAGATGTTCAGAATCTGTTCTTTAAATCCAAGGGACTATATTCCCCCCGCAAGAGCAATAGTATTATTTATACCATTCATCCCGATTGGCGCCATAATTTGGACTATGAATGTCGTCAGGATGGTGTGGTAATCCCCGCTGAATTAACCAAGTGCATTAATACTTTGGCACGCAGTCGTGGATTATTGTACGCATCAGAATTGTACCTTGAACGTCCGTTGACTGGTGAAACAATTGTTGTGTATTTTACATCGAACGCCAGTGATAATTTGGTGTATCGCGTTGTATATAATAACGATGTTGATGAACAAGAAGGCGCCGGCGAGAAGTTTGAAAAACAGCGCGAAAATAAAATCTTGGCATTTTGGCAGGGGGTATTGGATAAATACGGTGCGCCAAATGCTGGTTCTGACAAGTGGATTTCCAGCACAAATGCATATGACCCGATGATGATTGTATCCAAGGGTGAATTAGAATTGCTTGACAAGGGGCGCAATGCTGATGATTTGGTCAAAAATATTCAACAGGCGCGCGAAAACTTTAGGGCCAAACCATATGCATTCTAGAACATCGTATCAAACGGGGTTATGGGCGGAATTTTATGCTCGTCTGTACTTGCGCCTTCATGGATTTCGCATTGTTTCATCACGATATATCACGGGTCGCAATACCAACCGCGCCGAAATAGATATTATTGCCCGTCGCGGTTCCCTTCTTATTTTTGTCGAGGTTAAACGCCGCAATGACCTGACCACTGCGTTTGATGCGATTACATCGCCCCAGGCGGCGCGTCTGCGCCGTGCGGCGGAAAGTTATCTGGCTCGCAACCGTTGGGGCGGCGATGCGCGCTTTGATGTTATTGCCGTATGCGGTCATCGCATACATTGGATTAAGAACGCTATATAATTTATTGAAAGTGTGAATTATTTCCTGTATAATTTTTGTGTTGAACTTAACCAAAAAGGAGAACACATGAAAAAATTAATGTTGGCATTGTTTGCTGTTTTGACATTGGCTGCTTGCACAGGTTCTTACAAATCTGGTAATTGCGAATATGATTTCTTGCTGCACAAAGATATTTCAGTTTCAAAAATCATCGGCAATATGACCGGCGGTTGTTAATAAAATTCCCCTTCGCTTGCGAAGGGGTTTTTCTTTTGACATAAAAAATCCCCCGAACGGGGGAGTTTTTATTTAACGAACGAGTAATCCATTTCCAGATGATTTGGATTATATGTGCCATTCATAATCGCCAAAGTATCTTCGACAATTACCAATTCTTCGTTTGTGGCAATCATCAAGATTTTTACGCGACTGTCATCTGTGTTGATAACGGCTTCGTCAACGCCTTTGCGCGCCAGTGCAGTTGCGTTCTTTTCTTTGTCCATTTTGATGCCCAATTCTTCCAAGCCTTCACAGAATTTTTCGCGCAGGTAATCGTCATTTTCACCCACACCTGCTGTAAAGACCAAGGCATCAACATGGCCCAGTTCAGCCATGAACGCACCGATATACTTTTTCACATTGTGTGCTTCCATATCGATGGCCAAGCGGCACAGGTCATTTTCGTCTTTGTTGCCTTCTACATCGCGGCGGTCGGCATAGCATTCTGTG
>JAZLDK010000112.1:0-25563 GCA_045614725.1 Candidatus Enterousia sp.
GTGACGGCGATTCACCGGTGGCGGTTGTTGATACGGTTGTTCGTATTGCGGAACTTTTGTCGATGGACATTGTGGAATTGGCCGATATAATATATTCAAACACTATACGGATGATAAAGCATGGACAGATTACACAGAATAAGATTACTGTTGGGTGATGCGGCAATTGAAAAATTGCGCAAATCCACCGTTATGGTTGTGGGGTGTGGCGCGGTTGGTTCCTTCGCGACCGAGGCCTTGGCCCGCAGTGGCATTGGTCACTTGGTTGTCGTGGATTTCGACCGGATTGAAGAATCCAACATAAATCGCCAGTTGTTTGCCCTGTCAAATAACATTGGCACGCCCAAGACCATGGCGGCCGCATCGCGCATTGCACAAATATCACCTGATATTCGTGTGACTGAATTGAATCTGTTTTTTGATTCAGACACCAAACTGGACATTCGACCCGACTTTGTAATCGATGCGATTGATACCGTCCCATCCAAGATAGCATTGGCAACATGGTGCGCAAAAAATAACATCCCAATGATTGCCAGCATGGGTGCGGCCCTGAAAACAGATATAACCAAGATACGCGTTGCACCAATTTCCAAGACTTCGGTTTGTCCGCTGGCATCGCGTGTTCGTCGTGCGGTGCGTGATGGCGGTCTGCCCGATTTTCCGGCGGTATTTTCAACCGAGTCGCCCGCGGTTCCTGCATTGGTGGGGCGCAATCTGGGGTCGATGATATCGGTCACGGGCGCGTTTGGATTGCACTTGGCGGACTATGCGATAAAATACCTGATACAATAGTTTTGACAAGTCGCATGTTTTTATAGTACATTACTGTTAACAATTAATCGGGGGGAAAGATGAAAATCACAAACAAACTTAAATCTGTGCCGGGAATGTGGCTGTCTGTGTTGGCGATTGGTGTTGCACTGGGCGGATATTTTATCGGCGATGGCATTTATCGTGCGATGTCTGGTCGCACCGTCACGGTCAAGGGCTTGGCCGAACGCGATGTTGTTGCGGATACCGCCGTATGGAATATCAAAATCAATGGTGTTGGCGGCGACTTGGCGGTGTTGCAGTCTGAAATAGATAACGATATCACGGAAATTCATAATTTCTTGATTGTCGCTGGTTTTGCGGAATCAGATATCCAGAATCTGCGTGTCCAGGTTCGTGATAAATATGCGGGCTATTCCGATGCGGAATTAAAGTCCCAGAATAATGACGGCCGTTATGTTATCGATACGGGTGTTATGGTTCGTTCGCATAATGTCGCGCTGGTTGATGCGGTGTCGCGCCGCATGGGCGAATTGGTGCGCCGCGGTATCACCGTGACCGAGGATTATTCCGGTCCAATTTATATCTTTAATGGTCTGAACGATATCAAAATATCAATGATAGAGCAGGCGACCAAGAACGCCACAACCGCCGGCGAACAGTTTGCCAAGGATGCCGATGCGAAACTTGGAAAAATTAAAAGTGCCAACCAGGGCGTATTCAGTATCGAGGCCCGCGATCCAACCGATTCCTGGTCTTCGAACGAGCGTCAGGCCATAAACAAAAAGGTCAGGGTGGTTGCCACAATAACCTTCTATTTGAAATAACTTGTCCCCCGATTGGGGGATTTTTTTGCGGCAATATGTTTCCGTGTGTGCGTGGTTTTGTTGGGGCTAGGTACCTTTTCCTAAATGCGGTATTGCGATTGCGCCCGCACTTAAAAAGGTTTATAATAGACCTGTCTTGTTCGAACAAGATAGTCTAACACCTTGAAAAGGAGAGAGAAGATGAGAGGACTAACAAACTATGTTCTAAAACCATTGACATTTATTGGTGCCCTTAACTGGGGATTGATTGGTATCTTTGGTTTTGACTTGGTTGCATTTTTATTCGGCCCTGCAACATTGGCCAGTAATATAATTTATGCCATAATTGGTATTTCGGCCCTGATATGGTTGATTTGGATGTTTGTTGACAGACCAGAAACCCGTCGTGACCGTTAATATAGTCCAAGTTTCATGTCCGCGCCCCGTTTTGGGGCGTGTTTTATAACTTGATTTATCGCCATATTTCGGGCAAAATTAAACCAAGGCAAGAAAAAGGGAAGGGCATATGAAGAAAATATCATTGTTATCATGTTTGGTTGCGTTGACCGCATGCGGTGGTGGTGATTCCGCACACAAAATTGATACAACGAATACCAAGAACGAACTGGTGGCAATCCAGGCCTTTAACAGCGAGGTTATAGGAATAACCCAATCTGTGAATAATCAGGCCGACACCGTATCATATGTGCATACCGCATTGGGAATCCACGGTGCCAGTCCGACTGCATCCACCGATGGCAACACTGATAATCGCATTGGGCATTCAACCACCCAAACGGACAGAATTCCGGATAATATAATGGGCAAACAATATATGGCCGCGGTTGAAAAATTAAAAACCCTTACCAAATTCACTGATGATACAGAATTTGCGGACCTGACCCCCACACAGTTGGTGGAAAGTTATAAAATTATTGGCGGCAAAACGGACTATTCTGTGGATGAACTGTCCGATGATGATAAATCAAGTATCAGGACTGCGGTTTTGGACAAATATCAGGATATCTTGAACCGTTTCTTTGAATATGACAGCGAAGCCGCGGATTGGCGTTGGGAACCAATGTCCCGTGGTTTGGCGGATTTGGAATTGGAAACGGTTGACGGCGACACGATAAAACTGGTCCTGAATGACAAGGGGCGCATTATCGCTGTTGATTCCATCACGGGGGGTGCGACCAAATCTTTTTCGCGCACCACCAAGAATAACTTTCAATATACGGATGGCGAAGTGACCGGCACCGCGGTGTTAAGTTCTTTGGGCGCGAAATATCGGTTAAAGTATTCGGATTTTGGCTCTTTCGGGGTCATGAAAAATGTGACCATGGATTCGGGTGTTGAATCCCATCCTGTATCAACGGATTTCTATGCCGGCGGTTATGATATCAAGCGTGTAATGCCCGCCGATATGTCTGGCGAACACCAGTTTACCGGTCATGCGATTGGTTCTGTGACGGCAACCGATGGTGCGACATTGGCATTGGACGGCGCGACTAAATTGGTCTTTGATGATGGCAATGAAACGCTAAGCATGAATTTTGCCGAATCCAAGTGGCACGATGTCGAAATATCACGCACCGCTGGTGGCGCGGCAAACATTGCGTTTTCTGGCGACGAAGGCATTGACGAACGATTCATCATGACCGACGGCACAATGGGCTCCGATAAACTGGACATCAGATACTATGGCGATAACAACGCGCCGACTGAATTCAGTGGCATGGCCCAGCATGCTGATACCAATGCCACAATGAATGTCGTGTTTGGTGGTGCAAAATAATAAGTGTTGATAAAAAAAATACCCGCCATTTGGCGGGTGTTTTTTATCGTGTTAATGCGCGTCGTACAAAGTTGATTGGTATAATCACCAGTGACAGTGCAAATATCACCGCCCACTGTGCCCACCCCAGTGGTGCCAATTGCAACACCGCGCCCCCAAACATTACACACGCGATTGTACACCCAATAACGCCAATTGCCACCAATATGAACATTGGATTCTTGGACAGGCCCGCGAACAGGTTGTATCCCACCGCGCGCACACAGAACCCATTAACAATCGCCATAATCACCAGCAATGCAAACCGTGCCGACATATATGCCGCAGGTGTCGTAAAGAACGCACGCACATACGGAATTTCCATCAACGCGAACACGCCGATAAAGCCTAATGTCGTCCATGCGATTTGCCGTATAACCGCCCATGACAGCAACGGCGCATCTTTGCCCTGTGCAGGCTCGCTAAGGTATTCTGGTCGTGCCGGTTCCCCACCAAACGCCAGCGAATTAAGACTGTCCATAACGATATTGATAATCAGAATCTGCACCGCGGTGAACGCATCAAATCCGAACAGCAACGGGAACAATATACTTAATGTCACCAGCGAGAAATTAATCGGCAACTGGAATTTAAGAAAGTTCACCACATTATGCACGAATGTGCGCCCCAGCAATATGCTGTTTGCAACCGATATAAAGTTATTATCGGTAATGATGATATCGCTTGATTCCTTGCACACATCGGTACCATCGCCCATGGCAAACCCGACATCTGCGCGTTTCAGCGCGGGCGCATCGTTTGTGCCATCGCCGCACATTCCGATACATTTGTTTTGGGATTGTGCCAATTTGACTATTCGCAGTTTTGTTTCTGGTGTTGCACGTGCGATGACCTTGATTTTGCCAAGAATCTTTTTGGCCTTGGCATCGGTCATCTGGGCCAATTCTGCGGCCGTCACCGCGATATCATCCGGCGCGGAAATAATGCCACAGTCAATCGCGATTGCGCGCGCAGTATCCAAAATATCGCCGGTAATCATCATGACCTGGACCCCGGATTTGGTCAGTGATTGCATTACTTCTGGCACGCCCTTGCGGATTTCGTCACGCATTGCGACCAGTGTGATAAACACCAAATCATCGGGCAGTTTTTCATCCTGTGCCCACGAAGAACTGTACGCGGTCGCAACCAGTCGCATTGCACGTTCGGCATTTTGCTTAATAAGTTTCTGAATGTTTGCCTTGTTCAGTTTATGTTCCTGACCGTTTTCATCCACCCAGAATTTTGCATGCGCCAATATTACTTCGGGTGCGCCCAAAAAGAACGTTGTTTTTTTGCCAACCTGTGTTGCGGAAAACTTATTCGCGCTGTTAAACACCAACCGGTTAGTCACGCGTGCGGTTTGTTGAATTTTTGTAATTTCCTTGGCGCGCTTTTTCATTGCGCCGAACAGTGCGCGACTGGTCAGGTTTCCGCCCGTCACATCGCCACGACCGGTATATGATGCCGTATTGGTCAGTGCGATATCCTGAATAAACAGGCGTTTTACTTCACCCCCCAGTGTCGAATCAAAACCGATATCCACGCCATTGGCGGTAAAGTTATGCACCGGCCACAAATACCCGCGTGTCAGTGTGCCCGTCTTGTCTGTACACAGCAGTTGAATATTTCCGGCCTCGGGAATTTTGTTTGGATTTTTCGCCAATATATTATTACGTATCATCGTCTTGACATTTTGGCTGGTGATAATCCCGATGATAAAGGGCAGGCCCTCGGGCACAGCGGCCACGAATATCGTCAGTGCAATTGTCAGGCAACTGAATATTACATACAGCAACCCCGCATTTGCCGCGATGTCACCGCTGTTCAGGTTAACAATCATCAGCACGATAAAGATAATAACTGCGCACAGCGAACCAAATTTACTGATAATCGCCGCCAGATTATCCAGCTGCAATTGCAGTGTGGTTTTGACTTCATCAATGGATTGCAGCGACATCATAATCTTGGCATTTTCTGTATCGGTTCCAACGCGTGTGACACACATTTTACCTTCGCCACTAAGTATTGAAGTTCCAGCGAACACGCTGAATTTATTTATATAGTCATCACCCGTGACCGGCGCGCTGCGATTGTATTCAAAGTTCTTGGGGGCGGGCGTTTTTTCACACTCGTCACTTTCGCCATTAAGTATTGCGTTATTAACGCTGATTGCGCCATCGACCAGATATCCATCGGCACAGACCGTTTCTCCGGCCTGCACAATCACAATATCGCCAACGACGACTTCGGTACTGTTTAATTTTTTTACCGTTCCGCCACGCAGAACATTAACATATTGCAGCGAAGTTTTCTTTCTAAGTTCTTCTGCGCTTCTTTGACTTTTTAATTTTGTTCCGACGGTGGTGAATGCCACAACGAACAATACTATACCGATACCCATTGCCTCGTATATATCACCATACCCCAGCACACTAAGTGCGATAAACATGACCATCATGACCAACAAAATCAGGTTCAGTTTATCTTTGAATACCTCTATAAAGAATTGCCATCCCGATTTTAGTTTTGGGTCCGGCATTTTATTTTCGCCGTATTTTTTTCTGTTTGCGATTACCTGTGCTGGATTCAAGCCTTTGATATTCATTCCTTCCCCATTTGTTAAAGTTCATGTCCGATTATAGCCAACTATTGAAAACAAAAACAAGCGCAAAAAGCCCTTCCAAGATAATTTTTCAAATAATCAAAAAAAGTACTTGCATTTATTCCAATAACAGTATATTATACATAACGCTTTAAGGGGTTGTAGCTCAGCTGGTTTAGAGCGTCTGCCTGTCACGCAGAAGGTCGCGGGTTCGAGCCCCGTCAATCCCGCCAGGATTACACCGTCGAATGACGGTGTTTTTTATTTTTTTTAAGTTTAGGCATGAACCCACAGGGGGGGCGGTGTGTAGCTATTTTATTTAATGTGTTACGAAACATTAAATAGCGTGTTCATATTCTAAGCCTGTAATACAAAACACGTGACCAGATAACAGTGTTGCAGATAGCAGCACAAAGCGCTTAATTCTAATGCCGTTTATTAAAATTTATATCCAAGTCCAACAGAAACAGTAAATAAAGTTTCTTTGTAGTTTAAGTCAGTCTTGCCAATGTCTGCTTCAGGCATAAAAGCGACATTCATAGCTATATAACTAAATACATGTTGACTAATATTATAATTTCCTCCAAAACCCAAAATTAGCATTGGGCTAGAGATGTTTTCGCCACCTTCGTTGATAGACATGTATCCAACTCCAAGGCGTAGGAAAGGGGTAATGATTTTGTCTTTTATTATAGGCATATCAACTCGCAAGGAATATGCAGCCATGTCGGTGTCTTCGGTTTCTGTTTCAATGCTGCTCTGATTGATATTAAAAGTTACTCGACCTGTGTTGCCCATGTCGACACCAAATAATAGAGATAAATTATTAAAAATATCTTGGTTCAGAGAAAATGTATTGATTTTAGAGGAGAAATCGGATTTATCGTCAGTGATTTTTGTTTTAGCATAAGACATTAAAGAAGTCTCAAGTCCTACAAAAAAACTAGAACCGTGGTCTTTTTTTGTAGGATAAAAAGTTTCGTTGTATTCTGTTGGATTAAAAAATTCTTCTGCTGCCGCATCATCATTATGATTGATTTTCGGTTCGGTTATTTTGCTTTGTTCATCAGTTGCGTACACTGCGGTGTTCATAGCAAAAACACATAATAACGCGGTAAGTGGCTTTTTCATTTTTTTACTCCTTTGTATAAAATATACCGTCATGCAAACATGACGGTCAGGGAGTTAGTAAATCAGCTTAAATCATGTGACTCTGTTGGCCTTTCGGTTGCCCGTATTGCATACGCCAACAGCTCCCCGACCAGCGGGGAATAACGACACAAAGAGTGTCGGATTTAAGCAAGACTTACTACAGTCCTGACACGCATATATGCGTGACAGGCAGATTATAGGAAATAATTTGTTAGATTGCAATAATGAAGAAACAAAAAATATTTATTCGATTTATTTAATAATATCCAGCACATCTGTGTCTGTTGGTGTATGGTCGATAATAATATCTGGATTATATTGCGTGCGGAACCATGTGCGTTGCCGTTTGGCGTATTGATTTGTTTTTGTGGTCCAGTTCTGGATACATTCATTCATATCGATTTCACCGCGTATAAAACGGCACAGTTGCGCGGCCCCAATCGCGCGATTTTCATCCCATCCGGCCGCGATTACGGCATGCGCCTCGTCAAGTGCGCCCCCCGCCATCATTTCTGGAATACGTTCGGCAATCCGCGTGCGCAGTGTTCCCGCATCTGGATTAATCAGAATTTTTGTCGCATCTGGCGCAACTGCACCCACACGCGGCGCGGACTGAAATTCGTTCAACTGTTTACCTGTTTCCAGTAAAACTTCGACCGCACGTGCCACACGCTGGGGGTCGGTTGCCACAAAATCCGGTGTCAGTAATTTGCGCGCCGCATCAATATCATGTGCGACCATTTCACGCGCACGCGCACGATTTTCCGGGCTGATATCTGGCATGGGCGAAATACCATTAACCAGCGCGTTTATATAGTACCCCGTCCCGCCAACAAATATCGGCACGCGCCCCGCGTTTCGGGCTGTATCATATTCCGCACGCGCCATGTCCAGATATTCCGCCACACTGATTTGCCGACTAAGTGGTAATATGGAAAACAGTCTGTATGGCACGCCGTCTATTTCGTTTGTGATTTCGCGACCAGCCATGGGACTGGCGGCGATATTTTCAATCCCGCGATAGATTTGCACACTGTCGCAGTTTATAATTGTGCCATTTATTTTGCGCGCCAATTCATGGGCAAAGTTCGACTTGCCCGATGCGGTTGGTCCGGTAATGATGTACGCGCTGTGTTTCATTTCCCAGTATTATAGTTTGTCCATTCGGAAAGTAAATAAAATATTGTAATTGATAAAAATATGGTGTTAAAATAGACCTGTCCAATTAAACGAAAGGAAAATAATATGTCAAAAGTAAGAGTAGCAATTAACGGATTTGGTCGTATTGGCCGCTTGGTACTGCGTGCGGCGTTGGAATCCGGTCGCGATGATATTGAATTTGTTGCAGTTAATGATTTGGCACCGGCCGAACAGAATGCGTATCTGTTAAAGTATGATTCTGTGCACGGCAATCTGCCAATGGATGTGGAATTAAAGGACGATTATATCATCGTCGGCAATCAAAAGGTTAAATGTTTGGCCGAACGTGATCCATCTAAATTGCCATGGGGCGAAATGAATGTTGATATCGTTATGGAGTGCACCGGCATCTTTACCGCCGCGGACAAGGCGCGCGTTCATCTGGATGCGGGCGCAAAACGCGTATTGGTATCTGCACCATCGGCCGGCGCGGACAAGACAATCGTCTTTGGCGTAAATCAGGACACATTGACGGCGGCGGACTTGATTGTTTCGAACGCGTCATGCACAACAAATTGCTTGGCACCGGTTGTCAAGGTTCTGAACGATAAATTTGGTATTGTGTCGGGTTGGATGACAACCGTTCATGCATATACCGGCGATCAGCAGTTGCTGGATAAAAACCACAAAGACTTCCGTCGTGCGCGCGCGGCAAACCTGTCTATGATTCCAACCAGCACCGGCGCAGCCAAGGCCATTGGTTTGGTTTTGCCTGAATTGGCGGGCAAACTGGACGGTATGGCAATCCGCGTACCAACCCCCGATGTATCGGTTGTTGAATTGGTTGCGAATCTGGCCAACGAAGCAACGGTCGAAGCGGTAAATTCTGCGATGAAGGCAGCGGAATCCAAAACCTTTGGCTATAACGATTTGCCATTGGTTTCCATCGACTTTACACACGATGCGCACAGTTCGGTATTTGATGCCGGCATGACCAAGATTTTGGGTGATAAACTGGTACATGTCACCGCATGGTATGATAACGAATGGGGCTTTTCAAACCGCATGTGCGACACCGCCGTTGCGATGGGCAAATTGATATAAGAACACAGGTCCGCATCCGCGGACCTTGTTTTTTAATTCTTGACCAAAAGTCATAAATATGATAGCATCTTCCACTATGATGAGAAAGGGATTTGTATTTTTTTCCTTAGCGATTTCGATGTTTGATGTATATGGCGCAGATGTGTCTGATTTAGATACCGCGTTGCAAAATACATATCACGCATGCGTGAACATTGATGAAAATTTACATGATTTAAAAGTTTTGGCTGGTATAAATACCACGGTCACTGCAATTGGTACTGGACTTGGTATTGGCGCAAATGCTGTAGGTGTGGCAAAGTCAAAGATAGACAAGGAAATAGAAGGCGCCTTCGTCGAAATGCGCGATATGCTGAATGAATATCAGGGACCGGATCCAACTGAACAACAACGGCAGAATTGGCTTCAGGCTGTTTATAATAAAATTGATGCAATAAACTGGAATGATGATAGTTTTTCGGAAAAAAAGAAAGCTGATTTAAAAAAAATCCATGATATAAAGAGTAGAATCGAGGAACAGGAAGAACAGTCCAAAAAACTTGGAAATTGGCGTACTGGATTATTGGGTGGAAACACGGTAACAAATGTTGCTGGTGCAATTATATCCAGTCAGACCATTAACAAGGATGATATTCAGGGGCAGGTCAATGCATGTATCGCTGCAACCAGGGATTTAGGCAGGGCGATGATGGTCGCCAAATTAAATGGTCAGGACACCAGCGAAGCAGTCCAAATATATAATGCTTGTTCTGAATACGAATATGTGGATATAAGTCCAATTATCAAACGTGGCAAGGGGGTAGTGATTTCTTCGTCAATCGGTGCTGCAACTGGTGCAGCGGGTACGATTACGTCCGCATTGGCGAACAGCAAAGGCGTTCGTGATAACAATACTGATGCTGGCCGGAACAAGGAAAAAAATCTAAATACATCATCTAATGTACTAGCGGGGGGCGCTGCGATTGCCAGTGCAACTGCAACAGTATTTAATGCAACTCAAGTGTCCGCAATTAAAAAGGTGACGGCCATTTCACAAAAATGTACAGAGGTATTAAAATGATAAAGAAAATACTTTTGTTGTTTTGTTGTGTATGTTTGTTTTTGCCTGTGGCAGTTTCCGCAAATTATGTCGAAGATGATCGTATCTTTATTGACCCCGACGTTGCCGAGCAGGTGATAAGGAAGTATTTTGGGAATTACGATGTTGGTTTGCTTGGTATCAATCTGGATGACGGGTTTTATCGTTATGGCGCAGGTCAGTTTGTAGCAGAAAAGTTACAAGATGTGTTGAACGTATGGAATCGCTGTGTCAAAGAAGATAAAGATAGACTAGTGTCTGTTAATTGCGTAGTTGATGTTTGTCGTGAATTTTTTGGGGGCAGTATACCCTCGGACTGGGGAACTATAAATGATCATTGTAAGCAATTTGTGGGTGAGTTAATAGAAACACGTGCCACAGGACAAAGCGGTGATTGTATATATAGTATAAAAAAGGTTAATAATTCACAAATGCGTATTCAGTACTTGGCGGATGATGGTACCGGATTTATTCGTAGTGGCGGATATCTTGCGTGGAGGTTCTTTAATCCTGGTAACTTAAGAAGAAGCTCTTTGGCATGTGGGCGCATTGAAACGAAGCCTAATGGGACATTTGCTGTATTTGACAGCTATGAAAGAGGTCGTCGCGCCATGCGTGTTTTATTGCGCAGTGATTCGTATAATGACTTGACCATAAGGCAGGCCATAACGAAATATGCGCCACCATCTGAAAACAATACCACAGGTTATATCGCCAAGGTTAACAAGGCTATAAGCGAGCTTAGTCGTAGTGATGTTGATGTAGATACCATAAAATTACGTGATTTAACCGACTCAGAATTGGTTATTGTTATGGATGTGATTGAGTCAGTCGAAGGTTGGTATGGTGAGGGCGAAGTAATCTCAATTAATTAATAAAATCCCCCGTTTGGGGGATTTTTTACATACATAATTTCCTTGTTTTATATCCTGATAATCCGTACAATGCCTGATTGTATGGGGGATATTTATGCTGGTTGATTTTTTACTATTGGCGTTTGGATTTATATTGCTGATACGCGGTGCTGACTATTTTGTCGAAGGTGCATCCGCGCTTGCCGCGCGCCTTTGTATTCCACCAATTGTAATCGGGTTAACAGTTGTTGCTATGGGAACCAGTGCGCCTGAGGCGGCGGTCAGTATTGTTTCCGCACTTCAGGGTTCAAATGGTATTGCGCTGGGTAATGTTATTGGCTCGAATATTGCGAATATATTATTGATACTTGGTGTGACATCTGTGATTAGTTCGCTGACGGTACAAAAAACAACCGTCCGTTACGAGTTACCATTTATGGGCGCGATAACTTTGCTGTTGTGTATTATGGGCGCGCACTATGGTATGGTCACACGCGGATGTGCATTTGTTCTGCTGGGGCTGTTCGCGGCATTTTTGGTTTATTTATATTTCTTTTCATGTGACGGCAAATGCGAAACGCCTGAAATTAAGCCCTTGGGTCGCCCCAAGATAGCACTCTATGTAATTCTTGGTATTATCGCGCTTATCTGGGGCAGTAATCTGACCGTAGAATCCGCATCGGATATCGCGCGTCATCTTGGTGTGTCTCAGCGTTTAATCGGCCTGACAATTGTTGCGCTTGGTACCAGCTTGCCGGAATTAGTTATCAGCATAATAGCCGCCAGAAAAGGACAGGCGGACTTGGCCATTGGCAATATTATCGGGTCTAATATCTTTAACATTTTATTTGTGCTGGGATTGGCGGGCGCTATATTGCCTATAGCATTCAGTCCAGCATTTTTGTTTGATTGTACGATGGCCTTGGTCGCGGTTGCATTACTTATGCTGTTTGTGTCGCGTGACTGCCTGTTAAGCCGTTCAAATGGTATGGTGTTTTTGGTTGTGTACGCGGCCTACATCTTGCACCTTGCAATGGCCTAGCATAACCTCATCACAAAACGCGGTGGTGTAAAATGTGGCTCGATACGGCTTGTTCATACCGGTGTGAACAAGCCAGTCTTTCCTCATCATCTACGAAAAAAAATTAGATTGTGTTATAGTCTTTTTTTTGGTAAAATTTACGTTGATATAGAATAAGGTAAAACAATGAAGAAAACATCCTTGCCACGAAAAACAAAACAAATAAACAAGACTAAATCATTGTTTTTATATGCTTTGCCTGTAATGGTTGCGTTAATAGTATTCATTTTGGTTTATTATATACAGAAAACAATATTCCAGAATCTGCATGGAATGTATTTATGTCCTATGGATTATGGGCCAGGTTCTGCATACGAAGCATGTGTAAATGCGATTCGTGAACGTCTTCCGTATGATAAATTTGTAATGTATACAATGCCTTCACTTGTTTGTGGTATGATTGGATTTGCTATTTCTTTTCCAAAAATAATAAAGCATCACAAATTGCTTCGTTGGTTGGTTGTTCTAATCGCATTATTCATAGGGGGGTATTTTATAATAAAAGATTATGCGTATATACGAAGTGTAGTGTGTTGGCATTACTTTGATTTATGTTATTAAAAGCCTGAAGTTTAAAATCTCTGTTTGCTTAAATCTATAAAAAGAGTTAAAAAATGCTGTTTTTAACTCTTTTTTATATTTTGTTCGATAATATGTGAAAAATAGCCGGTTTTAGAATCTGTATTATCGAACTGTGAAAATCCTTATAAAACCCAACAAAAAACCGCCCTTTGACAGGACGGTGTAAAATGTGGCTCGGCGCGGCTTGTTCATACCGGCACGAAAATCCAACAGAATTTACAGCCATTGCAAGACTTTGTGAGATTTTTTCTAAAGGATTACACGAATGCGCTATATGGCGTACACAATAGGATTGCGAATTAAAAACATTCATGGCACAATTCAATAAAGAAAAGGAGTGTCAAATGCCAAAAGTAAAAAAGATATTCACCGAGTATGGACTGGATTTTGATAACAATAAATATGGGTTTGGCCGCAGTACTGAATATGAATACGCAGACGGAACAGAAATGCGAACCCATGAACCGGTTAAATTCAAGAAAGTACACGCAAGATATTTCAGAATTTGGATTGGGAAGATTATTTTTGTTATAGATTCAGACAAGCCACACTTTTCTATTCGTAAAAAGAACCGCTGGAACTTCAAATTGGTATACGGAAAAAGTGGACTAAAGTAATTACAAAGAATAAAACTGGACAAAATATATGTTTTTGACAATTTTAGCTTGACAATAAGCGATGGTATGTTATTTTCTGGTAGCAAGAAACATATTAAAACTTGCAATAAGGACCAGAAATGATCATCGCTATTGAGGGTATGGATGGGGTTGGAAAATCCACCTGTGCCAGATCGCTAGCAAAATATCTTAATTATGAATATGTCTCTACGCCCATCCAGACATTCTTTAAGAGCGGTGCCAATAACCCAGAATTTAAGAACACGATGAATATCATGTATGATATGACTGACTCAGTCGTGAAATCCTATTTTATAGGCCTGGGAAATTTGGTCGCATGCAGAAATAAAGATAACATAGTTTTAGACCGACACTTTGCCTCTAATTATTTCTGGAACGGCACACCAGAATCAGAAATTGTATTCAAGCATTTGATAGAGCTTATTGGCAAACCAGACATTACATTCTTGCTAAAGGGTAGTGTTCAAACAAGAATGCGTAGATTGTATGAACGAGATCCAAATGGCTGGGATTTAAAGGACCCAGAAAAACATGTAGTTGGTCACGACAAAATGGAAGATTTTCTGATTAGATTTGATGTCCCATACATAGCCATAGATACGGACAACCTAAATCAACAAATGGTATTTGACACTGTCAAACAACACATAATCAATATAAGTAAAGGCAAAAAGCGATAGATATGGAAATCCTATTTCCCGCAGGTTCACTAAAGCATGTAGACGTAGCAATACGTAGCGGAGTAGATGCGGTATATGGTGGATTCAAGAAATGGAACGCAAGGGATAAGGCCGATAATTTTACCTTTAAGCAATATAAAACGGTGTTAGATAGGCTGCATGAAAATGGTATCCGTTTTTACCTTACACTAAATACTCTATTATTTGATGAAGAGATTGTAGAAATACTAAACCTCTTTAAGCAACATCCAGAATACTTACCGGATGCATTTATCGCTACAGATATTGGCTTGATAACAGACCTTAGAAAGAATTTTGCACATGTACCTGTACACCTATCGACTCAGTTTGGCACACACAACTCTGATGATATGAAACAAGCAGAGCAGCTTGGTGCTGAACGTGTGGTTCTAGCTAGAGAGTTAACAAAGGATATAATTAAGAAAATCTGTAAAAATTCCTCCCTGGAAACAGAGTGTTTTGTATATGGATCGCAATGTATAAGTTTTTCAGGACAATGCTACTTCTCTTCTCTCCTAAACGGTGGCAGTGGAAACAGAGGCAAGTGTGAAATCTTTTGCAGGGATAAATATTGTACCAAGTATGCAAGTGGGAACTTGCTTTACGTAACGGACATGAATTGCGCTGGTGCCATGAAGGATTTGCCAGAGGTAACTAGCTGGAAACTAGAGGGCAGAAAAAGAAATCCAAGTCAAATAGGTAATTATGTAAATTGTATGAAGAATAGCGAGGTGGTCCAACCGCAAACAGGATATATGTATGGAACAAGCATAGACAAAAACGGACTTTATAATGAAAGGCATGTCAGAGCTGTACCTTTGATATATGCAGCACCATATGATATTACAGGGAATAACGTTAGCTTCAGCATACATTCCAGCCAAGGGTTCATCCAGGAAATAACATACATTGACAGCTGCGGTGAGGGCCATAAGTTTAAACGACCTGCACCAGCGTGCTTTGTAGAGTTTGATCCATATAGTTTTTCACATACAATAGAAGAACAAACTGGCAAAAATGTATATAAAATAACCGGCAACGAATCCATAGCACAGCCGCTATATATCGACACAACAATTCTTGATAAAATAACAAAGATTGCATCAAAGAGAAGCGCAAAGACAAACCGCAGACGCTCTCAACTCAGTGATGTATGGCTAGAAACGAATAATAAAGAGCAGCTAAAAGAACTTGTGGAACATTTCCCGGATTATACCTTTGTATATGATATTGGAACTATATCAAACCTGGGCAGGTGTACAGAATTAGATAGCGATAAAGTGATCTATAAATTGCCGATGTTTAATTTTGATAATTTAAACCTACGCCCACTATATCAACAACTGGTAGGCAAAAGAGTCATGTTTACACACATCGGACAATTGGCGGCATTTAGAGATATACCTTTAAAGGAAACATTAACGGAGTATACGATTCCAGTATGGAATAAAAGAACGTTACAATACTTGATAGAACAAGGGATTAAGACGTTCACTGCATCGCCAGAGCTGTCAACAGAACAAAATAGAAAAATATTTGATGGCGAGTCTTTTAACACTATTTCATATGGAAGATTACCATTAGTTTTTACAAGAATGTGTTTCAAACATTTATTTGGTTGCAAGGAATGCAAGTACAATGAAAGTAAGTTTATGCACAACATAGATAAAGGGTTAGATTTTGATGTAAAATGTTATCCTGACCACAGGGTTCTATTTGCGAAAGAACCTATACACAATACAGACACTATGGGAATTGGTAGATATGTAGTCTCTGACCTAACAATAGAACAGATTGCAGACCTACTATCAGATAAAAAATCGATTGCTGGCTATATATGCAATCAAAACACAAAAAGGCGATAAGTTGAAAACAAAAAGCATTTGGGGGCAACCACCTAGCAGACTTTATGGGT
Source organism: Candidatus Enterousia sp. (assembly GCA_045614725.1). Taxonomy (GTDB): domain Bacteria; phylum Pseudomonadota; class Alphaproteobacteria; order Rs-D84; family Rs-D84; genus Enterousia. The sequence goes on from JAZLDK010000112.1 coordinate 16,268, forward strand.
TAATAAGATTGGCAGAAGGCAATTTCAATGGGCAATTTAATGCCTGCGTAGTTGGTTGTTCTGATGGAAAATTTGTTTTCCCTTTTGCACGTAAAGGACATCATGTAACAGGCTATGATGTGGATAAGAGTGCTTTATATGGGGCAACAAAAGATTTTCCAATATATGAAAAAACAAAACCTATCCCATATACCGGTAAAACTACTCTGGCACCATTCCCAACCGAAAAAAGAACATACAAGGGATGTATTGAAAAAACTAAGATAGAGGGGCTAGAACATTTAGTCAAGATTGAAGAACGTGATTTTTACGCACTGCCACCCAAACAAAAGTTTGATGTTGTGTTTACGTCTTGCTCATATCAATATTCGCTTAATGCATCAAAAACTTTAGAGGAAAAGACCAAGATAATTCAGGGAATAGTATCCGATGGTGGCTATTTGTACATTGACTACATGATGGCAATAGATGAATCTGACTATAAGAAATACCCAGAAAACAAGTATCTTAGAAAGGGGCAAATGATAAAGTTTTTCCCACTTGATGAGTGGCAGGTGCTATACATAAGGGAAAACAACACACCGTCATTTGAATGCGCACATACAGAACATCCATATCATCACTATCATAGATTTGGTTACATTTTAGCACAAAAGAGGCAAAGATGAGCAAAAAAGAATTGTGTTGGAATATAACCTCAAAGTGTAACCAAAATTGTATTTACTGTTTCAGGGAACAAAATGCAATAGATTGCACAATAACTGAAAGTATGGGGATATTAGAATATTTAATATCAAGCGGCATTAAAGAACTGACATGGTCAGGCGGCGAACCCCTATTGTACCAGGGGCTTGAAAATCTACTGCGCACGTCATATGAACACAAAATAGTGAACAAGATAAACACAAATGGTGCTCTGCTGACGCCTGAACGTTTAAAACAGATTGCTGAATATATTGATATGTTCACATTATCGTTAGATAGCGTAGACCCTGTAATAAACGCTAAGCTAGGCAGAGGGGCAACCCACCAAGAGCAGATATGCAATGTGGTTAAACACATTAAAGAACAATATCCGAATAAGAAAGTAACTATAAATGTCGTGCTTAACAGGTTTAATCTCACATCGCTACAGGACCTTGTAGCAAGGTTGAACGAACTACCAATAGATGGTGTAAGATTGTTTCAGGTATCACCTATCCGAGGAAGAGCAATAACCACATTTAATAACACTGCTATTACAACGGAAGAATTTGAACAGGCTAAAACATATTTCCAGCAGTATTTAAAACACGCCAATCTAACGTTCAGAGATCAAGCATCACTAGAAAGCAAATATTTAGTTATAACCCCAAATGGGAACCTGTGTTATAATTCCAACGGAAAAGACATTTTAATCAAACAACTAAGAGGGAAAAACAGATGAGCTATGAAAAAGAGATAAAAATCTTAAACATATCTGTAGAGGATGCAGAGAGCAAATTGAAGAACCTAGGTGCAACATTCAAAGGCAAAAATTGCCAGAAAATATACACATATGATTTGCCGACAATCGGACATAGATTTCAAGAAATAGTTGAGCAACTGGAAAAGTCACCAGGAGTATTGATTGAAAATTCATACAGGCAAAGATTAAAGAATCTATTTATAGAGGTAGAAGACCTTTTGCCAGACGAGCAAATTAAGCCGATTCTAGAGTTGCATGGCAAGCGATGTCTTCATGAAATTGTTGATTCTTTAGTGGATGTAGTAGCGATAAAAGAGCTGCCAATTGCACATTTGATTTTGGAAATGGGAATAAATCCTAACAAATGGATTAGATTACGCAGGACCGGTTCAAAGTCGACACTGACTGTAAAACATGTGTTTGACAAGAATAATTCTAATATTCAGAAAGTTGGCGAATACGAAATACCAGTAGAAAGTGTAGAAGAAACAGATGCACTGTTAACTGCGTTGGGATTTGCAAAACGAAATGTACAAGAAAAAATAAGAACGCAGTACGAATATAAGGGGGCAGAAATCGACATAGACCAGTGGCCGCACCTAGAACCTTATATAGAAATAGAATCTGATGACGAAACCATATATGACGAAATAATCGATAAATGTAGTTACAGGGAACAAGAAATTGTTTCTTGTAATACAGAGGAATTATATAGAAGAAGGGGAATAAAAATAAAAGAAGTGCCAGAATTATTGTTTGATAAGGAATTATAATGAAAATACATGTGCTTGGGGCAAATGGTGCATTTGATGGCTATAACACCTCGTTGTTTGTAAAGAATAACGAGGGGGTTGGTGTGCTTCTTGACTGTGGTTTTACTGTTTTCCCTGAGCTACATAGACAAGGACTTCTTCCGCACGTTGATGCTGTGCTTATATCTCATTTGCATGGCGATCATACTGGGTCATTATCCACTTTAATACTGTATGCAAAATACAAGCTTGGGAAAAGACTAATGATTGGTGGTGCTGATTGTCAGACATTACTGCGCCTGCAGGGAATATCTGACTCAAGTTGGCAAAAGATTCTGCCAAATAGTCACATTCAGTATCAAACAATGGAAACAGAACATATATCAGGCGAAGAACCAAACAATTGCTTGTTTTTAGAGAATAAAATATTATACTCTGGGGATACAAGCCAATCGTTGCTTCAAACTGAATACGCAAAGAAAGCGGAAATCATATTTCACGAGGCAACGGTAAAACCAAATATGGCGCATACGAATATAACAGTTCTAAATGATGCACCATATAACATAAAGAACAAAACATGGCTGGTTCATATTCCTGTGAATGAATATGAAACCGCAAGAGAATATGTAAAAAACAATGGTTTTGCAGGCATCTGCAAACGAGGTCAAATAATACAGAGATAAGGGATAAACATGAAAACCTTTGTTACACAGGAATACATGCAGTCAAGTATTGCCAGAATTAAACAGCTGGAGGCGGAATTAGACCACATAAGAAAAGAAAAGAATAATGCCTTTGAGGGCGACACAAACTCATGGCATGATAACTTTGCTTATGAAAGCCTGACACGTGAGGAAAAGCTTGCAGAAGACAAGCTGTTCAAGGCAGTAAGAGAAATGGACAATTATCGAGTCTTTACAGATACGATACCTGCTAATCCAAAAGTTGTAGGGATGTATTGCTGGGTAAAAATATTAGAAGAAAATATTGCCAGTCTGCAAAAACAAGAAAAGACAGTCGGTTTAGTCCCACTTGGTGCAGAAGATTATAAGAAAAAAATATATAGCTATAATGCGCCAATTGTATTCCCGTTGATGGGGGCTAAAGTCGGGGATGTGCGTACAGTAAAAATCCCAATTGGAACATTTAATCTAACGGTATTAGATATCCAGAAAATGAGATAAAGTTGCAAGAAGAAATACTAAAAGTTATACAAGGCAATATATCTGGCATTCGGACAGATGCAATAACCCCTCTGAATGAGGGGTTGTTTGCACAAACATGGGCCATAGGCAATAATTACGTAGCTAAGATTTCCAAGAATAAATCCCCCAATGAGTATCAAAATGCTGAGAACAAAGTTCTAGAGTATTTAGTTGACAAAACAAAGCTTGTTATACCAAAAATTATAACCCACTCTACACTAGAAGATGGACGAGAGATTTTAATAGAATCCAGGGTGCCAGGCAAAGCATTTTCCTATGACGAATATCTAAGAATGCCAGCCAATGCAAAACAGTCCATTCAGACTCAATACGGTAGAGTCTGTAAGCTTTTACACTCCATAGCAAACCAAGAACTGCCAGGACGTTTACAAAGAAGTCCAGAGTATCAGATAAAGTGTTTTGATAGTTGGTATACAGAAGAAATATGTGGACTTTTTACCGCAGAAGAACGGTCTATAATAGAGAAAACATACAATGCATATAAGGCCGGAACAAAGGATGTCAAACTATTACCGTGTCATGCGGATTTGCACTTTAATAACATTATGGTAAGCGATGATAATACAAGAATTACAGGTGTAATTGATTTTGGGGCATTTCATTATGCTGACCCTGCATACGAGTTCAGATACATGTACGGCGAACCGCAAAAAATGTTGGAAACCGGATATGGGAAACATTTTGATAAGACGTTTCATGACAGACAATTCTTTTATTGCATATGCATGTTTTTGATGGGGATCAAACAACCCGAACTAAGTTGGGTGTCAAGTGAGCAAAATGCAAATAGATTAAAAAAACTGATAGCATGCAGACATATGGAAGAAGCCTATAGATAGTAATAAAATCCTAGACAATTATTCCTATTAAAATCGCAAAAACTATAATGTAAAATCAAATCAGAATAAGGAAAGGAGTAGCCGGTTGACCACTCCTTTTTTGCTATTCTACATACCAAGAGGGCCAAATGGTAGAGATAGAAAAACCGCCCTTTGACAGGACGGTGTAAAATGTGGCTCGGCGCGGCTTGTTCATACCGGCACGAAAACCCAACAGAATTCGACCGCCTGGGCACAGTCGCAGAAATATTTCTGAAATAATAAAGTTGACAAAAACAACAAGTTTCTCTACAATAGATGGGAAATGATAAGAAATAGTTTGCATTTTAATCAGATTTCAAAATGTGCGCAGATTTGCGTACGTGGTTTTTATTACGCCTATTAACCCCTTATGGTGTTATGGGATTGATTGGCTTTGGCACCATAAGGGGTATATGTCAAAGCCAATTTTTATTCATAAAACTAATAAAGGATTAAGTAATGAAAACCAAAGAACAAATTATTGATGAAATTCTGGACAGGGGCATAATTGTCGATATCTTGCCCTCACGTGCAGAATTCAAGAAAAAACTGCTGACAGAAAAACTGCGTTTTTTTATTGGGGCAGACCCGACAAATACGTCGTTGCACTTGTCGCATGCGAAAAACTTTATGTTGTTGGAAGAATTCAGAAAACTGGGACATGAGGTATTTGTCTTGTTTGGCGACTTTACCGCATGCATTGGTGACCCCAGCGACCGCAATTCCGCACGTGCAAGATTAACACCGGAACAAGTACACGAATTTTCCGCTGACTGGGTACGCCAAATCTCACCAATTATCAATTTTAGCGACCCAAACAATCCGGCCAAAGTGGTATTTAATGGCGAATGGCTAAACAAACTATCTATGCACGATTTGATTGAATTGACTTCAAACACCACTGTCCAGCATATGCTGGAACGTGATATGTTTCAGAAACGGATGAACGATAACCGGCCAATTCACCTGCACGAATTCCTGTACCCGATTTTCCAAGGCTTTGATTCAGTTGCGTTGGATGCGGATGTTGAATTGTGTGGCACAGACCAGACATTTAATGCGCTGATGGGGCGTACTTTGTTGCGCAAATTAAAGAACAAGGAAAAGTTTATTGTTTGCAACAATTTGATGGAAAATCCGGTGACGGGTGAATTGATGTCAAAATCGCGTGGTACAGGCGTTTTCTTGAATGAAACCGCAGATACCATGTTTGCCCAGATTATGGCGCAGCCCGATGAAATGATACGTATTTTGTTGGTGAATAATACTCGTGTTCCATTGCCGGAAATTGATGCGTTGGATATTGACAACGAACCAATGCAGGCAAAACTGTTTGCCGCCCAGAAAATAACAGAAATCTTCCATGGTGCGGATGCGGCTGTTGCAGCATTGGAAAACTGGCGCAAAACTTTTTCAGAACACACTTTTCCAGATAATGCGCCAGAAATAAAAAGCGATCAAGAATCATTATCCGTAATGGAAATCTTGAAATTAGGTATGCCGGATGCATCAAACAGTGAATTGCGCAGACTAGTTGCTCAAAACGCAGTTACGATAAACGATGACAAGGCAAACGACCTAAATCAAACATTCATAACCGATAAACCGTTATGTGTGCGCGTCGGTCGCAAGACTTTCTTTAAAGTCCTTGCTAAATAAGTACATTTACTCGATATAATAAAAAAGGTTATATTTCTAACCTTTTTTATTATGCAGTTCGATAACGCCTGAAAAATAGCCCGTTTTATAATCGGTATTATCGAACTGTGAAAAAGCTTGGAAATCCAAAGAAAAACCGCCCTTTTTAAGGACGGTGTAAAATGTGGCTCGGCGCAGCTTGTTCATACCGGCACGAAAATCCAACAGAATTCGAACGCCTAGGAAGAGTAGCAGGAATATTTATGAAGAATTGGGTGACTGCACCATAGGTGCTTCTTTGTTTGATTATTAAAATATATTTCCTATAATAAAAATATGAAATTCGCAATAGTTGGAACTAATAAGCATCAAAAACCTACTAAGGGCGCAAAGGGAATATGCCCACTTTGTGGTGAAACGGTATTGGCAAAATGTGGAAATATAAAAAGTCATTATTGGTCACATCTTTCTGATTCAAAATGTGCATATAAAGAGAACAAAGGCGAATGGCACATAGATTGGCAAAATAAATTTCCAGATGACTGGCAAGAAGTGCTTTTAGTCGATCCATCAACAAACGAGAAAAATATCGCAGATATACAAACACCGACAGGCTTTGTTCTTGAATTTCAACATTCACACATAAAAGATGAAGAAAAAACAGCGAGAGAGAATTTTTATAAAAATATGGTTTGGGTTGTAGATGGATTAAATTGGAAGAAAATAGAGCCTTTTTTTGAAAGCAAATATAAAACAATACAAGAAAGCGAACCAAAAAAAATTAAAATATCTCGGTACGATTATGAGACAAACTGTTCTCTTATTTGGGCGACATCTGCAGTGCCAGTAATTTACGATTTTTATAATGAACAAGATGCAGATAGACAAGAAAAATGGAGAGAATATCTGTATATTTGTTTTCCATACAGAGATTTGGTTGGCTTCTATGTTACGCCAGTAAAAAGGCAAAATTTGATTAAAATTGCACAAGATGACAGATTACACAAAATGGTACATGATATTCAGCGTAGTATCGATAAAAAAAGTCAACAAAAACAGAATGCCATAGATATCAAAGAACGTAAGAGACAGGAATCTTTACAAAAGCAAATAGAGAAAGAACAAAAACAAAGGTTGATTACTCGCCAAAACGCCAAGCCCAAACTTGTAAAATTGAAATCAATTTTTGATTCTATAAATAAGCAACATCAGTTTGTGCATTCTTTTTATGACAGTTTTGACACATTGGTAGCAAAATTAAAACTTACAAATGGATTGAAGCTTAATTTTTTGGAAGATATATACAACCCACAATATAAACACAATAATAGCAATTATTGGATTGAATGTGCTGATAACGCATATTTGTGTGTGGATGACGAAGATATAAAAAACTGTAATATTAGGACTTTTCCATGTTGCCCGAAAGAGGGCCAAAAGTTAAATGATTATTATAAAAACATCTCCAAAAATACTGTGTTTTTTGTAGGAGAAATAGGGAAAGATGGTAACAAACGGGCATTTGCTGGCTTTCCTTGGGTTGTCTTTATCGATAAGGGAAGCAAAACAATATCTGTGTTATGCAAAAACTTCGTGGATGGGATAGAGCAAAACAGCTTTTCTATTATACATATAGTGTATATCGATGGTGTTTATTATCATTATCAATATTATTCAACAAAACACATATACATATTTTTAAGGATGGTTTGCAATAATAATAAAATGACAGTTTCTGATATAAAGATTCTCTGATGGGTTAAGAATAATTAATTAATATATTTTTATTTTGAATTAGATTCTTTTATCGGGGCAATAAAATATGTGCGTATTTTGCCTTCAAACAACCAATCTGGTATTTTCAATGAACCCGCGATAATGGATTGTTTTACAGATATATCATTGTTGAATATTAATCTGATAAACCTTATGGATTTATATGCGTCTTGTATGGTTTGTCGATATTTTGAGAAAAATTTAATATCATACATATTTTCGCTTACATTATGTGAAGATTTACTTCGAATGGTTCTTATCCCAGTTTCTCTATTATTCCAAACAGGGAAAACTTTTTCTGTTATATCTTCATTGTTAGCGGGTTTAAAATATGTTTTTATAAATTTTTTCAATAGAACCAGACTGCCATCTGTTATCCGTTCTTCTTTATCATAAGAAATGTCCATTTTGTTTCCGTAGACAGTATCAAGTTTTACAAGTGTATCAATATTCAAATTATCGGTGAATAATTTATCTAGTGTCTGACAAAAGGACATATATGTATTTTTTGTCGGTTTTAAAAAAGGGTGGAAATTAATTAATTTTTTTCTATCGTTTTCGCCAAATTCATTTCTAAATAAGTCTTCATTACATATTATTCTAGTCATGTTGTTAATCACTTTTATTTCTTCAAGAAAAGCTTCGAAAATAGAGTGTTCTTCTGCAAATTCACCAAGAATTTGGTTCTTGTAAAAATTTTTTTCTGGAAATATGGCTCTTTTCTTTTGTTCCATATAGGAATAAAAATGATATTGGTGCCTATCAGTTAGCTTATTTAAGTCACCAATAAAAGCACAAATAAGATTTTCTCCTGTTTTTTCATTATATGCTAATCCAAAATACTTCAAATACATATCTTCTGCGTGTTTTTTTGCTTTTGTGTTAAAATATATCCGATCATAATAGTCGTTGTAACTAACGATGTATCTTGGGTCCTCTAAATAACGGTCTAGTACATCTATTCTAAAATAAACTAATTCTAGTTGCGGTGCTCCAAAGCACAATAATTTTGTAAAAGGTGCTTTTTCCAAAAATCTTCGTTCGTTTTTAAGGGTTGAATTGAGTAATTTCTTTGTTGGATATAAACAAAATTGGTTGTAGGCATTACCAAAATCAATGGCCACTTCTCCATATTTTACAATGTTCTTTTTCAAGGTGTTTGGCAATTCGAATAATTTTGATAAAAATGTATCTTGGTATTCAGATATATCAAAAGGTCTTATGTGTGGATTTGCTGTTGTGTACATTAGTTCAATGTCACTACTTTTTACGAGTTTTTTTATTGATTCTTTTGCCTCGCTGATAGTATTAAAGTTTTTAGCATAATCGTAGAAGGGGAGACCATTGAAGTCGCCGCTGGTAAGATATTTATCTAAAATTTGTTTTTTTAATTCTTTATCTGATATTTTGTATTTTGTCGATTTTTTGGGCATTTAATTCCTTTTCTTTTAATAAAAGTATAGGTTTGTTAGCTGTTTTTGCAAGATTTTTTACTGTATCTAACCGTTTTTATGGTTGTTTCGTCGTCTAAACAATACGTAATATTGTGTGTGTTTTCTTAACAGAAACCCCCGTTTTTGGTAGCAAATAGGTA
>JAZLDK010000113.1:0-11356 GCA_045614725.1 Candidatus Enterousia sp.
ATCAGTGGTGGGCACCTCTGAACACATAAACCTGCCCCAGCGATTACATGCCCCATTTAACATCATCAAAACATCATTAACATCCACACCAACGGCCATCGCCATTTCCAGCGCATCGTATGTGGCATCAATCACCGCATCATACGGTTCAATAAATTCATTTGCGAACTGCTTAAATCTTTTTACGCGTTTTGGGCCACTGCAATTATTACCGCGCGAATCACAACCCGCATAGTCAAACGCGGTTTTCATTGCGGCTTCAAGACTGTCCATTGCACGTTCCGCATCTTCTATCTTGGACATAATTTCGCCAGACACGGCGTTGCGCATCATAACCTCGTCCGAGACACCACGCGCAATCGCATCATTTTGCGATGCGGTCAAACCATTATCTGGATTCTTAACCTCGTTCACGGCGGCCTGGGCGGCGGCCAGCTGCGCCCTATCCTGGGCGGCGGCGGCGCTTTGTTGTTCAAGACTGGCCTGTAAATTTTGTGTTTGTTGCATCAACGCCGCATTTTGCTGTTGCATTTGTTGCATCTGCGCCTGCATTTGTTGCATTTGGGCATTATTTGCCGCAGCGACCTGGGCGGCGGCCTGTTGCGCGGCGGCGGCCTGTTGTTGTGCTGCGGTGGCCTGGGCCTTTTGATTTGCGGTTGCAACCATCTGGGCGGCCATAAATTCAATTAAATCCGCACCATATTTTTTGCACGACGCGTTTGAATTAACACAACCCTCGACAATAGGACGGGCAATATCCATTGTTGTGCAACCAGCACACTTAGGCTGGGCACAGCGCAAAATCAATGAATTACAATTACCAAAATCAGCCTTGGCAGAACCCGTCGTACCAGTGCGATTATTCATCATATTGTTCCAATTATTATTGTTGGTGGAACCGGATTGACCACTCCACGCGGTCAGATTACTGCCCATGGTGGTTGCAACCTGGGCACTTGCCACAAACGGGAAAGCGCACAAAACCAATAATAAAAGGTGCTTAATGTGTTTCATATTCTCTCTGTATATTATATTCTAGCACAAATTCATTTTTCATAAAAGAAAAATATTACAAAAAAATCCGGCATGAGCCGGATAATTATTTGCGGGCCAATATCGACTTGACCACATCCGCCGTCAGCATACCCAAAAACGCCCCAAGAATAACATCACTTGGCCAATGGGCACCAACCGCAATACGCGAAAATCCAACAATTATCGCCAGTGTCCATGTCACGGCCTTGTACCGTGGCGCCAGCAATCCCATCATCACCAACCCCGCAAAGGTCACCGCTGTATGCCCCGACGGCATTGAATTAAACGCCCAATCAAAAGACAAAGGATAAAATCCTGTCATGCCCAACGCTTCAAAAAACACAGGACGGGCGCGCCCGATTAAAACCTTGAAAACCTTGACCAAAATACCCGCGCTTAGAACCGAACAGAAAATATAGAACGCATAACTGTTTCGCACCTTGCGATAAAAGTCACAAACATATCCCCAAAAAACAAAATCCTTTTTTTCTTCGGACTTTATTCCTAGGTTTTTCTTAAAATAAAATATCACCAATGCCGCCGCGGCCGCAAACAACCAGACCGTACCATCAAACACCAAATCAATCAGTCGCCATAACCCGCAATTAAAATTGCGAAGAAAAACAAACAACGGCTTGTCCAGCCATAAAATCCCCAATCCAACCAAAACAAAGGTTATCGCCGCACCTGCAAAAATACGACCCCACTTTAATTTATTATCCTTTGTCAGAAACATAACATCCCCCTGTTTTTTATTCTGCAATCAATCTGTTATAAACCTTGGGCGTGGTCAAAATCTTGACCGAAACCGCGGTTGCCACCGCATCTTCGTCCGTGCCACTTGTAATCACGGGACATCCACGACGTATCGCCGCCACATCCATATCTGTTTCGCGATTAAAATCGCGCGCATTAAAATCATCGTTTATTACATTAAGGAAAAATACATCCTGTTGCTGGCTGGTGCGAATATTAGATAAACACACAATCGGGAACAGCCCACGCCCATCAATCGCGCGCCCTGATCCGGTCTTGATTGACTTGTTCAGCAATTCCAATGCACCACCATTATTCAAATCAATTCTTGAAGCAATTCGGGCCGCACCCGCCGTTGGCGTTCCCACCAACACGCCACGCGCATTTTCATAAAATGCGGCGGCAATTGCCTCGGCCGTGCCACGCGTCATATCAGACATCAACACCACCACCGGCACATCCGTTATTGCATCTGCACCGGGGACAACCTCGACCTCGTCCTTGGCGGTTTCGACAATGCGCATTACCGGATTTTTACCGATAAACAGTCCCGCCAATTTTGCCGCCGCGCGCTCATCATCACCCGTTGCCGCACGCAAATCCAATACCAATCCAGAAATATCGGGATATTTGGCCAAGGCCTCGTTCACAACGGCAACAGCATTATCCGATACTTCATGAATTACCACTTCCAACAAACCACCCGTATCTGGATTACTGCGATGCACAATATCAGCATCCGCCAGCACAATCGTCGCACGACGAAGCACAACATTCTTGTCCCCCGACGGTGTTAATAATTTTATTTTCGAAGTACCCGAATTAAATCCGGTCAGTACACGTGCCAACTGGGCATCCGACATATCGGCCACCGCCGAACCATTAATTTCCGCGATTAAATCGCCTGCACGAATCCCCGCCGTATCGGCCGGCGCATCTTTGTAAATACCGGTCACACGGAAATTCCCACGCGCATCACGCGCCCCTTCCAACCCAAGGCTGGTAAGGATACGCCCATCCTGGGCAATTTCTGCGGCCTTGGAAAATATATAGCGACCATTTTGGTCAACACCACGAACCAGACTGTCTACAACAACCTGATACAGTTCGCCCTGATTTAATTTACGCAAGTCCCTGTCGTGCGCACGCATTTTAAGAATCAATGCCGTCGTTATTTCACCAAACCCATTCCAATCATGCGCATTTGGGCGCGGAAAATTCGCAACAATCGCATCATCCCAAACCAAAACCACCCTTTCATCCGTGGCGGCAATATGCGCCGATGGGTTTAATGCTTCAAGACTTTCAATTGCAACATTAAGATTTTTTCCCGCCCACTTTGCGGAATCAAGTTTCTGATAAATTTCCGCAAATGTTTCAGACATTTCAAACACCGGCAAACCATCCTGTACCGGTTCGTCCGCAAAGAACAACCCGTCACAAAACGCAGACGGCACCGCGCCCAAGGATAAAACCACCCAAATTAAAAATTTCAACTTGTTCATTTCCTTTCCCTCCTTGGACTGCGATGCCCGATATTATTATTTGTCGTCACGCAAATTAAAGTTATACAAAATCATGTTGGAAATAAAGATACTTGTAAATGTTCCCATCACGACCGAGAATCCCATCGCCAACGCAAATTCACGCAGAACCTGGCCACCGAACATATACAAACCAATCATCGCCAACAGTGTAGAAACACTGGTTAACATGGTACGACGCAGCATTTCACTGACCGATAAATCAATCAGTTCGTCCATTGGCATTTTATGATATTTCTTAACATTCTCATCAATACGATCATAGTTAACAACCTTGTCATTAATGGAATAACCAATACCCGTCAATATAACAGCAATTGCGGTCTGATTAAATTCCAATCCGGTTGCGGAAAAGAACCCAAACATCAACACAAAATCCAAAAACAAGGAACAAAATGCGCCAATTGCATATCCACCCTTGTATCGAATCCATACATAAACCGCCATCATCACAAACGCGAACAATATGGCCAAGATACCACCGCGAATCAATTCACCACCGATTTTTGGTCCAACGACCTGAATCTGGGAATACTTAACATTTTCACCCAGGATATCTTTAATCTGGGTCACGCGTTCATTCTGTTCAACATCGGTTGCACCCTTGGGCAAGCCAACACGAATTAACACGGCGTTTCCATCAACTTCTTGTAATTCCGGCTTAAACTGCGACAATGCGCCACGCATCTGTTCAATGGAATAATTTTCTGTGACGGGTGTCACCTCCATCGCGATACCACCCGAAAAGTCAATCCCATAATTCAGCCCGCGTGTCATCAGCAATATCACCGACAACAACACCAACGCGCCCGAAATTATATACGATATTTTACGATATTTCATAAAATGCAGAACCATAACTTTCCCCTTTGCATTCTTTATTTAACAAAACCGATTTTCTTGTTTTTGCCATTCATGTACCAATCAACCAATACCCTGGTCAACCACACGCATGTAAACAAGGTTGTCAAAATACCAATCGACAAAGTGACTGCAAACCCACGAATTGGACCCGCACCGAACTGGAACAATACCAGCGCACAAATCAGTGTGGTCAAGTTTCCGTCCAAAACGGTCTTCATCGCCCTGTCAAAGCCGATATTAATCGCACGCAATGGTGGCACCCCCGACTTGACTTCGTCACGGATACGCTCGAACGGCAACACATTCGCATCAACCGCCATCCCCAGTGTCAACACAATACCCGCAATACCCGGCAATGTCAGTGTTGCACCAAACAATGCGGTCAAACCAACAATCATGGCCAAGTTCACCATCAACGCAATACCTGCAATCACACCGAACGAACGATAAACAAAGAACAAGAACACAAATATAAACAGCACACCTGTAATCGCACCGATTTTACCCTGGGCAATTGTATCCGCACCCAATCCGGCACCAACAGTTCTTTCTTCAATAACCGTCAACGGCGCAGGCAACGCACCACTGCGCAACAGCACCGCCAAATCCTTGGCCCCTTGCAGGTTAAACCCACCAGAAATCTGGCCACGACCGCCCGGAATTGGTTCACGAATAGTCGGCGCAGACAAAACCTTGCCGTCCAGAACAATCGCAAAGCGTTCATTCACATGTTCCGTGGTCAATTTGGCAAATCTGCGTGCACCCGATGCATCAAACACAGTTGTCACAACCGGCATATTATTTTGATCAAAATCCGCCTGGGAATCTTTCAAAGATTCACCCGATACTTCCACACGCGAATACACCGGCACCATCTGGGATGGCGAATCCATATATGGCAAGAATTCGGTACCATTTGGTGCACGACCTGTTGCCAACTGTTCGGTGGTCACAGATTCATTAACCAAATGGAATGTCATCTTGGCGGTTTGCCCAATCAAGTTTTTAATATGTTCCGGATTATCAACCCCCGGCAACTGAATCAGAATATATTTACCACCCTGACTTTGTATAGATGGTTCCTTGGTCCCCAGCGCATCGATACGACGACGAACGATTTCGATACTGCGCGCCAAAGCATCCTGAATCATTTCCTGTTTTTGTTTTTCAGAATATTTAAGCTCGATTGTTTTACCATCCGATGTTATATCCACCGTATTACCAAACGCGCTTTTCAAACGTCCCTTGGCCTTGGATACTTCGTCTTCTTCACGCACAACCAAAGACACCACACCATCATGATTGCGCAGATTAGAAAAGCGTATAACCCCCTTGTTTCTGTCAATCAAAGAACTGCGCGTTTCATCATACAACTGCGCGGTCTTTTCCTGCATCATGGTACCTGTATCAACCTCTAACAGCAACTGGGCACCACCCTTCAAATCCAACCCCAAAGATACCGGCCCAATCCAAGACGGGAAATAAGGCGCCAACTTTGGCGACATTGTTGGCACCGCCAACAACACACAAAAAACCGATACAAAAACTATCGCCAATTTTTTAAACATAACCATACCCTTTATTTATTCAACCGATGCAACCGCATTTTTGTTAACTTCGATAACAACGCCCTTGGCAACTTCCAATTCGATTGTTTTTTCATTAACTTTTTTAATTTTTCCATATATTCCAGCGGCCATCACACGATTACCAACCTTTAAAGAATCTAACATTTTTTGATATTCTGCCATGCGTTTTTTATTTGGCCGTACCATAAACAGGTAAATTATACCAAACACAATTACGCAATACCAAACCATCCCCCAAAAACCATTCTGTGGGACCGCGGCGGGTGCAGTTTGCACAACCGTATCTACGACTTCTGCTGTTTGTTCCATGTATTTTCTCCTTATTTAATAAGGTCACGATAGTAAAAAAAGCCCGTAATGTAAAGGGAAAATAGCGAAAAAATTAACGCTCGAACCAGGTGTCCATTTCCGTCAGTGCAATAAACTTATACACCGGCCGACCATGATTACATTGCCCCGCCCGTTCGGTGCGTTCAATATCACGCAGCAAAGCATCCATTTGAATCATATCCAACGCCTGCCCCGCCCGCACAGAATGATGACACGCATAGTTTGCCAATTTCAGATGCAACTTTTCCTGTAATTGCGAAGAATGCCCATTTGCGCGCACTTCGTCCGCAATTGCACGCAACACATCCGCCCAATTCAAATCCCAATCCGCCGGCTTTTCAAATATAGCAATTGCACCATCACCAAACGCATCCAACACCAAACCAGACTGCTTTAATTCCGCCGCAACCGTCAGAACCGCCACCACATCTTCTTCGCGCAATTCTATAACTATCGGCGTCAACAAAGGCTGGGTTTTAATTTTATGCGTACGAAGTTTTTCGTATGTAATGCGTTCATGCGCCGCATGCTGGTCCACAACAACCAGATTATCATCCTTTTGTGCAATTATGTATTTATTACAAACCTGACCAATCACGCGCCCAAGTGGTAAATCAGGCACCACCGCCGCCCCAGCATCCGGCATAATTGGTGCGCTTCTGACCACCCTTTGCGTCGCCATATTTTCAAACATATTTACCGGCGCAGGCTTAATATCATCATGCATGCGCAGAACATCCGCCTTGATACCAAAGTCAAATTTCACTGGACTTGGCGGTGTCACATCATTATTTGGCACAATGGTAATTTTTGTTTCGGCCATTGTCTTGGACAATCTGTCACGCAATGACTTGATTATAAAAGACCGCACATGCGTTGGTTCAAGAAAATGCACCTCGGTCTTGGCGGGCGACACATTAACATCAACAAACTGGGGCGGCAAAGACAAATACAACGCACACAGCGGAAATTCACGCGCATACATCACATCCATATATGCCGCACGCAACGCCCCCACCAAAACCTTGTCCTTGACCGGCCGCCCATTAATAAACAAATACTGATCAATGCTTGATGCGCGGCGCAGTGTTGGTTCCGACACAAATCCGGTCAGGCGCATATTCGAATTACTGTTTGACACCGCATCAATGTCCAGCATCCGCCCCACAACATCATCCCCCATAACCGCGGCAATACGCGTCATCAAATCCTGATTTTTTGAAAAGAACCATTTATTATTCAGCACAAAGCCAACATCTGGCCGCGCCATGGCCAATCGCTTAACTACTTCCAACACAGACATCATTTCCGCCCTGTCCCCGCGCAGAAATTTTAATCGTGCCGGCGTTTTGGCAAACAAATTCTGGACACGAATTCTGGTTCCTTTCTCCCAATCCGAAGGCCGGATTTCATGCGTAGAGCAATCAATTTGCCACCCGTTTTCGTCCATACCATTACATGTGTCAATCGTCATATCAGACACAGATGCAATCGATGGCAACGCTTCGCCACGAAACCCCATAAAATTAATATTCAGCAAATCATCATCCGGCAATTTAGATGTCGCATGTCGTGTAATTGCACGCGCCAAATCATCATGCGACATTCCCGAACCATTATCCACAATGCTTATCAATGTGCGCCCGCCATCAACAACATCTATTACAATCTGGTCCGCCCCTGCATCCAGCGCATTTTCCACCAGTTCTTTTACCACACTGGCGGGACGTTCCACCACCTCGCCGGCGGCGATTTGATTGATTAAAAATTCAGGCAACACGCGTACAGACAACGCAAATCCTTACTCTTTGAATTTAACTTCTAAAATTTCGAACTCTTTTTCACCATTGGGCAACTTTACAATACAAGTATCCCCAACGCACCGACCAATCATCGCACGCCCCACGGGCGAAGTACATGAAATCACGGTTTTACCATCCGATTCGATATCCGACAATATACGGCACTGCATTTTATTACCGTCTTCATCTTCGGCAACCACACGTGCACCAAACACAACCCTGTCGCCCGACAAAGAATCCACATCAATAATCGCGGCATTTTCAATAACACCCTCGATAAATTGAATTCTTTTATCGATTTGGCGCTGTTTTTCCTTGGCCGCGCTGTAATCCGCATTTTCGGACAAATCCCCCAGCGAACGCGCCCACTGGACGGTTTTAAGTATCTCTGGGCGTTGAACTTCCTTCAAATCTTTCAGTTCTTTAATAAGATTATCAAATCCTTCCCTTGAAATTGGCTTTTTTTCCATAACTAAATCCTATATGTTTTATCCCCGAATTATACGCATTCATTTTAATTTTGCAATTATCAAATGAAAAGGGTATAGTTTTACTATTATGTTTAGGCTAAATATCTTAACTCGCTTTTTATTGCGCCGATTTTTTTCAGGCGTTGGCTTAGTATTGCTTGTGGTATGTGGCATAATTTTTGCCGTCACATTTGTGGAACGCCTGCCGTCAAATCCGAACGCCATTGCCGCTTTGTACGAGGCTTGGGTCCGCCTGTTGGAATACATACCAATGTTCCTGCCGCTGGCGGTATTTATGGGCACATTACTGGCATCATATAACCTGACCAAATCCAGCGAGAGTATTATTGTATCCAGTGCCGGCATGTCACCATTTCAATCTTCAAGACCATTTTTAATCGGTGCGTTTTTAATCGGTGCATTCGCAACAACAATCATCAATCCCTATTCGGTCGGAATCAGCACACAAAACATAACCCCCGACCACCTGCAACTTATCGATAATGCGATATGGCTGCGTGAATCTTCGGATGCGGGATACATAACGATGAACGCACGAACAATGCAAAATGACAATGGTGCACTTGTTTTTCATGATGCAACAACCTACGTTCAAACACCCGACTTTAAACTTGCCATGCGCGTTAAATCCGACACGGTCACCCTTTCGGATACGGGCCTGTTTGCACCAAACGCAACAATGTGGGATTCAAATGGTGTGGTCACACATGGTGATTGGCAAACCAAGACATTGTTAACACCACAAACCGTTCTGGACAGATACCTGCAACCTGACCAGATTTCTTTCTGGCAATTACCCGAATTTATCAAGAAAATGGAATCAATCGGCGCCCCAATTCGCGGACACATGGTTCAGTTTTGGACACTGCTTTTCCTGCCACTGACCATGATTGCTATGGCAATGCTTGGGGTTGCATTTTCCCAGACCAAGCAACGTCGCAATTACAGTTTTGGTATCAAATTCAGCCTTGGTATCATAACCTGCTTTGCAGTATATTTCCTGATAAATATGTTTAATGCACTTGGTGCGACCGGCGCATTGCCCGCGATATTATCAATTATTGCACCACCACTTATCATAATTGCCGGCACGGGTATATTTATAACCAGTTTTGACACAATATAACCATGGGGGGCTAACGATGCCGATTAAAAAGAAAAAACAAACCAAGTTTCCAAAAATCATCATATGGTTTTTAATCATTTCGGTAATTGCCTTGATGATTATATCGTTTTCCACACCCCAGCATATGACAGAAATTGTGGTATATCCATGAACTATATCGATATATTCCTAGAAGCACTTTCCGCTGAAAAGGGTCGCAGTGCCAAAACCCTTGCCAGTTATGAATCGGACCTGCGACTGGCCGATAACGCCATTTCAGGTGGCCTGATGGGTGCGACACACGACGATATTCAAAAATACCTTGCCACCCTGCCCGACAAGCCATCATCCATTGCGCGCAAGGCATCGGCCCTGCGTGGCTTTTACAAATTCTTGATGCTGGAAAAAATTATCTCGGTCAACCCGACATCAAATCTGGAACTACCCAAACGCAACCGCGTTTTACCAAAATTTTTATCAATTGATGAAATAGAATTATTAATATCCAGCGCGGGCGACATAAAAAACTGCACACGTCTGCGCGCAATGATAGAATTGCTTTACGCATCGGGCCTTCGTGTATCTGAATTATGCGAACTGCCCATGACGGCGATATTGGGTGATAAATTACTTATCCATGGCAAGGGCGCCAAAGAACGCCTTGTCCCGATGCACAGCGCCGCCCAGGCCGCCCTAAGAAAATGGCTGGACCTGCGCGGGGACGAAATAAAATCAAAATATGTTTTCCCATCAGGCGGCAAAACCGGCCACATAACACGCGACGGTTTTTTCAAGATTTTGAAAAAATGCGCCGTCCTTGCCGGCATTGAACCATCGCGCGTCAGTCCACATGTCCTGCGTCATTCATTTGCATCACATCTGCTGGCGGGCGGCGCAAACCTGCGCGCGATACAAACAATGCTGGGCCACGAAGACATTTCAACAACCCAGATTTACACACATGTAATGCCGGAAAAATTACGCGAAACGGTGGAGCAACACCACCCATTATCCAAGTTAAAAGGTAAATAAATGATAAAAAAATGTGACAAACCAGGCTGTACCAAGGCCGGCACATGTCGGGCCCCAAAATCACGCGATTTGCGCGATTATTGGTTTTTCTGTACCGAACACGCCGCCGAATATAACAAGAACTGGAATTACTATGCGGACATGACCCCCGAAGAAATCGAGGCCGACTGGGAACGTCAAACATTTGGCACATCGTTAAAGGATAAAGACACCGCAAAAAAAGATGCGACCGATTATATGAATTTCTTGAACGATTTCATTACCGGCCGCAGCAAATTCGATCGAATTCCCGCAAAAAGCAAATTGCCCACAAATGTCGTTTCCGCACTTAAAGTATTTGGTCTTGGGATTTCCGCCACCTGGCGCGAGGTTGGCGTTAAATACCGCGCACTGGCGAAAAAATACCACCCCGACACCGCAACCGACAAGAAAAATGCCGCGACCGAGTTTGCACGTGTTTCGGCCGCATACGACATATTAAAAAAACATTTTGGTAAAAAGTAAGTTGCACTGAATATATTCCTAATATTATAATTCCCTGTGTAGCACATGGGGGATTTTTATGAATAAAATCGATATAGTATATCTGTGGGTTGATGGGTCCGACAAAAGGTGGCTGGCCCAAAAGAATAAATGGCTTAAAAAATTGGGACACGCAATCCCTGAACATCGCGGTGTCACATCGGATGAACGCTATCGCGACAATGGCGAATTTTTATATTCCGTTCGCAGTGTTGCCGAAAACATGCCATGGGTAAACCATATCTATATCATCACCGGATTTGGCCAGGTTCCAAAATGGCTTAAT
>JAZLDK010000114.1:0-4807 GCA_045614725.1 Candidatus Enterousia sp.
ACGGCATATTACCGCGTCTTGGATATGTTCGCGAAGGGCAAGATAAAAAACCTTATCATACAGGCCCCACCCCAGCACGGGAAAAGCCTTGGCAGTTCAAGGATGTTGCCGGCGCAAATGTTGGGATTGAACCCGGATACCAAAATCGCAATATGTTCGTATGCCGCCACCATTGCGAAGGATTTCAACCGCGATGTGCAAAGATTGATTGATTGCGACGAATACCGGGCCATATTTCCGGAAACGCAATTGAATGGTTCGAATGTCGTAACCGTGGCGAACAACTATTTGCGGAATTCGGACGTTTTTGAAATCGTCAGCCATACCGGTTCGTTGCGTGTTGTCGGCCGTGGCGGTTCACTTACATCGAAAACCGTTGACGTGATGATATTCGATGACCTGTACAAGGATGCGGCCGAAGCCTATTCGCCGCAAATCCGTTCGACGGCCTGGGATTGGTACACAAAGGTTGCGCGTACAAGGTTGCACAACGATTCGCAACAACTGATTGTCTTTACCCGATGGCATCCGGATGACATTATTGGAAAATTGATTGACACGGAAAACGTGATATTCGCGGAACGATGGGATGATTTCGAAAACATACCGTCCGGTGCTTGGGTGCTTGTAAACTTTGAGGCTATCAAGACGGGGGAACCGACCGAAATAGACCAACGTGAAGCCGGCGAAGCGTTATGGCCGGCCCGGCATTCGTTGGAAAGACTATTGCAGCAAAAACAACTTGACCCGCTTGGATTCCAATGTCTTTATCAAGGCAATCCGGGCGATGCAACGGCATTCCTGTATCAGCCATTCAAAACGTGGGTCGAAAAGTCCGATTGGGGACAATATGTGCGTTCCGGATGTTACATTGACGTGGCCGACGAAGGGGACGATTACTTGTTTGCCGCGACTTATGATATATTTCGTTCGGAAAATCAGATATGGAACGAAAGCAAAAAGCGCATGGAACCGTTGTTGTTCGCCCTTATTACCGATATCGAATACACGGATGAACCAACCGATGTGACAACGGTAACGGTTCCCCGGATGATTAATGCCAACGGTACGCAAAAAGCGTGGGTCGAATCCAACAACGGCGGTTCGCAGTTCGAAAAGACAATCAAAAAGAAAGTCCGCGCGTTGACTTTCCCATTCTATCAAGGCAGCAACAAGGAATCCCGCGTCGTTACCAACGCGCCGTTCGTAAACCAACACATCATCATGCCGTTCGGATGGGAAACCCGGTACAAAAAATTCCATGACCATTTGACGGGATTCCTTCGCAAGTTCGACGCGAACGAACACGATGACGATGCGGACGGATTGACAGGGATATACGAAAAAGAAATCGCAGACGGAAACGCCCGTCCGTACAATTCCGCGAATCGTGGTGTCCGGGTGCATTGATGAAAAAAATTCATTTGATTGCATGAAAATTGAAAATAATAACTACATTTGCCGCAAATCAATTCGGCCAAGGGTAAGCCGACATTTATTAACCAATTAATTTTCAAAACTATGTCATTAATTTGTCAATGCCCGGCCAACGCTGCAATTACGACCATCCCCAATGTCGTTTGCCCCGAAAACTTTGGCCAAATCCAAAAAGTTGCGTTTCAACGCTTGAAAAAGGCAGACGGCACGAAGAATAGTTTTACTTCGTCCGCTTCGATTCTTTTGCTTGCTTCGTGGACGGCCCTGTTGGCCGCCGCTGATGGTAGCAAAGTTGTTGTTTCCCCGTACATCAACGCCCCGGCTGATTCGGGTGGCGATGCCCGCCGTACCGGTGGCGGCAATGATGACTTGGGCGGCATTTCGCAAGTCCTTGGCGGCAACCCAGTTCAGTTCGACGGACAATTGCGTTCCGTTCCGCAGTCGGTTATCAAAGTCATGAAGGAATTGCAATGCGAAGCCGCCGCCGGCAACCTTGGCGTGTTCCTGTTTGACGAAAACGGAAAGATTGAGGCAATCCAAGACGGTACGACCGCAACCACGTACTACCCGATTCCCATTCGTTCCCTGTTCATCGGTTCGAAGATTCACGGCAATTTCGACGCGAAGGATTCGAACGCGATTTCGTGGATGTACCCGGATAACTATTCGGACAACCTTGCAATCGTAACCCCGACGGATTTCAATCCTTTGACGGATTTGGTTCCGGCTTCGCAAAGCTAAATTGAAATGAACGCAAAAACGACAACGGTAACGCTTGTCGCGAACGGCGTTACCAGGGATTTCGAAATATCCCATGCCGAACGTTTATTGAATATGCCGAACAACGGCGGATGGCATTTGCCGGAAAAGTCAAAATTTGAATTTGTGAACAATGGGTTACGACGTTGCCAAGATAAGAAAGAAGATAGCGGAAAATAAGCGTTCCGCGACCATTACCCGTGCGATATTGCATCAAAACCGCATCAAATTTCACACGGTTAAGCGCGTAACGACTTTCAATTCGCCGTATATTTCTTTGCCGTTGACACAATTCATGGCAATGGCCGAAAATATCTTGCCGCATGACAAATTCGTTCTTTTCAAATCATTGTTCCGTTACCCAATCAAGACCAACGAAATCACGGACGTTTGTTTCTACAAGCTAAGCCGCATTTTTGATGGTCGCAACCCGGCTTTCAATTATCAGTTCATCAATTCGGCGCAACGCGACGATTGGGAAAATTACAGATTGACAAAGTTGCATGAACCCGAAGTATGGTCAACGAAAGGATGGGAATTCTTCAAGTCTGAAATAAATTCCGTCCTTATCGTTGACGTACCAAGGGAGCAAAAGACCGAATTGCCCGAACCGTATTTCTATTGGTTGCCGATTGAAGATGTCATCACGTACGATGCCGACCCGACAACGGGACAAATGGATTTCATTGCGTTTCGCCGCCGTGACGAAATCGTTGTGATTGACGATGAATCATATCGTGTTTGGGATGACAAGAGGCACACGGGAACAATTACCGGTATGCCGAAGGTCGAAGCATTCCACGATTTGGGATATTGCCCGGCCCGGTTCTTTTGGACTGAACCGATTTCGCTTGACGAACCGGATGTCAAGGCATCCCCGTTGTCGGCCGTGCTTGAATCCCTTGATTGGTTCGAATTCTTCCACATTTCGAAACGTCAACTTGACTTGATGGGTGCGTATCCGATTCTTTCGGGTTACGAACAAAGTTGCGATTTCACGAACGCCGAAAACGGCGATTATTGCGACGGCGGTTTCCTTCGCGACAAACAGGGACATTACAAATTGGATATGGCCGGATTGCTGATGCGTTGCCCCAAATGCGGCAACAAACGCACGGTCGGCCCTGGTTCATTCGTGGAAATACCCGTACCGTCCGAATCGGAAAACCAACCCGACTTGCGGAATCCCGTTCAGATGTTGTCCGTTGACCGCAACGCCCTTGATTACAATGTCGAAGAACAAAAGCGGTTGCGCGAAGAAATCATCACGGCCGTTGTAGGCCAAGACGAAATCGTAACGAACCGCGATGCGTTCAACGAACAACAAGTTATGGCGAATTTCGAAAGTGTGACAACGGTTTTGAATCGCATCAAGAAAGGGTTCGAATCGGCGCAACAATGGACGGATGAAACGGCTTGCAAATTGCGTTACGGCCGTTATTTCATTTCCGCAACCATCAACTACGGAACTGAATTCTACCTGTATTCCCCGGATGAACTCCGGAAGCGATACAAAGCCGCCAAGGAGGCCGGCGCATCGGAATCCGAATTGGATATGATGCAAAGACAAATCATCGAAACGGAATACCGGAACGACCCGATGCAGTTGCGAAGAATGATGGTATTGTCGGAACTTGAACCGTTCCGGCATTTGTCGCGTCAAGAAGTATCCGACTTGTTCGAAAAACGTTTGGTATCGGAACAGGATTTGCGAATCAAATTGAACTTTCCTAATTTTGTCCGGCGGTTCGAACGCGAAAACACGAATGTGTTGGATTTTGGCGAAGCGATTCCGTATCAAAAGAAGATTGAAATTATAACGGCCGAATTCCGCAAGTATGCCGACGAACAAATTGCGGAACCGGCCAATGTTTAACCACTAAAACAAAAAAAGTCATGATTACCAAAGACGGGCGCGATACCCCGATTGAAAAGTTGACGGCGGAAAATTACATCGTCCCGAAGGGCGAAGAAAAAAGCTATCACGTTGTCATTGAGAACAAGCAGTTCGACCCCAAGACGGGCAAACGGCTTTCCATCCCGCGAATTCAGAAATTCGGCAAAAAGACGTACGAAACACACGTGTTCAATAGCTTGCGAAAGCAGGGTTTTGACATCGTTGTTCTGCATGACCCGAACGAATGGATAAAGGCGCAAGCCGAAAAGGCCGCAAAGGCCAAGGCCGAAAAGGAAAAAAGAGTTGCCGACGAAATGGCCGAACTGCGTGCCAAGTTGGCCGAACAGGAAAAGCAGATTGCCGAACTGAAAGGCCAAAGCAAACCCGAAGGTAATGCCGAAGGGGAAAAGGAACCCGGCAAGCCGGGCCGTCAGAAATCGAAGTAAAAAGACTATTAACCAAAAATTCAAAGGGAAAGAATTATGGCACTTACAAGTGAACTCTTAAAAGCAAATGCCGCGACTGCCGGACTGACCGATGAGCAGGTCAGTGCCATTGTCACGATGTCAAAGAACGATGAGGATTCCGTCATCGGTGCAAAGACCGGGGAAATCTACGGAGGGCTGGATGCAGACATCCTTGCCGCTTCCGGCATTGCAAAGAACGGCACGGAAAAGACCTATGACTACGCGAAGCGCGTGATAGGCGAAATCA
>JAZLDK010000115.1:0-1552 GCA_045614725.1 Candidatus Enterousia sp.
GATAACGGTGACACTGATTGGTGTATTGGCCATGACCGGCGTGTTGTGGTGGGCGTTGAAAAAGGTTGCATGCTTTATCCGAATGAAATAGTCGTTGAATTGTGGTATAATATGCCCGAATAGGAGTGTTTGTATGGCGCAATTGGTTGTACTTGAAGACTATCGTGTGATGGCGTTAAAGGACAGTGTAAAACTGACCGACAAATTGCGCGAACAGTTGGGCAAAACGCAAATGCAAGATGTCCCGACCGAGATGTGGGATATCCCAACCAGTCTGATTTTGAATATCGAAATTCCTGGGATTGCCGTGCATAATCGCCCGTTCAAGAATATGGCCGCGGATTATTGGCCGCAAACCACCTCGGACAAGGATTATGTGTTTGTTTATCCGCGCTATGTGATAAAAGATGATGTTGTGCCATATGCGATTCAGGCCACAGGCCTGCAAATATTGCGTGATTCCAAGGAACCTATATATGCTAAAAGGGTGCAGGGGGCCGATTATGGCTTTGAATTGGTTGACAAGGATGGAAATATAGTAGGCGGTAGATATGTGACAGCCGGTGGGGCCAATGCACAGAAAATTGTCATGGTTGATGATGTTTTGGGTGTGGAACACCAAGACTATGAACAGGCCAGAATTGCCAATATAAAGTATCAAAAAGGTGTCCCCCCGTCACAAATCCCAGAGGATTATTTGAATTTGTCGCTTTTGGCACAAAGTTTTTATTCGGTACGCAGCACCAAGGAAAATATTTTCTTGCATGAATTAAAGCATTATAAGAATTGTTTATTGACCTGGCCGCGGGCACATTCGGATGAAGTGGCAAAGATTTCTGGGGTGGATTGTTATCTTCATCTGATAAACGATGAAATTTCTGCAAAAATTGCTGAGGCCATTGATGCCGTAAATCAATATGTGCGTGGGGCCCAGCCAAATAATTTGTCGGTTTTTGAAAATACGGTGTGGTTGCAATCGTGGTTGTACGAAGTGCCGGTTGATCGGCGTATGTTTGCGGTAATCAATGTTGGGGATGTTGCGCGTCGTACATATGATTGGTGGATGGCCAAGATGTATAGCGTGTACAGTACAGATTTTGGAAAAGAACTTGAAATTGTTATACGCGGTAATGTGCCGGCACGAAAATTGTGCATGGAATCTGATGGCGTAGAGTACGAAAAATGGCGACATATGATGTTTTGTTACAGTGTGTATAATCCAGAAACTGGGCACTATGTGCATATGGATTTGTCGCAGTATTTGCCACACTATACCTTGACCAAGTCTGAGCGTAATATGGTTGAATCCGTGACACGTGGGGTCATGGAATACAATAACCGCATAGTGCTTGGTTATGGACCGAGTGTTCAGGCGGGATTGTTGCAGCAGGCACTGGAATTACGCAGTGCGGCACTGGGGCAGTCCGAATATCAGAATCAGATTAATAATTTTCAGCACAGTGGGTTAAGTTTGTCGGCCGCGTTGGATGTGTGTGCCGGTATGACAATTGTTGACGAGACAGTCGAACGCCTTGGCGAGAAACCACAGGCG
>JAZLDK010000116.1:0-26336 GCA_045614725.1 Candidatus Enterousia sp.
CGAACATAAAATGCACAGCGAATGGTGCTGTATCACCCCCACCCAGGCTGAAATCATAAACAATGCCCAGCGTGTCATAGCGGTGGGTACAACTTCGATGCGGACACTGGAAAGTGCGGCAATGAATAACAGTAATCCCGCGCAATACGCGCGTGTTGCGCCAATTTGCCAGACCACGGATATCTTTATTACACCGGGCTATAAATTCCGCGCTGTGGATGTGTTGCTGACCAATTTTCATTTGCCGAAATCCACACTGTTTATGCTGGTTTCGGCATTCGCAGGTTTGCCTGAGATGAAGGCGGCGTATTCCCACGCGGTCGCGCAAAAATACCGTTTCTTTAGTTATGGTGACTGTTGTTTGCTGTTCAAAAAGGATGCGTGATGAAATATAAGCCAACCCTACATAAATTATCCAACGGTGTCACAGTAATGCTTGACCCGATGGATTTAGAAACAACCAATATCAAGGTACGCTTTAACACCGGTTCTCGTGACGAGGCTCCGGAACAATATGGTCTGACACACTTTTGCGAACACATGCTGGGCAAGGGTTCGACTAATTTCCCGACCAAGAAGTTTATTGATGATTATATGGACTATTATGGTGCCACGCGCAATGCATCGACTGGTATCAGCCAGATGAACACATATGGGCGTGTGCTGGGTGAAAATGTATCAAAGTTAATAGATTTTTTCAGCGATGTCATACAAAATTCCTTATTTGATGCGGGCAAGATTGAAATCGAACGCACAGTAATCTGTGACGAATTGCGCCGTTCTATGGATAATAATTCGCGTGAATATCGCGAGTTCTTATGGCATAAAATGATGGGCATGCCAATGTATCGCACATTGGGCAGTATTGAAAATATTATGTCATTTACTCGTGACCAGATGCTGGATTGGATGTCAAAGCGTCTGTCGGCCAAGAACTGTATGATTGGCGTGTCGGGACGCATTGATGATGCGGACGCTGTGCTGAAACAATTGGAAGAACGCTTTGCTTTTCTGCCAACACACGAAGTTTCGGAAAATAAAGAAATTAACGCTACCCCTGGCATTTATCACAATTCGAAGCAGGAAAAACAGAATGTAAAATTGGAAATTTTATTCCCAGAAATTTGGGATAATGCATTTGAAAACATAGTCAACGAAATGGCGGTAAGTCGCTTTGAACGTTATATGATACGCAAAATATCCGATATCTTGCGCCAAGAAAACGGATTAGTGTATGGTTTTTCTGGGGCGGGATTGGGTGTTGAAAACACTCGCTTTACTGGTTTTGCGACCCAGACTTCGACAGAAAATCTAAAACAGGTAGTTGCGCTGATTGCGAAAAACGCGTATCGTATTTATAGCAATCCTGATATTACAGACGAAGACTTAGACCGTTACAATCGCAAGGACAGATTGGGCGATGCGGATTGGCTTGAAAGTGCCGGCAGCAGATGCGACAAACTGTTAGGCTTCTATTATTCATTTGGTCGGGTCTATGATTTTTATGAAATAATCCGTCAATGTGATGCGATTACTGCCGCGGAAGTTGTGGAAAAATCCCGCGGATATTTTGATGGGTCAATGTCGATTGTGACCCAAGGGGCGGATTTTGATATCGATTTAAAGACAATATGGGACGAGAATTTTAAGTAAACGGGGAAAAAATGGCATTAAAATTTAATTTGATTGCAACAGATGGCAACGCGCGTCGCGGTTCGGTTGAAACGGCCCATGGCACTTTTCAGACCCCCGCGTTTATGGCGGTTGGAACCGCGGCCACGGTCAAAGCCCTGACCATGGATCAGGTTGCGGCCACTGGCACCCAGGTAATTTTGGGCAACACATACCACCTTATGATGCGCCCGGGCGGCGATTTGGTTGAACAAATGGGCGGCCTGCATAAGTTTGGCGGTTGGACCGGTCCAATTTTAACTGACAGTGGTGGCTTTCAGGTGATGAGCCTTTCGACCCTGACTAAAATGAGCGAAGAGGGCGTTCAGTTTACATCGCACTTTGACGGCGGCAAAAAGCATTTTCTGCGCCCCGAAGACTCGGTTCATATCCAGCATCAGTTGGATTCCAATATAACAATGGTTCTGGACGAGTGCTTAAAACTGCCCGCGCCACGCGCCCGTGTTGAAAAGAATGTTGACATGGTCACCCGTTGGGCCCGTCGCAGCAAGGATGCCTTTATCGACAGACCTGGATACGGAATCTTTGGCATTGTTCAGGGGGCGGATTTCCCCGATTTGCGCGAAAAGTCCGCACGCGAATTAACCGCCATTGGCTTTGACGGCTATGCGGTTGGCGGATTGGCGGTTGGTGAACCCCAGGATGTTATGTTTGACATGATTGCGACCACCACACCACTGTTGCCGGAGGACAAGCCACGCTATTTAATGGGTGTTGGTACGCCACTTGATATTCTTGGCGCGGTCGAGCGTGGAATTGACATGTTCGACTGTGTGATGCCAACGCGCGCCGGTCGCACCGCCCAGGCCTTTACACGCCATGGCACAATGAATATGCGTAATGCGCGCTTCCGTGATGATGCGCGCCCATTGGATGCCAACTGTAAATGCCCCGCATGCCAGCGTTCGCGCGCATATATACACCACCTGATTAAGTGCAATGAAATATTGGGCGCAACCTTATTGACCCAACACAATTTATGGTTCTATCAGGATTTGATGCGCGATATTCGTACCGCGATTGAACAGGGACGATTTGCCGCGTTCAAGCAAGAATTTATAGAAAAATACACAGGAAAAAACGATGAAGAATAACGATGATAATAATGCAGTGGTGCCCACAAAAATAAAGACCAAGGTTCACATAAATCTTAATGACCGCCTGTATTTGGCCTTGGCGCGCAAGGATGTATCGGACAAACTGATATATGTTTACACATTTGGTTGCCCCGGCCAGCTTGGTCGTTTTTGTTTGAACCCAAGTACCGATATTGCGACCTTTACCAATACTAAAAATGCGGAACTGTATGTTAACACGATTTCCAATGTTATGCATGCCCAGTCCGTATGGCCAATATATTCAATGTTCCGCAACGCGTTAAAGGCGGAATTGGAAATCTTTAACAAAATGACCAAATAAAAACACTTGCATAAAAAAACTGGTCTTAATACCATAAGGAAAAAAGGGGGACAATATGGCGAAAAAGCAAATAGAAGTAATTGACCGCGGTGGTGCAAAAACCGTTGCGAAAAAGGCCTCGGTTGTCAAGATAACCAAACGCACATTTACCATTGTGACGATTGTATGGTTGGCGCTGGTCGCATGGATGCCACTGCACATTAAAAACACATATTCGGCCCCGATTAAGAAATCCATTGTCGTATCTATGTTCTTTGACCTGCAACGCGGTATTGTAAAGCAGTACGAAGCATTATTGGACGGGGTTGCGGGTGCAATCAATCTGGACAAACCGATTGCAGCCGCGATTGACAAGGTAAAGATGGCCGAAGGCGCGGTAAACAAAGTGACCGACACGACGGCACATGCCAAGGAAACAACGGATTCCGTCACGGAAAAAACATCTGGTATCAAGAAATTGACCGGTCTTGCGGGTAAGTTTGGTGTTAAAACAGACGGCGTTGACAAGGCCGTTGCCAAGGTTGATCAAGGTGTTGCCAAGGCTAATCAGGCCATATCATCCGTGGACAACACCGCAAAATTGGTGAATGAAAAATTGGACAAGGTTCAATCCGATTTGACCCGTGTTGCCCAAACAGAATTTGACACAATGCTGGATGCCGCGATTAAAAAGGCACTGGATAAACAGTCCGGCGGCCTGGGAACGACTTTATTGACCAACTATGGCATTGACCATGTATATCCATGGCGCCCATCCAGTTGGCCGGTCGCGACCAAGATTTATAATGACCTGTCACGGTCCGATGTCGATACAATAACGGTCATCACCGGTACGGTTGATAAATACTTTGGCTATGTTGCATGGGGATTGGTCGTGGCCGCATGGGCGATTGGATTTTATATCTGGCTTTTGGTGTCTAAAAAGGTCAAGGCGATATTAAAACCATTTAATGTTTGCCCGCGTTGTGGTCACACATATGCCGACAAACGCACTGCACTGGGTCTGTTAAAGGTTTTTCAGCCTTGGACATGGTTTTAATCTGTGGGGGAAAATATGTCGGATAAAAATGTGCGTATTAATCAGGAACCGTGGGACGATGCGCTGCGCGTAAAATCGACCGGTGTTCGCGTGGGGGTTGCAATATGTTTATTGCTGATAATAGCGCTGAACACATGCTCGACCGAAATGCACACCCGTATGAACACTCGCTTGTTAAAGGAACAATACGATTTGGCACGCCGTCAATATGCGCTGGATTCATTGCGTTTCGAACAATCGCAACATCGGCGGTAATTAATGCTTTACTTTTGCCAATTTATTATTAATAATATACGGGCAATAAAAAACAGGTCATAACAGAAAACTAAAATGATTTTGAATTTGAAAAAACGTTTTTAATTGAAAGTGCGACCATCAGGTTAAATGACGGACGCACTTTTTGGCGTCCGTTTTTTATAAAACAAAGCAAGGGAAACAAAGAAATGTCAGAAAAAACACAAATCTCAACCAATGAATTAGAAGCACGCCTGCAAAAGGCTGAAAACATTCGTGTCCGCGACGGTGTTGTATGGAAGGATAAATTTGACCGCACCCATACTATTGCGGCCGCGCGCGAATTGGCGGATGACACACCTGTGAAATTGGCGGGGCGTGTGACCGCATTGCGTTGGTTGGGTAAATTGATGTTTGGTCGCATTTACGATATTAACGGCGAAATTCAGTTTTCTATGTCCCGCGAAGAACTGGGTGAAGAAAACTATAAATTTATGAAGGCCAATGTTGACCTGGGTGACTTTATCGGAATCACGGGTGTTTTGTATCACACAACGGCCGGCGAATTAACGGTCAAGGTATCCGGCTATGAAATCTTGGCCAAGGCACTGCGCCCATTGCCCGAAAAATACCATGGATTGACTGATATGGAAACACGCTATCGCCAGCGTTATTTGGATATCATCTCGAATTCTGAGGCCCGCAATGCCTTGCTTGGTCGTTTCAAGATGACACAATATTGGCGCGATTACATGAACCGCAACGGATTCTTGGAAATCGAAACCCCGATATTACAGAACATTGCATCGGGTGCGGCGGCGCGACCATTTACAACACACCATAATGCGTTGGATGCGGATTTTCAGTTGCGTATTTCGCCGGAATTGTTCTTGAAACAGGCAATCGGTGCCGGATTTGACCGCGTGTACGAAGTGGCCAAGGATTTCCGCAACGAAGGTATGGATGCAACTCACCTGCAGGAATTCACCATGGTCGAATGGTATGCGGCATATTGGGACTTTAACGATAATATCAAGTTTACATGGGAACTGATTCAGGAACTGCTGACAAAGTGCCGCGGCACATTGCAAATTGAATACCAGGGCACCATGCTTGATTTCAGCAAATATGAAATGATTGACTATACGGCCAAGATGAACGAATTCTTTGGCTGCGACATTTTGGATTTTGACAATGTCGATGTCTTGCGCCAGAAACTGGTTGATGCGGGTATGTTCCCAATGACGGAACTGGAAGATTTGAAATCAATCCCGGCCTTGGTTGACTATGTTTACAAGCGCAAGATTCGTGGCAGCATTGTTCAGCCTACATTCTTGTACAACTATCCAGCATATATGGTTCCATTGGCCCGTCGCAGTGATGCGGACGAACGCAGAATTGACATGTATCAGTTGCTGGTATGTGGTGCCGAAATCTGCAAGGGCTATTCTGAACTTGTAAACCCAATCCAGCAATTGGCCGCATTCGAAGAACAGGCTCGCAACATTGCCGACGGTGACGAAGAAGCCTTTAATCCGGACAATGACTTTGTGCGCGCGATGGAACACGGATTCCCACCAATTTCCGGCGTGGGTATGGGCGTGGATCGATTGGCATGCATCATATTTGACCAGCCAACCGCACGCGATATCGTTTTGTTCCCAATGATGAAATAAATATAAGCGGGGGATGTAATGTCTAATATAGGCTCGGATGACTGGACACAGCAATTAACCAAGGAAAACGACGATAAAAACCTTGCATTTATCGACAAAGCGTTGGAATCCGGCCGCATCAATGACGAAGCGGCCGAGTACCTGCGCACATTGTATTCGGACAGTATGTCCTGGTTCCGCGAGGTTTTTTATGTCCTGGGCAAATGCTTTGGTGCACCCAAGGCCGCGGTGACCAAATATGACTATCAAACAGATTCTGCTGTTGATGATTCTATTCGCATTTCGGACATTAATCCACTTTCGCCCTATATTGTAAATCACCGCTTGGATGCGGACCCAATGCGTAATCAGTTTTTTTCCAGTTCTGCTGGGCATAAAATTGATTTGTCTGTATCGTCAATTGTGACCGTTATTGTTGGTGCACAAAAAAGTATCAAGCGTGCTTTGGATAAAATTACCGGCAAGTATTACGAGGATTATATTCGTGATGTGGCCACCGCGGCGCATGATGTTTTGGTTGCGCATGACCGTGAGGCATCGGCACACGCCATTGCCAACAAAATTCGCGAAACTTTTTCCCAGCGTTTCATCACAACGGCATCGGAAACGGTTTTGGGACTGATTGGGCGTGGTCATGAAAACATAGCGGCCGATTTGGTCCGCGCTTTGGACAAGGTCGAAAAACCGTATTCGCGCCTGCAGGATGTTTGGCGTGTTAAGTGCCTGTTTGACTTAATCCCCCAGGCGCGCACATTTATCGAACGCCTTTACGAGATTATGCCCGAACGCGTTATTTCCAATCGTGACAAGTTCTATGACATGAAGAACCCACGCAATTATCGTGATGCCAAGATTATATTGAATATTGGTCGTGGCAATATGGTTGTTCCAATGGAAATCATTTGCCAGGTTCGCACATTCTTTGGCTTTGAAAACAAATGTCACGATGCGTATGAAACAGCGCGCAAGTCTAAAAGCGCCAAGTCGGATAATATCGAGGCGGCTTTGGCTATCTATATGGAAAATGGTGTAAAATCTTATAATCGCATGATTTGCGAATGCCTAGAAGATTTATTTGACCGTGTCGGATGGAATATTTTATATTCACGCAACAACAATGTGTCTATATTCGAGGGCTTCCCGCACGACTGTCGCCTGTATTATCCGCAAAAGGTTCTTGATAATATAATCGAGAAACTGGACGATGCGATTGAAAACGAAGTATTTTACATTAAAAACGCTCCGACCAAATTGTCCCGTGACCAGGTCAGCAAGATTTTCCGCTATATGGCGCGCTTTGTCCTGATTGCGGCCATGCCGTATATGCAGCGCGACTGGGCAATGCCTACAAACACCCAGGCGGGCAAGTTGTTCAACTTTGTTATGAACGAAGTTCAGCGTTATTACAAAAAATAATCAATTAAAATCCCGCGGTTGCGGGATTTTTTATAATTTAATCTTGGGGTAAAGTTTTTTTGTGTTCTGTTCCAGAATGTGTTCTAATTCATCCATGGAAATACCTTTGATATCCGCCAAGACACGCGCCGTTTCAATCACCATTGCGGGAACACATACTTTGCCACGATGGGGGACGGGTGCGCAATATGGTGCATCCGTTTCGATAACAATTTTATCATTTGGAATCTTGGCAAAGGTTTCACGAATTTCCGCGGCGTTCTTAAAAGTCAATATTCCGCTGGCGGAAAAATAAAAACCGCGGTCCAGCATTTTTTTTGCCAAATCCCAAGAACTGGTAAAGCAATGCATAACGCCACCAACATCGCCCGTCAGAATGTGCGCGGTGTCTTCTTCGGCTTCGCGTGTATGGATTGCCACCGGCAGATTGTGCCTTTTTGCGATATCCAGTTGTTTTTCAAACAGTTCTATCTGGGCCGATTTATTGTCCGCACCATAGTGATAATCAAGTCCGATTTCCCCAACACCAACAACCCGCGGATTATTCAAAACCACATCGGTCAGATACTCGTACGGATTGGCATCTGTGTATTCAGGATGAATTCCAACCGTTGCAAACACATTATCGTATCGATTTGCGATTTCCAGTGCCGCCGGTATGTCGCCCGGGTCCGCGGTTGGGCATATCAAAACCCCCACGCCCGCATCGGCCGCGCATGATATGACGGTATCAACGCCGTCGCAATAACTATCTGTGATATGGCAGTGTGTATCTATAAACATTTTTTGATTTCGCTGATTATTTTAAATATTCCAATTTCAGGTTCCAGATATACATTCTTGATATCTGCAATCGCGTGTGTTGCCACCGGATACAAATCGGCCAGTCCAAAATGCGCAATCGCATCCAGCAGTATCCCGTGCAGGGCAGGGTCCACCGCAATTTTCTTGGCCAGATTCATAATATCGGAACTGTTTGCGCGCGCGTCTTCAATTAAGTCAATTAGTTCCGCATAGATAACATCGCCACCGGATTTTTTAAGGTTTGCGATTTTACCGAAACTGCCACTGGCCAGTCGCAACATATCCGTCCCGATATCTTCTTCGGGCATAAATTTTATGCACAGTTCGCGCAGTTGCGAAATGGACAGCGGGCGCATTTTTTCCACGCGCGCACGCGACCGAACGGTCGGCAAAACATTTGCCAGTTGATGCACCACCAACAGGAACAGTGTTTTTGCGGGTGGCTCTTCCAGTAATTTCAAAATCGCATTAGATGCAGCGGTATTTAACTGGTCCACCGAGTCTATCAATATAACGCGCCAATCGCCCGACATAGACGACATCTGCATGCGGTCAATCATCGCGCGCACGGTATAAACAGAAATGACCTTGCCATCTGGTTTTGGTTTGCCATCCTTGTCGATATTTCTTTCCTGATCGATGATAAAGAAGTCCCCGACATTACCATACACCATTTTTGCAATTTTGTATGCCAGTGTTGCCTTGCCAATGCCCATTGGTCCGGTCAACATCCACACCGGATGTATTGGGTGCGTGTCGCGCTTGCTCCACGCATCCATAAAAGACTTCAAAGTATCCGCATGTCCAACCATATACTCGTTGTCCATCGGATGCGGAAAGTTATATCCAGAACTTGCCTTTTTGCGTGGTGCCATATTATTTGCCCCCAAACATAACAATTATATTTTTGATTGCGCGACCCAAGAACTGTATCTTGCGAACGCGTGTTGCAGCGACCATCGGCGCGCGTGCGATAACCGTACCGTCTTGTTCCGCAATCAGTTCGCCGATTTCATCCCCCGCATATACGGGCGCGTATATCGGTTCGTCATAGCGTGCTAAAACACGCACATTTTTCATGCCGTCTGCTTTATCTACCGTGATTGCGAATGGCGTGTCAACCGTTGCGGTGACGGTTTCCTGGCGACCATACCAAACGGGTATGTCGGCGACTTTATCACCGGGGCGGAAAAACACCTTGGTGGTCGTGGTTGAAAATCCATGATTCAACAACTTCTTCATTTCGGCCGCCAGTGCATCATGCCCCTTGCCGTTAAAGCCGTTTATAACCCCAATCAGTCGTCGTCCACCAACCTTGGCGCTGGCAACCATGCCGTAGCCACCGTC
Source organism: Candidatus Enterousia sp. (assembly GCA_045614725.1). Lineage (GTDB taxonomy): Bacteria > Pseudomonadota > Alphaproteobacteria > Rs-D84 > Rs-D84 > Enterousia. The sequence goes on from JAZLDK010000116.1 coordinate 9,628, forward strand.
CGTCGTATGTCCGGTTTTAAGGCCATCCGCCCCCGCCATCGTGAACAGCAGTTTATTATAGTTCACCGTATGCGTTCGTCCCCATTCGCGGCACCAGTCTGTCTTGTGTTCTTTGAATTCAAATCGCTTGGTCGCAAACAGCGGATAAATATCCGGATAATCGGTAATCAGGTGCTGGGCCAGTATCGCCAATTCACGACTGGTCATTAAATTATTAGGATTGGGCAGGCCACTTGCATTACCAAATGTGGATTCGTTCATGCCGATACTGCGGGCCTTTTGTTCCATCAATGTTGTAAAGGCTTCTTCGGACCCGGCCAATTTTTCCGCCACCACAACGGATGCATCGCCACCGGACAGCACAATCAGCCCCAAAATCAAATCGCGCACAGTAATCGTCTGACCCGCGACCAGGCAAATTTTACTGGCCGGGTACCATTCTGGTCGATTATAGTCCGCGCTTTCCCCGACGGTTATGCGTGAATCCATACTCAGGTTTCCTGCCTTGATTTCATCAAACAGTACCGCCAGTGTCATCAGTTTAATCATGGACGAAGGCGGCATCAATGTGTCGGCATTCTTGGCAACAATTTCCGCCCCTGAATCATAGTCTATTAAAAAAACAGACTTTGCCTTGGTCTTGAATTCCGCGGCATTTGCCACACCGCACGCCAGTATCAATAAAATGCTAAACAATTTCTTTTTCATGGTTTGGATAATAGCAACTCTAAATAACTTTGCCAATAAAATAATCATCACAAATATCGGTCAGGACCACATCACAAATCGTGCGTGCCGGAATGGGCGTGCCATCTATTCTTACAGAAATGTCGTGCGGACAACGCGCTATGTTGTTTTCTTCAACCAATACTTGAACGGATTGCCGTAATTGTGAACGCATAAATTTTGCACGATTTTCGTTTGCGGCATCATTAATTGTTTTAACGCGCTGCTTGGAAATTGCGCGATTAATCTGGTTCGGTATGGTCGCCGCGACCGTGTTGGGGCGGGGCGAAAAAGGAAATGCGTGAATCTTAATCGGTTTTGTTTCGCGAACTAAATTCAATGTCTCGTTAAACAGTTCTTCTGACTCGCCCGGGAACCCACAGATTATATCCCAGCTGAAAGTAATGTTGCCGCCCGCCATTTGCACCCACCTGCGCACCATATCCGCGGTATGTCGCCGGCGCATAGATTTCAGTATCGTATCCGAACCCGATTGCATAGAAAAATGCATATGTGGCATCATGCGCGCATCGGACTTAATCAGTTCAATTATTTTACCCACTTCCGGTACGGCCGGATCAACCGACGACAGGCGCAGTCGTTTAATTTCCGGCACATCCATCAAGATGCGTGCACACAGGTCCGATAACAGGAACGCCTTGCCGCAATCCAGTTGGGCATATGATGCAATATCAACCCCTGTAAATATTATTTCATAGAATCCGTTTTTGACGGCTTCGCGCACATCCGCCAGAATTTCTTCATACTTAAACGATACGGATTTTCCCCGCAACAGGCGCGTCACACAATATGTACAGTTGTGGTTGCATCCGTTTTGAATCTGGATAAATTTCTTGGACAGTTTTTCATCCGCCTGTTCAAACTGGGCGATGGCAGACGTGGTAATATTGCATGGCGCACTGGCCATTGCATCCGCATAAGCGTTCATGTTTAACTTATCGCGATTATCAACAACGATTGTATTTGGTATTGCATGGAACAGGGCAGGATTGCGTGTCGCCGCACATCCGGTCACAAAAATAGGCGCATTTGGATTTTCACGTGCGATACGGCGAACCGCTTGGCCAGATTGGCGTTCGGCCTCGGCTGTGACGGCGCAAGTATTGACCACAATTGCGGTTTCAATGGTGCCCGCCAGCAGTTTTTGGATTTTTTCAGACTCCAAAGAATTAAGTCTGCAACCAAAAGATAAAGTTTTTATGTTGTTTTTTTTATTTTCTTCTTGCATTTTGACCGTCCATGGGGCATTATAGCCTAGCTAAAAACTATTTCAACAAAGGATTTTATGATGGCACGTACAACAAATTCTGATACATTACCATATGTAGAAAGCCGTTATGAACTGGGGATGTTGGCGTCTCAGCGTGTTCGCGACTTGAACGGTGGTGCGGAACCATTGGTTGATAAAAAGAACGACAAATTGACGGTTGTTGCCCTGCGTGAAATTGCAAGTGGAAAATTGGATGTCGATGCGGTTCGTCATGAATTTGTTCAGTCCTACAAAGAAACCCCAATCGCGGAAGCGGGCGAGGAATCTTTGGAAGTCGGCAGTGAAGATCCATTGTTGCGTGAAATTGATGCCGAATTGGAAAATGCATTGGCTGATGATATGCCGGTTGAAACGGTCGAAGAAGCAATCGACGAAGTTGCCGAAGAATCAGCGGATGCCGAATAACAGGTCCGGAGTCGTCGCATAGTTGGTCTAGTGCGCTACATTGGAAATGTAGTATACGGGCAACCGTATCAAGGGTTCGAATCCCTTCGACTCCGCCACAAAAATCACACGCCCCATTGTGGGCGTTTTATTTTTGTGCCGAAATAGGGGCTCGACCCCGGTAAAGCCACGATAGTGGCGTGGGTTCGACAATGAGTAGGTTTTGTAAACATAGTGTAGCAAAACCGTCAGGACTGCCCCACAGCCCCGCCGTCCGCGGGGCGAGGGAATACTTCGACTCCGCCAGGATAAAAAAATCCCCCGATGGCGGGGGAGGGATTTATTCGCGACCTTCACGCATTTTTTGTAAATGGACTTGTGATTCTTTTGGTACGCCAAGTGATTCTAATTGTTTTTGCGCGGCTTCAAATTTTGTCTGCAATGTTCCCTTGGTCATTTTGGGTGATTGTATCCCCAGACCGCGTATTTCTTTTATGTAATAAAGTACCTCATGATATTGTTTATCGCATTTTGCCAATGTTGCTTTCCATAAATATGTCGCGGCCGCTCTTAAATGACTTGGCATAGATAATGAAATTAAATAATCTTTGCCATCGGGTGTTATTATGTTAAAACCAAAATCAAGATTACGTGAGGGGCGGATTGTAAAATTGCCAATTTTTACACTGGTTGCCCGATTGGTGTTAGCGGTTTGACTGCCACTAATCCAGCGATTCCACTTGCTTGGGATAGTTATTTTTTTGATTGAATCATATCTTCTGCTGACGGTGTAATATGTTGTTGCTACTTTTGCTTCTACATTTTCATCCAGTAATAATTCAGCAATTTGTTTTAATACTTCTGCGACCTCAGTATCGTTATATTTTTTTCTTGGCACAGTATGTTCCTTTTATATCAAAAGTATTATATCATAAAATTGTAAAAAACAAAATACCCCAAGCAGGGTGCTTACTTAACCTTGTTATTTAACAAAGAATTTAGTTTGTTGAATTTTGCTGTTGTATATTGCTTCAAGATATCTGGATTATCGTCTAATTCATCCAGTATTGCATCTGGATATGGAATCAGACCGCCACCATTTGGGGTGGGGGTCCACATCCTAAAGTTTTCTTTAATCAAATTATCTTCGTCATCAAAATAGATTAGCAAAGATTGTGCAAATTCAGCCATTTGATATGGGGACTGGAACATGCCCATCAGGTTCAGTGGCGACAAATAATGCATTTTTTTGCCTATGGCATTTTCAAGTGGAACCTTGTTCAGGGCTGCGTTTTTGATGCGCTCCAGCAGTTCCGCCTTGTCCATAGTTGGTTCTACGCCATACTGTTGAGCGTATATCATTGCGTCTTTTGGGCTGAATATATCGATATCTTCTGGTCTTGGGATTTTCTTCAAAGTCTGTGCGTAACTGTGATATATATCTGTGCCTTTTGGCAATTGATCTGACAACAACACATAGTATTGAAAAGTGTTGAATAAATCGATATAGCACCACAGATTACTGCTTTGCGAGAACAGAATCAAATTATGATACAACTCGGTTGGTGCGGCCAGTTCCAGTACTGTATCCGCCGCATTCAGCGGACAGAACGGCACCAAAGGATAGTTATATTCTATTTTTGCGATACCGTTATCATTTTTGATTACATTAAGGCCTGGTTTAATCAAATCAAAATTTACATCCATTGCCATCGCATAGTTAAACGCGATTTTTGCAATACCCGTATGAAATATTTCGTTATTCAAATCGAACTTATAGGATTCGATTTCCAGCGGCAGTTTAGAAATATCGCAACGCAGTTCGCGACTAAGTTCCTGACAGCTTACAACTTTGCCCGCTTTGATATTGGCCTCGTACTTTTTACCATTATAGGAAACTGTGCCAGTATATACCGGCAGCGAGTTCTTATTATGACTTTTGGTCATATTGCTGATATTACCAACGATTGGGGTAAATATCTTGGTAAAGGGCACATCTATATGCTTGCTGACATAGTTATTACATTCCGGACAGCAAATATCGGTTGATTCATACAGCCCACCCAGCGCGTTATGTATAACATGTTCGCGACTGCGTTCGGTAATTTTTTTATTACAATAAACACAATTTTCCCTAGCCATAGCATATATATCATAGTTCAAAAAACTGTTTTGTCAATGCTTTGCTAATATATTTCCGCTTGCGCGGGCGGAATACTTGCGCTATGGTATTGTTATCGCGCAGGCGCGCGACTTTGTCTTCAAACGCAAAGGAATTCTTAATGTCTCGTAATTTAACGGCGGCCACGCGCGCAACCGCGCCGTCACGTTTGTTTTTATTTGCTGGTTATACTCCTGGGGGTACTATTGATGCAAATCTGCTGCATTATCTTGGGGTATTGTCATCCTGTGGTGACATAGTATTTGTAATGGACAATGACACGCCGGCCTCAGAATTGGAAAAACTTTCCCAGATTCCAAATATATTACACATATCGGCGACCCGTCATGGCGAATACGATTTTGGCTCGTACAAGCGCGGCTATATCTGGGCGCGCGACAATAAAAAGTTAAAGAAATACGACTGGGTGTATTTGGTCAACGACTCGGTCTATGGTCCATTAAGTGATTTGAAACCATTGTTGGACAGGTTGGAATCATCGGATGCTGCGATGACGGGCCTCATTGGCAACAGCGATGATGTAATTCCATTTCATGTCCAGTCTTGGTTTGTTGGGCTGGCGCCAAGTGTTTTTAATTCCGCGTGGTTTAAAACATTTATATCGGATATTTGTGCGTATAAGGACAAGCAGGATATAGTCCTGCATTGTGAAGTTTCATTAACCCAGACCGCCATTCGCAACGGCGTATCTATTTTTGCGCTAATGCCGGATGCGGGTCGCACTATGTATTCGGACATATTTAATGCATTGCGTGGAGGGGTACCATTTGTTAAAAAGACATCGTTGCGTGATAATCCACCAAATCCGCGCTATCTGATGCCATACACATCGGACAAGCAAATAATAGAAGAAATATATTCGCAATTGCGTGCCCTTGGCATTAGTTGGCCATCTGGCGACATTCGTTTTGATTATTCGCGTTCATTTCGTTTGACCCTGTTTGGGATACCGCTATTAACGATTTATCGCAAGACATTACACTGCCAAACAGATTACAAGGCCTGCTTATTCGACCGCATTGCGATATGCAAAATTTCATACACTAAAAAGGATTAGGGGATGACCGGCAGCAATCCGAAAATCAGTGTAATTGTTCCTGTATATAATACCGAGCCAGACTTCCTGGATGCGGCATTAAATTCGTTGTTTAATCAGACAATGTCTGACCTGGAAATAATTGTTGTGGATGACGGCTCTTCATCAAAAGAAACACTTGAATACCTAAAAACTCTTGAAGGCGATGATCGCATAAAAATCATTCGACAAAAGAACAAGGGTTTAAGCGGGGCGCGTAATGCTGCCATTGATATTGCAACGGGTGAATTTGTTGGGTTCTTGGATTCTGATGACTGGCTTGACAATAATTTTTATGAAACACTTTATAGGCAGTGCAAAAACAATGGCTGTGATATTGCGTGTGGTGTGTTAAGAATTGTTGAAAGTGATAATTCGTACAATGTTGATAAACACCCAGTTTGTATCATTGATAATTTATCTATGGCATTATCGTATATAACAAATGGTTCTGTGTGTTCAAAATTATTCAGACGTGAATTGTTTGATAATATACGCTTTCCTTCGGGATTATATTACGAGGATAATTTAACATTACTTGAATTACTGTTCGCGGCAAAGAAGGTCTGTTTTGACGATAATATATTTTACTATTATCGCTCGAATCCAAACAGTATTGTTCACGACAAAAAACGCCAAGAAAAACGCGTTTATGACAGTCTTGAAATATTATCTCGTATTAATGATTTGTCCAAAACGCGCCACCGTGACGAACGCGATGCGATAAATCATACATTTCTAAGGATATTATTTATGCCTGACGTGTATTCAAAAGATTCTGAATATAAAAAGTCACTGAACGCTATATACGGGAAAAAATATTTAAAGTCATTTTTGCCAATACCACAGAAGAAAACGCTTGTTGGCAAACTTGCAAACAAAATAAAACGATTTATTTATCGCCGTCAAAATGGTCGTATAAAAATTTTCAAAATAACAGTATATAAAATCAAAGGTTAAATATCATGGCGAAAGCACCCAAGGTTTCGGTTCTTACACCAATTTATAACACCAATATTGGGCATTTATGCGAATGTATAGAATCAATTTTGAATCAGACATTTACTGATTTTGAATTCATTATTTTAAATGACAGTCCCGAAAATAAACGCCTGGCCAAGGTTATAGGTCTGTATAATGATCCGCGCATAAAATATTATGAAAACAAAAAGAATATAGGTATATCTGCATCTCGTAATCGTCTGTTGGAATTGGCGCGTGGTGAATACATTGCGATATTTGATCATGATGATATATCTATGCCGGATCGTCTGGCCCGTCAGGTTGAATTTTTGGACACCCATCCAAATGTTGGTGTGGTTTCGAGCTTAATGCAGTGTTTTGGTGACAGAAATGATGTCTGGAAATTGCCCGAGCATGATATCGAGATAAAAATAGCGCTGACGGATAATTGTTTTGTTGCGCATACAGCAGCTATGATACGCAAATCTGTTTTGGATACAAACAATATCAAGTATGAAGAAAAATATACCCCCGCCGAGGATTATCGTCTGTGGACACGTTTAATGGGTGTGACGGATTTTTATAATATCCAGGATACGCTTGTCCACTATCGTTGGCATGCAACAAATACGTCGATATCCCAGAACGTTAAGATGGAGCTAGCTCGTTTGACAATAAAAACCGATGTTGCCACCAAGTATTTGGGATATCGCATGGAATTTGAAAGCATAAAAAACGCTTCGATACAAAATAAAACCAAGGATTGGCGCATGCGCTTGCTTGGTATAATTCCATTCCTTAAACGCAAAAGTTCATGGATATTACTGTTTGACTTTTTGCCAATTATAAAAATCAAAGACTAAAAAACATAAGGATATAAAATGATTAAATTCCTAGACCTAGAAAAAATAAATAATCGTTTTCGTAATGAAATGGACACTCGTATCAAGGAAGTTCTTGATTCTGGCTGGTATTTGTCTGGCAAGTGGAATGAAGAGTTTTCTAAAAATTTTGCGGCCTATTGTGGAACCAAGCATGCAATTGGTGTAGCAAATGGATTGGATGCGATTAATTTGATAATTCGTGGTTATGGTTTTGGTGCGGGTGATGAGATTATTGTTCCTGCAAATACGTACATAGCAACCATTCTAGCGGTTTCAGAAAATGGCTGCACGCCTGTCTTGGTTGAACCCGATATCAACACATACAATATTGATGTAAATAAAATAGAAGAGAAAATTACTGAACGAACCAAGGCAATTATAGTTGTTCATTTGTATGGCCAATCCGTTGAAATGCAAAAAGTTTGGGATTTGGCGCAAAAATACAACTTGAAAGTCATCGAGGATGCCGCCCAGGCGCATGGTGCTATGTATGCAGGACGTCGTGTGGGCAATTTATCAGATGCTGCAGCATTCTCATTCTATCCTGGCAAGAATTTAGGTGCGCTTGGTGATGCTGGTGGTATTACAACGAACGATACGGAACTGTATAATAAAATTCATGCTATTGCGAATTACGGGTCGGATTATAAATATCATCATATTTATAAGGGTGTTAATTCTCGTCTTGATGAAATTCAGGCTGCATTATTGGATATAAAGTTAGCGCATTTGGATGCAGATAATGCTCGCCGCCGTCAGATTGCGCAGTATTATCTTGAAAATATCAAGAATCCAAATTTAATCTTGCCGAAATCGCATTCGGATGATGCACATGTATATCACGTATTTGCAATTCGTACAGAAAATCGTGATGCTTTGTGTGCATATTTGAACGAACATGGTATCCAAACAAATATTCACTATCCGACCGCGCCTCATCATCAAGGTGCATACAGTGAATGGGCGGACAAATCATTTCCTGTGACCGAAGAAATTCATCGTACAATCATGTCGATACCAATGTCGCCAGTTTTGACCGACCAAGAAGTTCAACAAATAACCGAGGTTATAAATGCTTGGAAGAATTAAGCCATCTGTGTCCATTTTATGCCCCAGCTATAATCATCAGGATTATGTATCTGGATTTATCGACAGTGTATTGGCCCAGACAGATAAAAACTGGGAACTGATAATTGTTGATGACTGCTCGACTGATGACAATGTGGCGCGCATCATGGGGTTTTCGGATAGGCGCATTCGGCTTTTTAGGCATGATTTTAATCGCGGCATTAACGCGGCGATTAATACCGCGTTTTCGCATGTGCGCTCTGACATAGTCTGCCTTATGGCCTCGGACGATATGCTTGCACCGGATTATGTGCAGACGATATGTGAAACATTTGCCCAGCATCCAGATGCGGATGTGGTTTATCCTGCGTTGCAGTGCATCAAGCCCAGCGGACAAATTATAGAAAACGAAATTTGGTATCAGCTTCAGCGTCCCCAGGCGGTACTTTTGCGCGATATGTTTTTTATTGGTAATCGTATTATGTCGCCGGGAATGGCTGTGCGCAAATCTGCCTTTGCCCGCATATATCCATTGGAAATTCCACTTTCACAATACCAGGATTACAAGACTCACATCAGGCTTTTATTGCATGGTAAATGTGTTCAGCTTCCTCGTCCCTTGGTTTTGTATCGTATTCCATCGAAAAAATCAGGAATCAGTGTGGCTGGTGCTCGCACCAGCCGCCAACAGAATCTGGAAGAGGGCAGATTAATGGATGCGTTTTTAGATATCAAAACGGTTGTTCAATTGCACAAAATCTTTGGTGATTTGTTGGCTCCGTACAAGGAAGTGCTGGCCGATGACACAATACCATTTGTATTGGGGCATTTGGCATTAGATTGTGATTCTGTGTACAAGCGCCATTGGGGTTATGACCAGATTGCGAACTTTATATCATCGCCCAAGAATTATGAACGTGTAAACAGGATGTGTGGTTTTTGTTATCGGGATTTTTTGGCCTTGGCGGACAGGTTTGATGTGAAAAAATCTTGACTTTTTTGGTGTTTTGTGATAAAATACCTAGCATTGAAACCAGACCTTAGACGGTCTGGTGTTTTTTTATAAAAAATCAATCAAAGGATATAAAAATGACAAAGCAAATCCAGATACGTCGCGGAACTGCGGCGCAACACCAGGAATTTACCGGTGCCATTGGTGAAATCACTATGGACACCACGACCAACACCTTGCGTGTACATGATGGTGCGACTGTAGGGGGGACTGTTTTGGCTCGTCAGTCTGAAATCCCAAGTAATTCGATTATTGCGGGGCTTTCAATGCCATCTACCAAGGGCGATGTTATCCAAATGTTTCCAGATACGCTAGAGGTTGGCCAGAATTACGAATTTATTGCCCCGTGTGACGGGTATGGCTTTTTTGGTTCGCCCGAGGCATCAAATGTATTTTTGTATATATCATCACGAACACACGGATATACCATTGGCGGACTTGTTGTTGGCAGTGGTTCTGGTGGTGTCATTCGTGGCCAGCTGGTAATTCCTGCGGGTGGTCGTGTAACTGCGGCCGTATATAGTGCAAATAACACATCTTTTACCAGCAGTTTTATCCCCGCCGCCGGCGCATAAACAAATGGTGGCATATCATCGCCACCATTTGTTTATCTTGCGCAAAAGCTTTTTTGAATACTTGTCATTTATAATTCTATGGATTATTGGCAAATTTATCATAAGCGCCAATAACAAATAAAAAGGCAGTTTGTATCTTGATTTTTTATACAGATTTGTATCTGCTATTATGAAAGTGTCCATAAACGACCATTCGGATAATGATTTACTTGCAAAATCATCAAAACGCATTGGACGTGTATGATAGAAAATATGTGTTTTTCCACCAGGAGTTCGTCTTATAAAGGCATCAGTAACCGCATTATTGAATTGCGCTATATACCAATCGATAACTTTGCCTGGGTATTGCTTGTGTAAATATTTTTGCAATGAAGATATCAAAGATATATCAAATGAAAACTGGGTTGCTATTATAAAAGCAATTCTTTTTGAAGAGCTTATTTTGGTAAATAATCTGTCAAAACGACGATGAAATGTAGACATTATTTCATCGTAATGCTTGGGGTTATTTTCTACATGTTCTTTAAATGCATGAATGGACCTGTATCCAGACAAGGTGTCCTTATATTGCACACATCCATTCCTGTCATCACCTCGTTCATCACCAAGCAATTCTTTCATGTTTTCGCGCAAGAAGAAATCAGAAAAGTGACTTTTAAAACCTTGTAACAAATATGAGACAGCTGTTTCGTTTGACATGGATACATAGTCAAATGGCATGCTGTACTTTCGCAAGCCTCTGAGGTCTAATTGTATAGCTGCCGCGCAATTACCGCCCAAGGATACAATCATGTCGTATTGTGTCATATTCTACCTCCACCATTTGTTGATTTTGCGCAGGATTTTTTTACGTTTTTTTGAGCGTATAAATAAATCCAAAACTGGCACTTGTGCAATCAGCAATAGCAGAGAATAGAAAAATAATTTCGAGCGCTTTTTTATTTTAAGCTTAGCAATTGTGGATTTTTTCTTTTGGGTTTTTTGTATTGGTGATGTTATTTCTTTTGTTGGTTTCTGGTGCCGAGGCTTTATGTAAGTTGGTTTCGCGTTTTTTATCTTTAATAGCTTTATGCCCAAGAATTTTTCTAAAGATTTAAAACGGACTTCCCAGCGGCCATTTTGTTCGATTGCATTATTAAGCTCGGCCACACAACGTTTACGCAGCTCTTCATCGTTCAACAGTTTTATCGCCTTTTGGCGCATATCAAAACGGTCTTTATAAATGATGGTATCCAAGACTTCTGGTGACAGGTATTTTGCAAACAAATCGCGCCAATCTGGTTTGTCTTCCATTAATAAGCATGCATTCGATGCCATAATATCCATTACTCGCCATGAAAATGAAGAGACTGCTTGTTTGTGAGAAATGTTTATTGCGATTTTAGAACGGTTATAAACTAATAAATTATCTTTGAATGTGGCGATATTTGTGTCATCAAAACATTTGGCCAAATCAATATCAAAATATAATAATTCACGCCAGGTATTCAATCCATATATTTTTAAGCCCAAATCAGATAATACGCTAAGATAGGAAATTCTCTCCATCCCACTTAGGCTATGATAGTAAAAAAATCTAAAAATTTTTGCTGTATAGGCATCGTCTTTCCCTGAAAAATATTTGTTTTTAAATGTATCAAAATCATTACAGAATTCACCGTTCATATTATCAAAAGCAGTTATAATATCATCAAATACCTCTTTATTACTAAGGTAATCATAGTTATATACAAAATGAGGAATGCTCAAAAAATTAGAACCTATAAAAGATATATTTATATTTGGTTCTTGGTGAGTATTTTGCATCATTGTTGCTGGTGGCCAAAATAAATACCGTTTTATTTCTCCAAATGCATCTTTATAAAACTGTTCGGAAGCTTTTTGAAGGCCAAGAAAAACGTATCTGTCTTTATTTTCTTTTAATATATCTCTATTCCAAAAACCCATATTGGGGGTGTCGGCATCAATTACACATATTGGACATCCTAATTTTATAACAAATTCATGAGGAAAAATATTATTAAAAGACAAAATTAAATCTGGTTTAAACCTGGATATTTTTTTTGTTAGATATTCTTTGTCTTCTTGAGAGATGGTGTATGTCGTTCCCCAGGCAGAAAAAGAAATAAAGTCATGCATGTCTAAGTACATAACGTTATTACCGTTTCTGTGCAGATTGTCGCTTATAGCATCATACATTACTCGTCCGTTTTCTGTCCAAAAAGCAACTATTACATTTGCCATTTTTATTCCCCCATTACTGTTTGTTTGTTGTGAAAGCCATTCTCGTGAAATTCAAATTTTATACCGGCTTTTTCTGCCGCCATTCTGTCTGAATGTGTGTCGCCAACCATCAGTGTCGCACCACGTGATTTTAATATGGCTGCCTTGGCATCTGATGCAGATACGCCTGGGTCGACTACGCATATCTCAGAAAAATACTTTTGCAGGTCAAATCGTGCCAATTGCTGCATCAGGCCACTTTTGTTAGCGCGTGCTGTTACCAGTATCAAATTGTTGTTTGCGCTATATTCATTAAGCATTATAATCGTATCTGGATACAGTATGTCATGCATTAAATTTTTATCTGATTCTATTTCTGCAATCCATTGTGCTTGCAATTTTTTTGCGCTGTCGATATCAATGCCACGTTCGGTCAGAAATGCAATGTTGTTCTTACCGTTGCGTTTATATTCCACCAGTCCCGCCACACTTATATCAATTTTATTGCGCGCCAAAACATCCGCCAGGACGATTTCATGTCTGGCACGACTGTCAATGATTGTTCCATCAAAGTCAAACGCAACAATCGATTTCATCTTATTTTCTTTTTGTAACGATATCTGTGTATGCACGAACGACAAATGTTTCTGGTGTTTGTGTTGGCAGCGTGTTCATTACATCTTGATCGGTTTGATCCAACATAATCTTGGCCAGCGCTGAAACCTCGTCCCACCCTGCTGCATATGAAAGGCTCATCCCACCAGCCGTACGCAGATTTACGTCTGTGATTGCATATTCGCCATTTTGATTCTTCATAAATTGCAGATTAAAAATGTGTGGGGTTTTCAGTGTAATGATGAATTTCTTTGCGATTGATTCCAGTTGCGAATCAGAAAATATTCTGGCTTTGGTACATACACCGGACTTGGTTGCAATACGCTCGCGACAAATGGTGGATACTTTTCCCGCAAATGTGAAGCATTCCATTGTTACTTCTGGTTCGCTGCAACATTCTTGGATTATATATTCTGACCAATCGTGCCCGATGATATCACATCCTTTGCGTATTCCTGCACCGATTGAACCACATCCATTTTTTGGCTTTACCATATAAGAAGTATTTGCATCACATTCATCAGGACTGTAAGTCTTTGGAACAATAAAACCATTTTTTTTAAGAAAATTTGACATTGCGATTTTGTTGTCATAAATCGGCAGTGTTTCTTGGCTTGTTCCAAAAGATTTAACACCAATTTTGATTAAATCTGGATTTTCTGGACAGAACAACTTCTGGTCGCTATCAAAAGATGGAATTAAAAAATCAATTTTTTCTTTGCTGCATATATCCAGAACCGTTTGGTAATAATTCGGATCAGAACTGTATGGCACCTGATAAAAAGTATCAAGATACGGCGCAGTTGGAATTAAATACACCTGATTTATATCGCATCCTACGATATAAAAATCATTTGAAAACTTTTCTTTTAATGTTTTTGAAATATGGTAACAGGCATTTGTGCCCGCGGATAAAAGCAGAATTCGTTTCATAGTGATTTAACTTTCTTTTGGGTTTCTTGTAAAAATGTTTGATAGTCACGTATGTAGTCCGCCTCGTCATATTTCTCAGATGCCAGAACCACAATCGTACAATCTGGTGAAAAATTCGTAAATTCACGCCAAATATTATGTTTAATATAAAGTCCCCTGGCTGGAGAATCCAAATGCACAGTTTCGCGATTTTTTCCATCGTCCAGTATAAAATCACAACTGCCAGACATACAAATAATAATCTGCTCCAGCTTTCTGTGTGCATGCTTGCCGCGAACCACATCGTTGCGGTTTCCCCATATATAGTATACGCGGTTTATATCAAATGGGCATTGTACATTCTTTTCAAGTGCAACCAACTTACCATCGTGATTGCCACGAATGTTGAATTCGATTAACTGATACATGTCTACTAAGTCCTTGTTTAGGTGTTTGAAGCCTTTCACAAAAAACTAACATAATTTTTATGGTATATCAAGCCCTTAATTTCATCTTAAATATCATAAAAAATCAATTGGTTTTGGGGGCGATTTGTGATAAAATACTTGGCATGAACAAGATACTTTTGCCTTTAATGGTTATGGTGTTGGCTCTGGCGGGTTGTCGGACCGCATCGAATGATGTTGAATATGTCGAACCTACGGCGGTATGCGCCGGTGGCGTGGTGGAATATTCCATGCCAAACGGGAATGATTTATTGCTGGAAACAAAATCTCATGTTGTGCATGTCACGGCCCAGCCGAACAAACAATATGAATATCGTGTATGGACCGGCGATAAACCAACAACTGATAATCCGGACTTGATTGTAAATCCGGATGGTTCTTCGATGGTGTTGGTATCGGAATAATTCGCGCCCCACGGGGCGTTTTTTATTGCCACCGAATTTCGCGCAGAAATTCCAGCGTGTCGCGCTGAATTTCCGGTGCGTCAAATTGCGCACGAATATCGGGATATATAACAAAAGTCGTTTTGTGCATATTTTGATGCCGATGATTGCGGTACAGATTCTGTGCCATTGTGCACCCCATGCGCAGCGCATTATTCCCGCATGATATTTCCAGCATAGGCTTGTCGGCATCCTGTATCCGCCACAGTGATTTAATCCATCTTATTATTCTTGGCCGGAATATATCGGCGGCCAGACAAATCCCCGCCTTGCACAGGTCTTCACGCGCGACCATTTCGCGAACCGTATGACAATTTTCGTTGCGCCCAATCACAATCACCGGCAATTTATACCGTGCACAGATTTTGCCAAGTATGCGGTTGTGGTGATTCCTGGAAATTATTGCGATATATCCGTATTGATTCATTGTTTTGATAAATTCATTTGCAGTGTGGTTTTTGTCGCTTTCAATAATATACAGCACCCCAATTGGCGTTTGCACATTGTCCCATATCGTACAGAAATTCTGAACTTCGTTCATAGTGGTATCCTTGTTTTGTGTTAATATACAAGGAAACGCAACATAAAATACATAGGTATGATTTCTTGTCAGGCGTTTTCACCCGCCACGCGCCCGCTGGCCCATGCCCAGTGCAGGTTGAACCCGCCTAAATCACCGGCAATATCCAGTACTTCGCCCGCCAAGAACAATCCCGCACAAAGTTTTGATTCCATTGTCTTGGATGATACTTCATCCACAGATACGCCACCGCGCACCACTTCCGCGCTTTGCATTCCGTGCAGCTTGATTTTGTTTGCAGGAATAAATATTTTATTAATTTTGTTTGCGATTGCTGCGACTTCACAATCCTTCATATCTGCTATATTTCGCGTATCGCCACCCGCAATCCACTGGGCCAGACGCGATGGCAACACGGCCGACAAAGTATTTGCCATATTTTTACGACCGGCCACTTTCTTTTGCGCGCGCAACCAATCACAGATATCAATCCTCGGACACAGGTCTATATAAATCCCGTCGGCTATATCAATCAGGCTGGCACGATATACCGCCGGCCCGCCGATTCCAAAATGTGTAAACAACAACGGGTCATTAATCACAGTGCGCCCAATTCTTATTTGCGCATCCAGTGTAATCCCCATCAGTTCCGATGAAAACGCATCGGTCGCAATGGCACACAGGGCGGGGCGGACTGGCACAATTTTATGCCCAAACCCCTTGGCGATTTTATATCCCTTATCGGATACACCAAGTGTCGGGAACGACACACCGCCTGTTGCCAGAATCACCGAATGTGCCGTAAATTTCCCAGCGGTTGTTTCAATAATAAAATCATTGTCGGGCTTGGTCACGCCCAATACTTCGCACTTGGTAATCAAGTCGCACTTTTCCGCATCTTTCAGCAGGGCATTTACAACCGCGCCGGCGCCGTTTGCGCTAAAAAATTGTCCGGCGGCTTTTTCTTCAGGCTGGATATTATGTCCCGTGGCCCAGTTTAATATATCATTTGGTGTTGTCCGACTAAGCGGTCCGCGCACAAAATCAGGATTTTGCCCAAAATATCTATCGCGCGCCGCGGCCAGGTTTGTAAAGTTGCACCGTCCGCCACCCGCAGCCATCACCTTGCGCGCGGGCGCATCGCCCATTTCAAGAATCGCGACCCGTCGACCGTGTGCGTGTGCAGTGGCGGCCGCCGTCAGCCCCGCTGCACCTGCGCCAATAACAACAACATCATATTTTTTCATGATTGATATTTTATACCCTGAATTTCAGACAATCAATATAAATAAAAATCCCCGTTTGGGGATTTTTATTACCATGTTGTATATCCAGTGTTGCACGTGCGTATACAACTTCCGCCAGATCT
>JAZLDK010000117.1:0-20024 GCA_045614725.1 Candidatus Enterousia sp.
AATACTTTTTTAATTTTTCCAAACATTTTTTATGCCTTTTCTTAGTTAATAAATAATTTTAAGTGCCGGATTTCTGGTGCCAGGTACCGGCGGACCCCGCAATTGCTTAAACGAACACGGCTAACAATCGCCAACCGTATTCAACGCCATATTAGGCAGCCATTGCAAGGCGAACATTGTCGTTCGCAGCGATTCTATCGCCATTCAGTTTTTAGTCGGCTTTTAACGACGCCATGTCGGATTCAACCATTTTGTCTTTCATCATCTGTCGAATCTATGTCAGCCCCATAATCAAATACGACCAAAAATCATATCAAATAATGGTGGAGCTGTGGGGTACCGCCCCCCAGTCCAAAATGACTATTGCACAAAGGCTTCAGAATCATCACCACTTGTGTGGCCCATTGATTATACTCTTTTAGACTGGAAATTGCAAGTTTTTAAGTTATAATAGGCACAAAGGTTATAAAAAATGAAGTTTTTAGATAGAGCAAAGATTTATGTCAAAGCGGGCGATGGCGGCAATGGTTCTGCCAGTTTTCGTCGCGAAAAATATATTGAATATGGCGGTCCAAACGGTGGTGACGGTGGTCGCGGTGGTGATGTAGTGTTTGTGGCTGTTCCAAATGTGAACACACTGATTGACTATCGATACAAGATGCATTTTACCGCCCAGCGTGGCGAAAATGGTATGGGCAAGATGCGCACGGGCGCATCTGGCGAAACATTGTATTTGCCGGTTCCAACGGGCACTGTGATTCTGTCTGAAAACGAAGAAATTGAATATGCGGACCTTAACGCGGACGGTATGGAATATCGCGCGGCGCGTGGTGGTAATGGTGGTTGGGGTAATCTGCATTTCAAAAGCCCAACAAACCGTGCACCTAAACAGGCAAATGACGGCCTGCCCGGGGAAGAGCGCACACTTATCCTGCGCCTTAAACTGATTGCTGATATTGGCTTGGTTGGTTTCCCAAATGCGGGCAAGTCAACATTATTGTCGGCTGTGACAGCGGCGCGCCCAAAAATTGCGAATTATCCATTTACAACATTGAATCCGCAATTGGGTGTTATGTATGCGCACGATCGCGAATTTGTATTGGTCGATTTGCCTGGGTTAATCGAAGGCGCACACACAGGTGTTGGCCTTGGGGACCAGTTCTTGGGCCATGCTGAACGCACCAAGATGATATTACATGTGATTGACGGGACCGAGGCTGACTGGGCTGCCCGCTATGCTGCAATTCGTCACGAAATGGATTCGTATGGTGGTGAATTGACAGACAAACCAGAATTGGTTGTAATCAACAAAATCGATGCGATTGAACCCGATGAACTGGCCGAAAAGATGGCTGCGTTCAAAAAGTCTTTTGGTCGCAAAAAGAAACCTGAAATATTAACCATCAGTGCCGCAGGGAGAGTAGGAATCCAAGAGCTGGTCAGTGCCATTGAAAAGAAATTCCTGGGGATAGAAGAAAATGAATCAAAATCAATATCGGAATAAGTTTGCCACTGACACAGAACTTGACAAGGAATCTCGTTATGAGCGTTCATGCGCCAACAATGAATTGGCATATCGTTCGGACGGCATGACGATATCGTTGCGTGCTTTATCTTCGTCCCAGGTTGAATATATCGCGGGGCTTTGGCGTGTTCAAAAGCCATTTCCCTATACGGTTCAGGATGTTCGCGGGAATCCCTTTGTTTTGTTGGAAAAATTACCCCACACGGAAAAGACTTTGTTTGAATTTTACAAGGCTTCCTTGGTTGGGGAAAACTGCTATGGCCGTTATTTGGTTAACACGCCATATATTGTTGCGAAGTATTCGACCGACGACGGCGATTTTTACGGCTATGGCACCAGTATTGAACAGGCCCGTGCATTTCTTGGTGTAAAACTGTACGACGAATACAAGCATCTGATTCACAAACACGCATGCAACGGACAGAAAAACGCCCACCAAAAATAAATTTTTGATTTTTAGTACTTTCTCTGCTAGAATTTCCATACGAACATAATAACAGAAGGAGAAGTACACAATGGTATCATTGAAAGGCACCCAAACAGAAAAGAATCTGTTAATTGCATTCGCCGGCGAATCCCAGGCGCGTAATCGTTATACATTTTACGCATCCGCCGCGAAGAAGGAAGGCTATCAGGCAATTTCCAAAATCTTTTTAGAAACCGCGGAACAGGAAAAAGAACACGCATCCCGCTTGTTCAAATTCTTGGAAGGTGGCGATTTGGAAATCACCGCATCATTCCCTGCGGGCAAAATCGGCACAACATTGGAAAATTTACAGGCCGCGGCCTATGGCGAACACGAAGAAAACACAGAAATGTATCCTAAATTCGCCCAGATTGCTGCCCAAGAAGGCTTTCCAGCAATTGCTGAAATCTTAAAGAACATTGGTTATGCGGAACGTTATCACGAATCTCGCTTCCGTGCATTGGTCGAAGCAATTGAAAACGGCACCTTGTTCAAACAGGACAAAATTGTTATGTGGCGTTGCACAAACTGTGGCATGTGGCACATTGGGACCGAGGCCCCATCCGTATGTCCTGCATGCTTGCACGAACGGGGCTACTTCATCAGCGAAGGCACAACATCGCGTTGTGACACGAACGAAGGTTTCTGTGAATACAGTGTAATCGACGACTAAATAAAAAATCCCCCGTTTGGGGGATTTTTTTATTGTTCCATTTTATCCAAAATCGCATTTAGTTTTCTAAGTGAACTGTTCGCGCACCCACGACCGCGCCAACTAAGAATTTCTTGCCCGTTGTGTTGGTCCGCAATTGATACGCTAAAATTCCACCACCAGAATCCGTTCAGCGCACACCAAATGGGGCGGAACTTTTCTTCGTTTTCAGAAATCTTGATTATATATTTGGCATTATTTGGAACAACGCTTTTGTCGATTTTTATACTGCTTGAAGCATCGCCGATATCTTCCGCGGATTTTGCTTTACCGACCACGATATCAAATCCTCGATTTTCCATTTGTTGCTTTATATTATGAAGCATCGAGTGCCCACCACGATCGGCATACACGACCGAGTTGCGTTCCAAACTATTGGGTTTCATATATACACTGTTGCATGCGCCCAGCGTACCGGCGACAAGCGCCAAAATAATCAGGTTGCGAAACATTTCCTATAATCCTTTGTGCTTAGTCTAGACCAACCCGCGCCCCTGGGCAAGAAATTTATGCCTTGCAATCGGCAAAAATATAACATAATATACCCCATGAACCCTAGGGATAGAGTTCGGGACCAGTAAGACGGTCTTTACAGCAACGGCGCGGTGCGTCGTAATCCGCAAGTATTTGCGGCGCATGTGCGCCTTTTTTTCTCGACCAAATGGTCGGGAAGTCGCCGGCCATACAACAGGATTTTTTCCAAAAGCCGTCGATGTCATATTGCTGTATGATAGTCTTAACTTCCCGACCGCCAAGGCTTTGGTGGTTTTTTCTTTATCTTTTTGGTTCCCAAAACACGAACGGGTGGGTGTGGCGCATCGCAAGACCGCCAGAATTGGAGTTTCTAAGTCACCAATTGTTTGAACCCCACCCGATAATAATTACGAGAGGTCGAAATGCCAAAAGTATCGGTTTTAATGTCTGCGTATAATTCTGGTAAATATATAGCCGAGGCAATAGAAAGTATACTGAACCAGACCTTTTCGGACTTTGAATTCATAATTGTAAATGACGGCAGTACGGATGATACCGCCGATGTTATTAAAAAATACGCCGCACAGGACAGCAGAATAATATTCATCGATAATACGCAAAATCGCGGGTTGGTGTCGTGCCTGAACCAGGGGTTGGAACTGTGTCGCGGGGAATACATCGCACGAATGGACAGCGATGATATCGCGATGTCGGACAGGTTTGAAATCGAAGTTAAGTATTTGGATGACAATCCAGATGTTGGTGTTGTTGGCGGATGGCACGAATGCTTTGGCGCATTCGACAAACCATGGGTGCGCCAATATCCGCTGCGCGTTAGTTTGCTGGATATGTTGGCGTTGGGTGCGCCTATGTCGCATCCGACCGCGATGCTGCGCGCATCGGTATTGCGTGATAACAATATAAAGTACAATCCGAATTTTCCATACGCCGAAGATTTTGAATTCTGGGCCCATGTTGTAAAGCATACGCCGGTGCACAACCTGCCGATTGTAATGCTTAGATATAGAATACATGACACAAATGTATCGGTTGTGGCGCATAAAACCCAGACGGAAAACGCCAATATTGTACGAAACGCCATTATTAGTCATCTGACACATTCGGATGCAGTGGCCAGAAAACTGTTCGAAATGACATACGAAACCGTGACACGCATATGGCTGTTTGGGTTTCTGCCGATAATCAAGCGGAAACAATACGGCATAACCAAAACAAAGTATTGTTTGTTTGAAAAAATACCACTGGTGATGGTTAAGAATAATTCAATCTATCTGTTTAACTTTATAAAAATAGGGAAATTAGCATGACGGCACGCAAGGCAGCACAAGAAATTCAGGTACAAAATGCAATGGGGGATGCACCAACGGTCGCCACGGTTGTTGTGCAAAACAAAATCGACTATACGCCCAAGGTATCTGTTATCATTCCCGTTTATAATGTGGAAAAATATCTGAAGCAATGTCTGGACAGTGTATTGGGGCAAACATTACAGGAAATCGAGGTTATTTGCGTTGACGACGGTTCGACCGACAGTTCAATGGAAATCTTGAAAGATTATGCCAAACAGGACAATCGTGTGACAATATTAAGTCAGAAAAATATGCATGCGGGCGTGGCGCGAAATGCTGGACTGGCGGTGGCGCGCGGTGAATATCTGTCTTTTCTGGATTCTGATGACTGGTTTGAAATCGATATGCTGAATCAAATGTATGCCAAAGCCAAAAAAGACAAATCCGATATCGTGGTGTGTGAGTACAATTGTTTTGATGCACAGGAAAACAGATTCACATATAAATATAAAATTAAACATAAATATTTAAGAAAGAGCCCATTTAAACCATGTCATTTTACTAATAGCTTATATGGGAGCATTAATCCTGCTGCATGGACGAAGATTTTTAGACGAGAATTATTTTTAGAAAAAGGCCTTAGATTTGAAGGCATGACATCTTGTAATGATATTACATGTGTTTGGGTGGCATTAAGCTTGGCGAATACGATAAGCATTATAAACAAACCCTTTGTTAACTATCGAGTTAATACAACAACAAACATATCCGCAAATCGTGGAAAAAATATAAGATGTCTTTTTGTTGCGATATCTAAGATAGAATTTTTATTAAAACAGTACGATGTGTATGATATGTTTAAAGATGCGTTATATAAACAGCTGAAACGCAATATTAGCTATGAATTTATGCATGCTTTACCACAAGATATAATCGATGATGTGAAAACAGCCAAGAAAGTTTTAAGCAACGAAGTATTTAATCGGCTATTTGAACCTGAAATATCTATTATCATACCAGTATATAATGTTGAAAAATATTTAAAACAGTGTTTGGATAGTGTATTAAAACAACGGAAGGTTAATTTAGAAGTTATTTGTATTGATGACGGCTCAACAGATAATTCTTGGACTATTTTGCAAAAATACGCTTCAAAAGATCCGCGTGTTAAAATATTTAAACAACAAAACAAAGGCGTTTCAGCGGCAAGGAATTTCGGTGTAAATAAAGCACAAGCAAAATATATTCATTTTATTGATTCGGACGATTTTATTGATGAAAAACTATATCTAGACTTATTGCCAATTATAAGGAAACATAGACTAGATATACTAATGTTCGGTCACTGGGATTATACTGAAGAAAATTGCTCTGAAAGCTTCTTAAAAGGTGTTTTTAATCGATTTAAAGGTAAAAAAATCAAGCAAGAAGATCTTATTATATATTTCCTGCTTGCATGCTGGAATAAAATATATAGAACTGATTTTATACGAGAGCATAAGCTGGAGTTTCCTGAAGGAGTTAGGGTTTCTGAAGATGCTGCTTTTGGTAGTCTGTGCGCAATATGTAGACCGAGATTCGATTTTGTTAACAAAAACTATATGTTTTACAGACGTGACAACATGTCATCGGTAACGCATATCGACAGTTTTGCACTATCGGAGTCATTAAAGGCCTATGATTACATGAAAGAAAATGTGCTATATAAAAAAGCGCCTAAACGATTACAATACGCAGTAGATATAATGGCACTTGCATCGATGGCTTATCAGATTAGTAAGAGTAAGGACGGACTTAATACGATAGATAATGGAAAGGAAATATTGACAAAACATATAGAAAAAATGTATGTCAAATGGGGAGACAAGATTGCCTCTAATGAAACGTTTCGAAAGCTTAGAAGATTAACTTATGGGGTGATCCCCTTAGTTGTAGCAGCAGATGAAAATTATGCCCAACCTGCCGCTGTATCGTTATACTCTGTGTTGCAAAATACCCGGGCATTTGTGGATATATTTGTGCTAGCAGACAAAATATCAGATCGTAGTAAGAATAAAATAAAAAAATCCTTACAAAAATTTACAAACTTTCATTTGACTTTTGTAGATATGTCAAAATTTGATTTGCAACGATTCCCAAAAATAGAGCGCTTTAATCAGGCGGTGTTTTGTCGTTATTTTATTCCAGAAATCTGTAAAGATTACGATAAGGTTATCTATTCGGATGTCGATGTTTTGTTTTGCGGTGATATACAGGACTATTACAATATTGATCTTAATGGATATGGTTTAGCAGCTGTGTCAGAAGAATCCGGTCAAGATCATACAGGGAAGTATAATCATACTTACAGAAAGGAATTATTCGATATTCCAATGAGTCATCAATATTTTGCAAACGGCAACATAATTATTGACTGTAAATATTGGCGCGAAAATAACATTACACAAAAATTAGTTGACCTCACAAAGAAATGGGCTGATAAACTGGTTTGTCCAGATTTGGATGTAATGAATATGGTGTTCGTAGAAAACTATAAGCGACTGGAGTGGAAATATTGTTGTTGTGTACATCGTAGAGAGCACATAGGAGACAATAAAGAAATGTTAGATGGGTTTAAGAATCCTTTCATAATTCATTTCTCTGGGTATTGGAAGCCTTGGAACTCCAAAAAATGTCTTTTCTGGAGAAAGTATCGTAAAATACAAAGAAAAACAGCATTTAAGAAGCGTAAAAAAGTTTTAAGACGATGGTTTAATCATATGCAGGATTTGCATGTGGTTAAACATTGGAAAAAAATTATTAAATCGCACTCTAGACGTTATGTTTTAGATAAAATAAAATTGCAAAAAAGCGAAATAGAAAAGATTAGGTGCGAACTTGTAGTGTTAAGATCAGAGTTAGCAGAGTTAAAAAAAATTGCTAAGAAGAAAAAATGAAAAAAAATCCCCTTGCAGGGGATTTTTTTACTGTGCACTTTGACAATAAATAAACTTAAAATATTTTACAATCGCATCCGAAGAATATTCCAGACGATAAGTTGCCCCAGCTTGTATGGGCATCATTATGCGTAACCAGTTGTCCGTAGCAACTGTGCGTTGCTCCAAACCAAAGCCGTTTGCCAAAATTCTGGCATAGTTATTAGGAGCTGTTGCAGAAACAACTAAATATACATATCCGTCGGCGGGTGCTGTATATAATGTGTCCGGTGCCTCAACAAATAAATCGATAATATAATTGCCGGGCATGGCGGCATTGCAAAAATCCTTGGGGACTGGCATATCGCTTGCGCGGGCCAGGGGCGTGCCGCCCACCGTTTCGCCGTCGTGCACGCGTATGGTGTTGGTCGTGGTGTCTATTGTGATTTCGCCCGCCGCGCCCGTAAAGTTCTTGTGTTCGTCCGCTGTGCCGCGGCGTAATTGTACTTGTCGTGACATTTTTTATCCTTTTTATATTTTTGTTCATGAAAGTTTATGTCACCAATTGTTTGAATAAAAAAAAGGCACGCGAATGCGTTGCCTTGGTGCCAGGTATTATACCATAAAACGCGATAAAATACAACCAAAATCAATCGCTAAAAACAGTTGCCTTTGGGAAACCATTCCTGTACGATAGTAATGATATCCGTGGGAACGGATATCGGGGACATAAGAAATCCCTTACGAAAGCGGTGCTGTGTTGGCGCCGGAATCCGCATGTGTGACGGCCATGTGTTTGTGGGTCGTCGCGCTCCCCGCAGTGTCGGGGGGCTGTTGGTTATACAACAGGGGGCACCCCCAAAGACCAACAGGGTCATTCTTTCGTATGATTTTCTTAACTCCCCGACCACCGTTTTTGTGTGGTCTTTGTTTTTTTTACTGAACACGGGGGCAAGATATGGAAAAATTGGCTGTATTTTACTTTAAAATCAAACGTGGATTCCTGCACTTGGTTGATTTATTCATCCCGACCAAGGTCGCAAAAAAGAACTTTGTGTCGTGGGCAACTTTCCCGCGGTTTAACTATACGCCGAACGCTGTGCCGTACAATCGGAAAATTAATGTTGCATTTTGCTTTAATGAAAAGTATATACCGCTGGCGCTGACGGCGATATCTTCGCTGTTGGAAAATTCGCCCGCATGTACATACGATATTTATTGCGTGACCGATATCACCAAAACACACCAATCCAAGATTAAGAAATTTATCGCCAATCGATACACAAACGGCAATATAATTTTCCTGGGGCCAAATCATGATTACGATGGTGCGCACTGTGGGCGCTGGTCGCATGCGATATGGTGGCGCTGTATGTTGCCCAAGATGTTGCCGGAAACGGTGGACCGCATAATCTATGCCGATGTCGATACGCTGTTTGTGCGCGACCTGCGCGAAGCGAACGATTTTGATATCGGAACGAATTTGTTGGCGGGGTGCTTTGACAGTCCAACCTATATCAACAGCGGATTTCTGGTCATGAATATCGCCCAGTTCCGTCGCGATAACATCTATCCAAAAATGATAGAGTGGGCCGAAACACACCAGACCCGCTATCCCGACCAAGATATGCTGAACACCATATGTAAAAATCGTATCAAGCCTATGTCGCGCAAATTCAATGCGATTGTTGGTGGCGGATACAGTTTCTTAAAAACCATGAACGCGACCGAGTTTCGCCAGATGCGCGCGCCGGTAATGCTACACTATGCGGGCAAGATTAAGCCATGGGATATGACGATAAAACGCTTCTTTACATTTGAAACATACCGCAAATATTACAACATGGTTGTGAACAATTACTAACAAGGGGATTTGGAATGAATATTCAGATTTTTATGCTAAGGTATTTTTGGAAACCTGTATCATTGCTGGCTTCGTTGTTTTGTCCGTCTGGTGCGGGCCGTCGCGCCATGCGTGAAAAATATTTGTATTCCAAGCCTTTTCCATATCCAAATGTGTTGTCGATACCTGATACGATTAAACTGTTGCAGGGTGGGGCATCATTGGCGCGATTAGGCGACGGCGAATTTAATCTTGCGCTTGGCAAAAAGAAGATTTGCTATCAGGATAATTCCCCGGAACTTAAAAAGCGCATGCAGGAAATTCTAAGTTCGCCAAATGGTAAGTGTTTGGTTGGTATACCGCCACGCCCGACCACGGTCGGATTCTTTCGCGAATATTTTACACGCTATCCACGCGTGCTGTCGATGATGCGCCTGCGCGATACCTATGCCAATGCGAACATATCCAGAAATTCGGATTTTTTGGTCACAGGCATACCGGAATATCGCAAAATCTGGGACGGTCGCACGGTTGTGTTTATTTATTCTTCAGTGGGTCGCTTTGAAATTACACCGGAAATATTTTCAAATATAAAAAAGCATTATCATATTGATATCGGACCACGGAACGCATTTGAAGAATATGACAGAATTATGACCGCGGCCAAGAAATATCCGCGTGATTACTTATTCTTGATTGCGTGCGGCCCAGCGGCAACCGTATTTGCATATGATTTGGCCGCCATGGGGTATCAGGCCATAGATATCGGCCACCTGCCAAATTGTTATGCAAATGAAGTCGCGGGCGCACCAATGCCGGAAAAATTACCAATCAGTCGATAAAAATAAACACCGCCATAATGGCGGTTTAATTTTGGCGTGCCCAGCGGGATTCGAACCCACAATCTCCACCTTCGGAGGGTGGCGCATTATCCAGTTGTGCTATGGGCACGGCACCCGATATTATAGATGCTTTTATGCCCAAAAGCAAGTGCGCTTGATATGTATTTATTTTGTATGGATAAAATGCACATCAAGTTCACGGCGGGCATTGCGTAAAGTATCTAAAATCTTGATGCCATGCATAATTGCCTTTTCGTTAACTTTGCGACCGGTTTTATCCTGATAGTATTCTATCATTTCCGGTTGGTTATCAAGCGGATAGTGGCGCAGCGCCATCAAAAGCGCAAAGCTTTCATTGGCGGTCGCAACCGAGTCTAAATCCAGCATCTTGGTCAACTGCGCATTTGGTGTTATCAAAAGGTTTTTAGGGTTTATATCGTTATGCATCAAGCGCATATCACCACGCGTTGCCAAAATGCGGACAAAATAGGCATAGAAGTCCACCAGCCATGGGCTTAGTTTTTGTCGCATGCTGGCCGCAAATACATCGGGGTATTCCAACAACGGGTTTGGACCAAACATAATTGGTTTGATTTCAGACATTTGCGCCTGTTTATCCAACGCCTGCTTGTAAACATTTTCGATTTGTTGTTTTGTCAGTGTATCTGCCTGGATATATTCAAACAGTGTTTTGTCCGGACAATAGTCGTATCGTTCAAACCATTCGCTGTTGTATGCGCAAACGGTTGTTTGTGGCACATTGATATCATGGTCGCCCAACAGGTTGCTGATTGTACGATTGCGACATGCAATTTTACACGTGTTAAACTTAAACACCTTGGTGCTTTTGTTTATATCCGCCAAAAACACAGGACAAACACCGCCACGCACTGTTGGGTGACGAATGTCGGTTGCTTCTGGATAGGCAACTTTTATTATGTGCCGATAAAAATCTTCGTAATTATCTTGCATGGGGTGATCATTCTAGGATAAAAAAGCAAAAAGTCAAGCGCTAGGCATTTCTTTGCAGGGCGGCCAACATAAATTCATCAAGGTCGCCATCAAGAACCGCCGCCGAATCCGTCTTTTCCACATTTGTGCGGACGTCTTTAACCAGTTGATATGGATACAGGACATAGTTTCGTATCTGGCTGCCCCATTCGATTTTCTTTTGTGCGGCACGTGCGCTGTCTTCTTCTTCGGCGCGCTTTTGCATTTCAAGTTCATACAGTTTGCTGCGCAACATCTTCATTGCCATTTCACGGTTTTGAATCTGGCTGCGTTCATTTTGACATGTGACAACGGTATTGGTCGGAATGTGTGTAATACGAACCGCGCTGTCGGTTTTATTAACATGCTGTCCACCCGCACCGGATGAGCGATACGTGTCGATGCGCAAATCTTTGTCGTTAATTTCTATTTCAATATTGTCATCAATATCGGGCCACACATCAACGGATGCGAAACTGGTTTGGCGCTTGCCATTTGCATTAAAGGGCGATATGCGCACCAATCTGTGAACGCCAATTTCGTTTTTAAGCCATCCATATGCGCGTTCGCCAGATATGCGGTATGTTATATTCTTGATTCCGGCCGTATCGCCTTCGTGTTCTTCGATAACTTCGCAAACAAAACCATGTCGTTCCGCCCAGCGCGCATACATCCGCGACAGCATCTGGGCCCAGTCTTGTGCCTCGGTTCCGCCGGCACCGGCCTGAATGAACAGGAATGCGCCACTGCCATCGGCGGGTTCACGAAACAGGGTGATGAATTTTGCATTATGCGCCCTGTGTGCCAGATTTTCGATTGCCGCGATTACTTCGGCATCTTCTGGGGCGATTTCGTATAAATCGCACAGGTTTTTATATTCTTCTTCCAGCCCAAGCAATTCATTTAACGATTTTTCAAGGCTAGATTTTTTTTGTAAGACCGTCCGCGCGTTATCAGGGTTGTTCCATAAGTTTTCGTCATTAACCAGAACATTTAGTTTCTCAATTTCGGCTTTTAACTTGTCCGGGTCAAAGAAACCCCCTTACGGCAGAAATGTCGTTATCAATTTGTGAAAAGATTTCATTTGTCATAATCATGATACCAAATAATAACAAAGCGCATTTAATAAAGCAAATGAATGTTTGCCTTTTTTTTTCAAATATGTTAAAATCCGATTAACGAGAGGGATTTTTATGAAACATTTTCTTGGTATATTTGGCGTGTTGGGCACGTGTTTGTTGGGTAATTCTGCGGTCGCGGTGTCGGCGGGCACCGTTGGTGCGGGCAATTCTTCGCGCGGGGTGTCGCTGGTCACAAATACAACCGCGGGTACAAATTTGCGCGGTAATGCCGGTCTGGCCCAGGCGTACAAGGCCAATCAGCGCAATACATACTATATGGTGACCCAGTTGGATGTTGATACCGCATGTCGCCAGAAATTGTTTGAATGTTTTGCCGAATACTGTGGTGATACGACCGTTGTTCCTGGGGTCACATCAACCAAGTGTTCGTATGCATCACCGAATGAACTATACAACTATGCGTTATTGTGCCTGCAACGCGATACGGATATATTGTTGCCACAATATAATACAAACACACATGTCGCAACTGGTGGTTTGAATACGGCTGCACGCCTGTGCCCACAGTATATTCAACAGGAAATGACATCATATCTGTCCATGATGAATATGGCGGACCAGTTGTCGCGTTCAAGTTCGGATTTGTGCTTATCACGCCGTCGTGAATTAGAAGCGGCCATGGCATGTCATACGGTTGCATTGGCATACGGTAATGAAACGGACAGTATGTTAAAAACTCACTTAACCGATGCGTGTGGTGCGGGTGTTCCAGGGGGCAGTGCCGAAATGGTCACACGCTTTGCGAATGCTGGTACTGTTGGTGCCAATATTTGGGGATGGGCTGAAAAGATTGTGTCGTTGGATATGAATTCCAAGGGCAGCGATTGGCGTGCCGCTGTTGATTCCGTTTTGGCCAGTTATACGAATCGCATGAACTTGGCATGTGGTGATAATATGCAGATGAACATGGTGTCTCATCCAACCGATAATGATCCCAGTGCATTACAAACGATTGCAGCGCTGGCGGTTGGTTCCAAGGTGCCAACCACTAATACCCAACAGGTGGAAAATCCGTATGCTAATTGGGACATGTTTATGGAGGTTTCATCCCGTTCTGAATTATATAACTATGATGCCGCATATCAGGTTGTTCAGGCGGCCATGACCCAGGATGCTATGACACCAAATGCATTTCTGACCAGTGCTCAGATTGACGATATGAAAACGGCGTATATCCGTGGAACCAAGGTTTTTGTTATCCGCGACAGTGCGCGTTGTTATATGATACCGGTCAGCAACATGACCCCCAGCGAGCGGTCATTTGTTGCCCAGGCATTTGCAAATTGTGTAAGCCAATAAACAAAATCCCGCAGTGCGGGATTTTTTTGCGGGCAAATGGACTTGAACAAAGTCACAGAATTTGATATAATTTTTATCATGAAAATCAGCAGACGCGTATTATTAAAGATTACCGGTTTCGGGGTGTTGACAGCGGCGGCTTTGCCACGCGTGGCTTTCGCGGCGCGCAACTCTTTACGCAGTATGCGTACAGGGGTTCAGCCCGGGAACAAAACCCGTCTTGTTATCGAAACTGCAACCCGCCCATCATATAATTTATCGTATTTACCAAACCAGTTGGTCATAACATTGGCAAACACATCCGCCAATAACGGTGTATCGGCAAAACTGAATGCGGGCGGATTGGTAAAATCAATAACCCAAACACAAAGTGGCGATACATTAAAGATTACGGCCGACTTGAAAAAATCAATCGCTCAAATTCCAAAGTCCCAGATTATGATTCTTGAACCAAACGGTGACAACGATTATCGATTGGTGCTGGATTTTGTCGCGGGCGCATCGGGTGCGACGGCTTCTTATACAACATCTTCGGCGGCAACAACAACGGCAATCACCGCCGCGCGCAAGTATATTATTGTTGTTGATGCTGGCCACGGGGGCAAGGATCCTGGCTGCATAGGCAAGGGCGGAACACGCGAAAAAGATATCGTCCTGTCTGTGGCTAAAAAGTTAAAAACAAAATTGGATGCCAATGGGTTCAAAACATACCTGACACGCGGTGATGATCGCTATTTGAAATTGGCGGAACGCGCAGAAATCGCCGAGAAGCGCAAGGCGGACCTGTTTATATCACTGCATGCGAACGCAAACCCAAGTCGCGCAATGAAGGGATTCTCTATCTATACACTGTCCGAAAAAGCATCGGACGAAGAGGCTAAAAAATTAGCCGAGGCTGAAAACGCCGCCGATAAAATCGGGGTCGAAGGTTTTACAGAATTCGAAGAAAATATCCGTATTGCTTTGTCTTCGTTGCAACAACATGCCGTCGCGGAAATGAGTGAAGAATACGCCAACGGTTGTGCCAAATCTTTCAAGAAGTCATCAATTACCCAGCAACCGGGCCCCGATGTTCGTCATGCGCCGTTCGCGGTATTGCGCTCGACCGTGCCGGGGGCGTTATTGGAATTGGGACATTTGTCGAATGCATCAGAAGAAAAATTATTAAAAACCGCATCGCATCAGGATAAATTGGTTGCTGCGATTGTGCGTTCGATCAAGAATTATAACTTTGAAGTATAAAAAAACCGCCAATCGGCGGTTTTAATTATTCCTGGCGGAGCAGAAGGGATTTGAACCCTTGATAGAGTTGCCCCTATACACGATTTCGAGTCGTGCGCATTCAACCACTCTGCCACTGCTCCTGTGCGGGTCATTATATACAGCATGGGATTATTTTGCAAGACCAAATATTTGACTTTTTTAAGTCGGCATTTTAGCATGTTAACATGCCAAAAACATTCAACGATCAGGTTTATGATATTGTCGCCCGCATTCCCGCGGGGCGGGTTGCTACATTTGGCCAAATTGCAAATATGATTGGTCGTCCGCGTTGCGCGCGTTTTGTTGGATACGCGTCAAATAACAAGGCATCATGGCACCTGCCGTGGCACCGTGTGGTATTCAAAGACGGTTCGTTGTGTTGTGGTTTTGCGGCCGAACAATATCGCACCCTTAAATCCGAAGGCGTAAAATTTAATCCGGACAAGACCGTTATCATGTCCCAGTACCAGTGGGACCCTGATCGTGACGGGGTGCCGTTGGATATACGCGATTTTCCGCTGGTATTCTGAACCAGAACCACACATTTTTATTTGTTGCCGTTTTGTTTTTTATAGATTTTTGCATAGATTTCACTCTCGGGCAGTTTTTTGTACGTCAAAAACCAAGGGCTTTTGTTATCTGTTTTTCTAAGTGCATCTGCGGTTGCTGGCGCATTAACCAGAACATCGCGTCCCGCCGTCCAGTCGGCCGGTATCGAAACACCGAATTTGTCGGCGGTTTGCAACCCAAGAACTGCGCGTTTGATTTCATCAATGCATCGGCCCAGTATTGCTGGGTAATACAGTATTGCGCGAATAGTCCCGCTGGGGTCTATGATAAATACGGCACGCACGGCATGTGTATTTGATACGGCCGGCGCAATCATTCCGTATTTGCGTGCGATTGCCATATTCACATCCGCGATAATTGGAAAAGTAATTTCCACATTACTGATTTCTTGGATTGCGCGAATCCACGCCAGATGCGATGGAATACTGCCAATCGACAGGCCCAGCAATTCCGTATTCATATTTTTGAATTCATTCAGTGTTTCTTG
Organism: Candidatus Enterousia sp.; assembly: GCA_045614725.1. Lineage (GTDB taxonomy): Bacteria > Pseudomonadota > Alphaproteobacteria > Rs-D84 > Rs-D84 > Enterousia. The sequence continues at coordinate 15,839 of JAZLDK010000117.1, forward strand.
AAAGACTATAAATTCCGATGTGCACACGGGCGTAAAATCCGATGGATGCGAAAAGAACACCACCCATTTACCGGAAAAGTCATCCGGAAAGACTATATCGCCATTGGTCGTTGTTGCGCGAAAAGCAGGCGCGATATCCCCAATAAGCGGCATATTTTCGCTAAGCATATGCTCTCCATTTGCGCATTGATTGAATAAACTGGTCATTGGTCTCTCTCCTTTTATACCACGGATGATATCACAACGGCGGGATTTCAGGCACAGGAACCTTTTCCGCATATAAAAAACTTTATTCTTGATAAAATGTGTTAAGATGTAAATAATAGAAGGCAAGATAAAGGATGAAAAAACATGAAACGGTCAGATATTGTAAGGTCTATGCAGGTACGATTCAAACACATGCGCGCATCTGATGCGGCGGCAATCTTGGACACGGTGTCCAATCATATGATAGAAGCGGTCGCCAACGGCGACAGAATCGAGGTTCGTGGTTTCGGCACATTCCAACCACGCGCCCGCGCAACCAAGATAGGATACAACCCATGCACGGGCCAGCCTATGCCACTGCCTGCCAGTACTACGATATTGTTCAAACCAAGTCGTGAATTAACCAAAAAGATGAATGGATAATATATGTTGTTTGGTAAAACATCTGGGATAAAAAACCGCAATCGTGAACGCTATGATCGCGTTCGTCGCCTTATGTGGATTAAGTGCGAATCCTGCGGTCGTTTGGTGTATTCCAAGGATTATAAAGAAAATCATTATATATGTCCGCGCTGTGGTCGTGCATTTATCATGACCCCAAAGCAGCGTTTTGACCTGTTGTTTGATGATAATACATGGGAAAAGTTAACACCCCCAACCGTGTCCGATGACCCATTGGAATTCGAAGACAGATTGGCATATCGTGATCGCCTGTCCGCCGCCCGCGAAGAAACGGGTTGCTTTGATGCGGTATCATCGGCGGATGGTACGATTGGTGGTATCCCGTCAACCGTATGTGTGTTGAACGGTTTGTTTATGATGGGTTCCATGGGGCGCGCTGCGGGTGATGCGATTATTGCCGCGATGGAACACGCGATTGAAACCAAGCGTCCATTTATCATGGTGACATCCAGTGGCGGTGCCCGTATGCAGGAAAATATTTTATCACTGATGCAAATGGCGCGCACAACTGCGGCGGTTAATCGTCTGCACGCGAACCGGATTCCATATATCGTTTTGTTGACCGACCCAACCTTTGGTGGTGTGACGGCTTCCTTTGCAATGTTGGGCGACATTCATATCGCGGAAAAGGGTGCACGTATTGGCTTTGCGGGTCGTCGCGTTATTGAACAGAATATTCGTGAAAAATTGCCGTCTAATTTCCAGACTGCGGATTATTTGTACGAGCATGGCATGGTCGATATGGTTGTGCCGCGTCCGGACCTGCCAGCAACATTGGCCAAGATTCTGGCCGTTTTGACCAAGCAGGAACGCGCCCCAAAACAGATAAGTGCCACAACCCCACAACACGATACATCAAAAAAATTGCGTGGCATGGGTGAAAACGAAGCCTATGACAAGGTGTTATTGGCGCGCCATGAAAATCGTCCACACTTTTTGGACTATATTAACGGCATTGTTGATGAATGGACATATCTGGCCGGCGACAGATTATATGCCGAAGATGCCGCAATGGGTTCTGGTATTGGTTTTTGGCGTGGTATTCCGGCCGTTATAATCGGCCAGGAACAGGGTCGCACAATTGAAACCCGCCAGAAGCATCGCTTTGGTATGCCAAACCCGGACGGCTATCGCAAGGCTCAGCGTATGATGCGATTGGCTGAAAAGTTTAATCTGCCACTGATATCTTTGTTTGATACGGCGGGCGCATTTGCGGGTCGCGAAGGCGAAGAGCGCGGTCAATCCCAGGCGGTCGCGGAATCTATGGCGGTTGGTCTGGGGATTAATACCCCATATGTTGCCGTGAATGTCGGGCAGGGTGGTTCCGGCGGTGCGATTGCGATTGGCACTGCGGACCGTGTCTTGATGTTGGAAAACGCGATTTATTCTGTTATTGCGCCGGAATCCTGTGCCAGTATTTTGTGGAAGGATAACAAGTTCAAGGCAACCGCGGCCAAGGCAATGAAATTGACCGCACGTGATATGGCGAACCTTAATGTCGTGGACGAGGTTATCCCCGAACCCGCCGGTGGTGCGCATACAGACTGGCAAACGACAATGGAATTGTTGGCAAATTCGGTTGCGAAACACATCACAGAATTGCAACAGATTCCTGTTGATGAAATGGCCCAGCGCCGCACAGACAAGTTCTTTGCGATGACACGCGATGTCGAGATTTATCAACCCGAACATGTATCGGACGAGCATATCTAAAAAAACAATCCCGCAAAATGCGGGATTTTTAATACTGGTGGATGTGATTGGACTCGAACCAACGACCTCTTCGATGTGAACGAAGCGCTCTAACCAGCTGAGCTACACATCCAGAACTTGACTTATATTATACGGTTTCCCTGGGTCTTGCAAGTGTTTTTATTATATGGTATTATGAACATGTCAGGGAAAGGCAGGAAAATGTTAACTCTAGATTCAGAAAAACTTCAAGATTTATTGAAAAACAATACTAGGATTAATCATCCTGCGTTGCGTGATCCGGAACTTGATCCCGAACAATATGTTGCGGATTTGGTTGCACAACACAATAAAAATTATCCCCAGGATTTGGAAATCGAAAAACTTGAACAGAATATTAAAGATATTCAGGAATCAATTGAACAAATAAAAACACAGATATCGGATAAAGAGGTGCAAAAACTAAATTATGTTAATAAAGTCTCGGAACTGAAACCGCAAATAGAAAGCAATATTGAAAAAATTCAGGAAATGCTGCCCGCCAAAGATAAAGACAAGGTAGAGCTGTCTTTTGGGAATGAAAAATATCTGTTAAGTTTAATGCAACGCGGAATGGGAATGATGGACAAGTTGTTCAAGGCAAAAAAACGCGTGGCAGAATTTGGAAAATTATATTCCCAAACGCGTGAAATGTTGTCCGGGTTGGGGGTGGATGACCCTGCCGCATTGAACGCGCATATCACTCAAAGGCTTAATGGCATGTCCGCCGACATAAGGGGGTTAAGTGAACAGTTGTCTTCATTGGAATCGCGATTAAAAGTCGAGCAGGTCAACCTGATGAAACAGCAACGGCTTCATGACGGTCTTAGTGAACAAATGCATCAAGCGGTTGTGGATTTTATGCATGCATATGGGCAAGGCCACTTGTCGCGCAAGGAATTACGAAAACAAATTCCTGTGACCCTAAATATGCAAGGGTTGAAAGAACCTGTTGCGTTTTTTCAAAGTATAGAATCTTTGTCCAAAGAGGAATTAACAAAACTGCTACAGCATGCGGGTCTAACTGTCGGCAACAGCCCGTCAGATTACATGATAAGACAACATCGTGGCATTATAGAGCTTATAACCCCGTTTTATTCGCCTGGGTCAGCGCGAAAAAATATAGAAACACTAATGCGATATTTGGCGGCTCATAATGTAAAATTTTCGGGTGTGATTAAGCCGGCGACATATGCTCAAATTAATCCTGCACTTGGAAAGATTGATGAAGTTCCAAAAGCAAACTTTGTTACGCATCTAATAGAGAATAAATTACATGGCAAAAATGTTATAGATGCCGATAGTTTTATTCGTAAATATTCTTTGCCAGAAAATCAGGGAAAATATCTGTTCCGTGGACATACTTCTGCAACTGGCGATCCGGCATCTTCGTATGCGACACCTACTTGGCGCCCAGGGCGTACAGGAATAGCATATGCAACATCTGACCCCAGGTATGTTATAGGGTATGCCAGCAATTCTATAGCAGGCAAAATACAAGTCGCAGGAGAGACAATGGACTTGAGTCATCACCCCCAGGTAAATGGACATTTGGTTGGGGTTGTAAGTGTTTATAAAAGCAGTCCAAGAAATCCATTCGTTGGTGATTTTGGTTTAGAAACAGTGACGACAGGGAAAGAATTGCAAAAATCAATAGATCGAGCAAAGCGAACTTGGGTGAAGGAAACAATTGTTTCGCCTTATAATAATCCGTTGGTCGAGCGGTATATGGTTGCAGGGGATAAAATGGTCAAGATTGAAGAGAATGATCCGACCTGGAAACAAA
>JAZLDK010000118.1:0-13301 GCA_045614725.1 Candidatus Enterousia sp.
GCAAGATTGAGGATAATTTGTTGAATCTGTCATTGGCCGAACTGATAAAGACCAAACAGGATAAAAAAGACACCCCGGAACAGGCGGCAAACGTCCCGGAATCCAAAGAATCAGACAACGCGCCGGATTCGGCCCCAAATAAGGCCGTCAGAGCCACGAAAAGTTCGCGCCCGTCCAAACCCACGTCAGACGAAAGAAAATCGAATACAGGGCAAAACGCGGAAAATTTACCGAAATCAGACCCGGAACCGATGGCGGCAAAGACAGATTTGTTGAATTCAGATATTGAAATGTGATTATGGGCGGACGAATTATTAGAAACGATGCAAACGGTTCGATGTTGGAATTACCGGAAATCGGCCGTTTGCATATCGGAATGAAACAGAAAAGCCAAAGCGGAAAGGAATACCCGGTATCCGTGGATTACTTTATACCGACGGGCAAATACGCGGCGTTGTTTACGCAAGCGTTAGGCGAAAAGCCGCAAACGATTCAAGTTATATTCCCGGACGACGACCCCGAAAAGGTATGCCGCGAACAATACGAATACAGGGACAACGCGGGTGCGTTGGTTGCCCGTGGCGACGGTCAGACATTCGAGGTTTGGGACGGCAAGAAATACGCGCCGTTTTCCATCAACGATTATCCGGAAATAATGGAACAGATTACGGCAAAGAATCCGACGAAACGCGGTTCGGAAAATTGGGACGTGACATTGACAATGCGCGTAATCATCCCGGCCGTCCGGGGTGTGGTTGGTGTTTGGCAATTCGCAACCAAGGGTAAGGCGTCAAGCGTCAAGAACATTCGCAATTCGTTCGATGCAGTACAAACGATGTACGGAACCGTTACCAATACGGTATTCGATTTGTCAGTACAATTCGCCAAAAGCAATAAGCCGGGCGACAATTCCCGTTACCCGGTTGTAACCTGTATCGCCAATTACAACAGATGCGGCGAAATCCGGGATGCGATGCACCCCACCGAAAATTTATCCCTATTACTAACACATAAAGACGAATGATTATGAACAACAACGAAAACGTATCCGCAACCGAATCCCAAAAGAAACGTTTAATGGCCTTTTTCAGAACAGGCCAAAAGATAACAAGTTTGGAAGCGTTGAACGATTTGGGTATTTACCGATTATCGGCCCGAATGAGTGAATTGGAAAATATCGGTGTCCCAATCAGCCGGGAAAGATTGCAAGTTTTCAACAGGTACGGCGAACAAATCCGCATCAAAAGATATTGGATTGAGCCATACCGCCGGGCCGCCGAACTGAAAGAAATTGCCAACAAACAACCCCGTGTGCGTCTATTCAACCCGGGTGCATACGATAGGGCGGAACAGGCCAAAAACGAATTGGACGAACTGATAAAAAATAATCCGATTTTGTTTCCCGAATGTAAATAATATCTATATTTGCACCGACATAACAACGTTGACCGCGACCAACGGATAGGATATAACGCCACATTGTGGCAAAAGATTCCCGGTATTTGGTGCGTCGCGGCCCATTTACCGGGAATTTCTTTTTGATATGGACTTGAATAGAAAAATAGAATTAGCAATCAAATTGTTGCAATCCATCCCACAGGATGGACCAATTGAATTGTCGTATTCGGGCGGCAAGGATTCGGACGTAATATTGGAGTTGGCAAAGATGGCCGGAATTCCATTTGAAGCCATATACAAGAATACGACCATTGACCCGCCCGGAACCATCAAACATTGCAAGGAAAAAGGCGTAACAATATTTGAACCCAAAACCACGTTTTCCCGTCTATTAGAAACAAAGGGTATGCCGTCAAGGTTTCGCCGTTTCTGTTGTTCCGATTTGAAAGAATACAAAGTTTATGACCGAGCAATACAAGGTATCCGCCGTTCCGAATCAATCAAACGCGCAAAGCGTTATACCGAACCGGAAGAATGCCGCGTTTATCCCAACAAAGAAAAAGTAAGGGTGTATTTTCCAATTCTTGAATGGACCGATGCAGACGTGGAACAATTTATCAAAATGCGCAATATCAAATGCGCCCCGGTGTATTATGACGAATCCGGTAATTTTCACGTTGAACGCCGTTTGGGATGCATCGGTTGCCCGTTAAAACACGACATCGGTTTATCTGATTATGAGAAATACCCCAAGTTGCTTAAAGTACATATCAAAGCATACCAAAAATATTTGGATGCGAACAAAGAAAATAAATTCCCAAAATTCTTGAATGGAAGCGCATATAATGGTTTCTTTTACCGCTTATTCTGTCGGTCAACCGAAGAATATGTAATGCGAATAGGGGGGGTATTTTTCCCGAACAAGCGATTGACGCAAAACAATTTTTGGAATCCCATTTTGGCATTGAATTATGAGTATGGAAACAAATAAATTCAAGGTTGAAAATTGGATTACCGTTCCCGGATTTGCGGTTGTGGAATTGGGGTTATCCGGCAATGAACTATTGTGTTATTCATTGGTATATGGATTCACGCAAGATAAAGAAACCGAATTCAAAGGTTCTTTGACGTATATTGCAAGCGCATTAAACGTGACCAAACAGAACGCCAAAAAGATAATTGACAGGTTGATTGAACGCGGATTGATAGACAAACACGAAATATATGTTTCCGGCGTCAAATTCTGTCATTATATGGCAAACCGCGTTGGTGGTGTTGCTGAATCAGCAACGGGGCGTTGCCAAAACGATAACAGGGGCGTTGCTGAAATAGCAACGGGGGGTGTTACTGAATCAGCAACTAATAATAATAATATTGATAAATCTATTGATAGAAATAATATACCCGCCGATGGCGGTTTGTTTGACGGTCAACCCGAATTCGAACCAATAACCGTTACCCGTCCGCGTCGTACATCGGAAAATTTATGTATATTTGAGAATTCAAAATATGCAGATTATAAGTTGTTTGCGGCCGAATTTAATTCGCCGGAATTTAACGGTGTTGACATCGTTTATTATTATCACGTTGTTTCGGATTGGTCCGCAAGTAAAGGCGCAAAGAAACGTGATTGGATTGCAACGGCCCGTAACTTTATGCGTAAGGATATGGAAAGCGGCAAATTACATAAATTGAACAACACCGGGACTATTGACCCGGACGCAATGGAATATCTTAAAATGATGTCGGAATAATGGAAACAGGAATTGCAGTTTACAAGCCACAAACGGCCGTCAGCGTGCGCCGCACGATGGCCGCCAATCCGGAAATAATGGCCGTATTGGGACCGGCCGAACGTTCGGTGTTTCTTGCGACCACGGCGAAAACCATAATGGAATATGAAGATGGCGAATTGGCGATTGAGTTGGCCAAGGCCGTCAAGTTCATTGCAAAAGATGTGGGATACAGAACCACGGACAACGCCGAAATGAGTTATTTATGTGTTCGCATCGTGGAAATCTTGAAACGACATTACGGCGGATTGACATTGCGCGATTTCCGGTTGGCGTTTGAAATGTGCATAACCGGTGCATTGGATGAATTCTTACCCAAACGGTCAGACGGGACCGCCAACCGGGGCCATTATCAGAGTTTCAACGCCGAATACATTTGTAAGGTTTTGAACGCATACGAAAAGCAACGCGCCAACGTCTTGAAAAAAGCGTATGACGCCACGCCCACACCTGTTGACGAATCCAAGGTGCGCGGCGCAATGAACGAATTGCGGCAAAATCTGATTGACGCATACGGATATTTCAAGGTAAACCGCAAAATGCCGGAAATATCAGCGATAAAGGAAATGTTGTTTTACGACATATTGGCCGATACCGGAATGGCAACAGACATCGTGGTTACTGATGAAATATTGCAATCAGAACTGCAAAAGAAAATCCGGGAATTAACGGTAAATTATCAGATGTACGACGTTCGTCATTTGAAAGAAAAGGGAACAGACGATAAAGAAATACAGGCACGGGCATTTGAAACGGCGCGACGCGGCGCATTGTGCAAGACATTCGAAAAGATGGTTGCCGACGGCGTGGTTTTGTCCGAACATATAAAGTTTGAATGATGTTGATTTGCACAACGTGTAAGCACCGACACGATAATTGGGGCGTTTGCCCGGATGCGTATATCATCGTACCGGGCGATTATTTAAGAGAAAAAACGAGTAACATTTGTAACCGATACGAAAAAGATGGAAAAGGCGATAAACATTAATTGCGTGATTGGGATTGACCCCGGGGCCAACGGCGGAATCGCCGTGTTCATCCCGGGCGACCATCCCAAAGTTGTCAAAATGCCAAAAGACGTAACCGAATTGGCCGATTTCTTGCAATATTACGCGGCCACCTACAAACCCATCGTCTTTTTGGAAAAACTATCCGTGCGCCCGGATGATGTAGAAATAATGCCGGACGGCAAACCCAATATGGGAAAGATGTACAGGATACAAAAGTTGATGGCCAATTTTGAACACCTTAAAGCCATTATCGAAACATCCGGTATCCCGTATGTATTGACCCATCCAATGACGTGGCAAACCAAACTGAAATTGAGGGTGCGCGGCCAATCAGAAGAAAAGAACGAACGCAAAAGACGTTATGCGGAAAAGGCCGCCGAACTATACCCGCAAACCAAGGTTACATTGTGGAATTCTGACGCGTTGTTGATAATGCATTTTGGCCGTTGGGTGGTTGTCAACGAACCGCAATGGGTTAAGGCCAATTTGCCCCAAAAAGAACAATACAAATTATTTTGATTATGGAATTACCCAAGATTATAAAGATTGACGCCATAACCCCGGAACAGGCGGCGGAATATGTGCGTTTCGTGGCAACATTACGCCACAATCAAAACCGATGGTTCCGTTTCAAAGACCCATCCGCGTTGAATCTGTCAAGACAGATGGAAAAAGAGTTGGACGAACTGAACGGGCGGTTATTGAATCCCGTTCCATCATTGTTTGATTAAATACCGGGCGATATGGGAAAAGAAGATTGGCGAAACGGCCCAATGGGTTGCCGTTGTCTGACAGGCGCGGAAATAGAAGCCGATGCAAAGATTAAACAGGAACGCCGCAAACGCAAATACATATTTGTTGAGCAACACGACAACGGCGATTGGTGGTTCCATCCGCGTAACGGATATTACACGACAGAACAAGCGGCCGAAGATAGTTTTTCAAAATCGTTTTGGTGGGACAATAAAAGGCCGCATAAAGTATTAAAGGTTGAACACCATTTCCCGAACGGATATTACGGCGATTGGAATTCGTGGTATTCCCGGGATTGTGTCACGTTTACCCAAGATAAAATGGAATATAAACATTCAATCATATAAACAATATGGAATTGAAATGGCGCAAATGCAAAGCCGGATACAAGTTCCCATCGGATGCAATTGTAATCCCGGATGATAAAAGAACAATAGACCGTGACCCGCGTTTGGTTCGTTGCGCCGTGTGGGATTCTAAATACATACTAATTGAAGAACTTAAAAAACTACCTGTTGACAATGGTTGATGCATACGTCAAAAAGATATTGGGCGGTTATCGCATAATGTGCAAGCGTGCCAAACATAAATGGTGGTTCGAATTGGGCCAACATAAAGAAACGGACAAAGCGTTTGCCCGGGCGTTGGCTAACGGAACCGTCAATTGGTATCCGGAAATTAGTGACCCGCAAAAAATTTTGCAATTTTCCGAAAAAAAATAATCAAAAGTTATTGCAATTAAAAAAATACACTTATATTTGCATTCGGATTCAGATGTGAATTTAACGGACCGGGCCGGTTCCCGGATAAAGATAAAGCGATATGAAAGCAAAGCAGAACAAAAACGGCGAATGGACAATTAGCGGTATTAAATCAAACGAAATCGTTGCTATTTCCGAAATGATACAATTCGGCAAGGAATGCGAAATGGGTTATGGTTACCATATCGAGAAAATGAGGGCCGAAATTGACGATTTACGCAACCGCGAGGTTTGGAACAGATGCGGAAGATTGGAATTCCTGTTGCGTTGTCTTTCCGACGAAATAAATAAATAATACATTGCGCCGTGGTGTAACGGTAACACACATCACTTTGGATGATGTATTCCGGGTTCGAATCCCGGCGGCGCATCAAATGGCTTTTTGGCGAAATTGGCAGACGCGCGAATCTCAAACATTCGTACCATTATGGTGTCCGGGTTCGATTCCCGGAAAGGCCACGAACAGATTGGCCGGTTAGTCTAACGGTTAGGACACGGGATTTTCATTCCCGGAATGCGGGTTCGATTCCCGCACCGACTACAAACCCGGACCGGGCCGATTCCCGGGCAAAACAAATTCAAAATACAGGAAATATGTACATCAAGAAATTGGAACTTTTGAACTTTCAAGTAATCAAAGAGTTCAACGCCGAATTCAACGGTAACGTGTATTTCATTACAGGCGACAACGAATTGGGTAAATCCACGTTGTTAAAGGCAATCGGCGCATTACTGACAGGCGAACGCGACGATGTATTACGCAACGGTGCATCCAAGGGTTTCGCCAAAATGGTGGTTGGCGATGATGGCGAAGAATTCGACGTTTCATTGTCATTCACAGAGAACAACCCGCGTGGCACGCTGACCATCAAACAGGCGTCAACCGGAATGCAGACAACCAACGTATCAATGTTGCAACGCATATTCGGATACCAAGATTTCGACGCCGTGGAATTTTCCCGTTGGTCCGAAACGGCCGACGGCCGCCGCAAACAAATAGCGGTTGTTAAATCCCTGTTGGCCCCGGATGTGCGCGAACGCATCGAATCCATTGATAAACAGGTGGCCGAACTGAAATCCGAACGTACCGGCGTGAACCGCGACGTTAAGACATTCGAAACGCTGATGAATGAAAGCCGCGCCCGTATGGATTTTAACCCGGAAGAATACAAAGATTCCATTGATGTAACCGATTTGTTGCAAAAGCAACAGACCAACGCCGCGTTGATTGAAAAGGCCAAGACGGTACGCGCCGCGTTACAACAGAGAACCGACCAATTGGCCGCCATCCCGGACCGCAAAAAGGCCATATCAGACGCGCACAATTCCGCCATTGCTGATGCGGAACAGGCGTTGAAAGAAGCGCAAGAAGCATACCGAACCGCAATGGATGCGGCGCACGCCAAATTCGATGAAGATATGGACGCGTTGGATGCAGAGGTTAACGACATTCAGACCCGCAAGGCCAATGCCGAAAATTGGTTGAAAACGTATGAAGAAAACAACCCGGAAAAATCCAATATCCCGGAAATGTTGGCCAACGCGGAAACCTACAACAAACGCGCCGCGTTAGTAGGTCAGTACGCCGAAAAGAAAAAGCAATACGACGATATAAAGGCCAAGGCCGACGGGATGGACCAACAGATAAACGAACTATCCGACGAACGCGCCGAACTGATAAAGAACGCCGAATTGCCGATTGCCGGATTGTCATTCAATGAAGATGGTTTGGTATTGAATGGTGTTCCATTCGTCCCGGGCAAAGTTTCCGATTCACAGACAATGGAAATTGCCGCCAAACTGATTATCGCATCAAATCCCAAAGTAAAGGTGTTCCGCATCGCACGCGGCGAATCATTGGGCGCAAAGCGTTTGGAAACAATCATTGATATTGCAAAACGCAACGGGTTTCAAGGATTCATCGAACAGGTACAACGCGGCCAAACTGAAATGATGGTTGAAGAATACACCGAAAAGTAAAACAGACCCACGCCCCGGACACGGCATTTGTTTAATCCATTTGTCGGTTTGTGCGTCCCTGTCCGGGGTGGGGTTAAATATACAGGATATGAAACAGGATTTGCAAGAAAAGATAAAGCAATGTAAGGCGTTGCAAAATATGACCGTCGAAGATGTCATAAAAACCGACCGGTTCCACGACAATTTGGCGGCGTATTGGACGGCCCAAAGAGAGGACCGCGAAGCCATACGCAAATCGTATGAAGCAATGCGCAAAGCCGGTGGCGCAAAAGGTATGAAGATACCCGCCCATCCGATAGACCATTTGCGCAATCTGACCACGGACGATTTGGCGTTCTATTACATACAGATATTCGCAAAGCGTTGTTTGTTGCCCGCCGCCCAACGACTGTATATTGAACAGATTTGCGGACAGGCATACGCATTGACCGTGGCGCAATATGTCGTTGATGAATTCCCGGAATTGGAATCCGAATTGTTACCCAAGAAAAAGGCCAATTGATATGAATTTAACCGAACTGATGATTGACGATTGGGTTTCCTATAAAGGAAAGCCACACAAAGTAAATGGAATTGAAGATAACCATTTGTATTTGAAGAATTCAAACGGTTGTATTATTATGGCGTTGCCGGATGAAATTACCCCGGTTCCCATTACAGGGGAAATATTGAAAAAGAATGCATTTCAATATACTATTTGTCGGGAATACAGATATAAAAACGATTTGGTGGATGTAACCTTATGTACATCCAAACCCGGTTTGTTTTGGATTGCAATTAAAAATGGTGATTCAACCCATACAACCGATTTTCTTTATTTGGAAAGTTGTATTGGTTATGTACACGAATTTCAACACGGGTTGATTGCCTGTAAACTTGATAAAAGCATTGAATTATGAAAGCGGACAAAATAAGCGAATCCGGGACCATTGGAAAAGACGGCAAATTACGTTTGCCGATGGACCGATTGAATGCGTGGTTTGCATCCCATCCGGGCGAACGTGTAACGGTAAGGTTTGAAGCCGCGCCCCATCATTCAACGGCGGCCCAAACCGCGTATTATTACAACTACATTGTACCCACTATTACCGCCGCGTTGTACGAACAACAGGGAATCCGGAATACTGAAAAGAACACCGACAAATGGTTGGTTGCGATGTACCCGGGCGATACGACCGAACGGGTGTTGGGAACGTGCGCCGAAATCACGGAAGCACGCGAATTCGACAAAAACCAAATGTCGGATTTCTTGGAATGGTTAAAACAATTCGGTGCGGAAGAATTATCCGTTTATATTGAGGACCCAAAAACAATTTGATATGACATTCGACGATATATTGGTATTCGATACCGAAACAACAGGATTGCCGGACCGCAAATTACAATGGTTTACGGATTATATGGAATTTCCGCACGTCGTACAACTTGCGTGGATAAATCAGTTTAAGGCCGAATCCCATATCATCCGCCCGGATGGTTGGGAAATTCCCCAAGAAGCAACAGACGTCCACGGAATCACGATGGAACGTGCGTTAAAAGAGGGCGAACCGTTCGCATACGTTATTGATAAGTTCATCGAAGATTGTTTGGAATCCCCATTGGTTTGCGGCCACAACATTTACTTTGATACATCAATTATCAAAGCCAATATTTTGCGTGAACTTGGCCAAGAATATTACAATGCCAACAGAGTTGAAGATGCGTTGTACAAAGGCAAACGGATTGATACTTGTCGTTCCACGATGAAATGGGTTGACGCAAGGATGGCCAACGGCCGGATGAAATTACCCAAGTTGGAAGAATTGTATTCAAGATGTTTCCCGGGCGAATCATACCCGGCGCACGATGCGTTCGAAGATGTAAAGGCATTGCGCCGTTGTTTGCCTGTTCTGATAAAGAACGGATTGGTTGAACTGAAAATCAAAGAATATCCGGATGAAGAAACAGAACAGGCCAAGGCAATTACCGAGCATTTGACCAATTGCGCAAAGATTGCGGCCGATAACGCAAAGAAATTGGCGGCCGCGCAACCGGAAATACATTACCCGGCGGGCGGAATTGCCCCACAATCGCACGAAATACCCGAACGTGTACTAACTCCCGGCGCAACCGAGAAATGCCCGCAAATCGAAAATTCGCCAAAAATAAGTGAAATTGAAACCCAATTGTTGAACGAAACCGAATTTTGATATGGAATACACCATCAACGGATATGTTGCCCGGGATAAAAACGGCAATTTGTACATATACGATAAGTTGCCGAAACGCAATCGTCAAAATGGGTATTGGTACACAAACGACCCATACGATAAATTCCACGAATTACCCAATGATTGGTTCCCGGAAATAATGTGGTCGTCCGAACCGCTATTGGTTGACGTAACATTTAATTCATAAAGATATGGCACAAAAGAAACAAGAAACAATCACATTCCACAACACCCCAACGTTTTATTTGGAATACACAAAGAATTGGTTGGCGCACAAACAAAAGGAAAAGGCGAACCCGGCTAAATTGGCCATCGTCGAAGATATTAACAAATTGGTTGAAATCGCCGTTGGCGTATTAACCCCGATACCGGCGGAACCGGAAAACAAGAAATCAAATTAATTATGGAAGAAACAATCAAAAAGCCAAGCGAAGAAAAGTTCAATTTGTCAAAGGTTAAGTTGTTGCCCGATGGTGGTTTGCAAGCCACATACCAAGTTACGGAAGAAATCGGCGGCGAAATGACCATAACCGATTACCAAGCCACAATAAGCCGCGATATACACCCGGATTTGCAAGGTTTGTTCAAGGATTTGCGCCAAGTGGTCGGCCGCGTATTCAACATTACATCGTTTCTGTCAATGTTGGAATCTGACGATTTCAAATTGCCGGAATCAAAGTTGGCCAAGGCCCGTTCATACGCTGACGAACTGATTTCGAAAATAAGCGTGCGCGGCGTGACTTGGGCCGGAACCGGGGATAAAATCGGCGTGGTTATCACATCCGTATTCGAAACCCCCAATGGCCTTAAAACCTGTATTAACACCCCGTGCATAAAGTTGGCCAATATTTCGTTCGGATTTGAAGAAGAATTGGAAACCATCGCAAAGGCAATCCAATCCGAGGTTTACCAATTCATATTCAACGGAAAACAGGCGCAATTGTCATTGTTTGGCGACCAACCGGACAACGACGAACAACAGGATAACGGCGACGAATAAATGGAACCGATTGCGATTGATACCCGGGCGGATTATGACTATTGCAGAACGCAAGGATTCGAACCGTTGAACGACCGGCGTTTTGTAATGGAACACCGCTTGCGGGTATCAATTCAACGGGAATTGTTCGGGACCGGACACACACCGGAAGAAAACGAAAGATTTTACCGTTGGTGTTGGCAACATTCGCCGCACGTCTGTTCCGAATGTATGAAGCCGTTAAAGGAATATTCGGCCGTGTATATATCCCACAATTTGAGCCGTGGCGCATATCCCAATATGGCTTTTGACCCGCGCAACGTAACGGTGTTGTGTTTTGAATGCCACAACCGATATGAACACCGGCCCACGCGTCAGAATATGCGGATATTCGGAATAACAGAGTACACCAACGAACGATTGATACAGGAATACCAAAATGAAAAGGTTTGATGATATTGTACGGCGTTCCATCCGTAAGGATTTTACCAACGCCAACTTTAAGAAATTGGCAAAGGCCCCAAAGGTGGCACACCCCAAGGATACCAAAAGGGTGTTGGAACTGAACCCGGATTGTCAGTATTTCAAATATCGTCGGTTCTTTGAAAATCATTTGGTACGTCTGTTGCGTGCGTCCACGGTCGGCGGAACGTGGGTCGAATTCGTGAACGACGGGGACCGCAAACAATTGAACGATGCGGCCGGTTGGTCCGATTTGAAACGCGAATATCTGTTGCAAGGCGCGAAATTTGACGAATAACAACGAAACAATGGAATTGATATATTGCACATCATTAACCAAACGTCCGGGCCTATACAAAAGAATCGGAAACGCGATTCATCCGGTAATATATTTTCAAAAGGCCAAAAACGCGTCGGATGAAGAATTCAACGAAATAATGGAATTTTTAATCAATAAAGCGAAAACCAATGAATAAAGTAATTCTAAAAGGTAACGTCGGGGCCGACCCGACAATAACGAATTTCGAAAATGGCGGTAAGGTTGCACAATTCACATTGGCCACGACCGAACGCGGATACACAACCAAAGACGGCCGCCAAATCCCGGATGTCACAGATTGGCACAATTGCGTTGCTAAACAACCCGGGTTGGCCGGTGTTTGTGAACAATACGTTAAAAAAGGAACGCCGTTGTTGATTGTCGGTAAAATCCGCACCCGCGATTATGAAGATAACGCCGGGCAAAAACGATACATTACCGAAATCATCATTGAAGAAATGGAATTGTTGGGCGGCAAGAAACCCGAACGGGCCCCGGCCCCACAACCCGAAACAGGCGATGTGCCATTTTAATTATGGACTTTAACGAATTATTCGATACACTAATAAACCGAATGGTCACGGCAAGCGAACAAACACGGGATGATATATTAAGCGGAAAACGCAAATATCCATTACCGGTTTGCCGTTGGGCCATCGGTGCGAAACTGATGGAATCCGGCTACCCGTCAACCAAGGTTTCAAAGGCGTTGGGAATTGACCACGCAACATTATTGTATGGAAGAAACAAAATAAAGACCATCAAAAATAAATTGGGTTGGACTTGGGAAATAGAAATCATAAACCGATTTGAACAATTATGCAGTTAGACAAAAAAGAATACAACCCCGAATTGCACGACCAATACCGGGGATTAAGCGTAAAACAACCATACGCCGATTTGCTGACGAATGTTGTGTACCGGGACGACCAAGGCGAATACCACGCCGAAAAAAGTATTGAGGTTCGGACCAAAAACACCAATTACCGGGGCGACGTGTTGGTTTGTTCATCAAAGAACCCGCAAATGCCGGGCCGTCTGTCCGGCGTAACGTGCGGATTGGTAGAGTTGTACGACGTGAAACGCGTTGAAGATTTCACGCAACAGGATTGGGAAAACACCTGTATTCCCGAAAATGAACGCCCGTCAACCGGTTTCGGATGGATGATGCGCAACCCGCGCCGTGTGGTTGAAATGCCGGTAAACGGACAATTGGGATTTTATGCCGTCGTGGTTCCCAAAGGCGACATAACAGAATACCCGCGTAATATGGCCATCGGCAAAGAGGGTTGGGACATCATACAAAAACGATTAAAGGAATAACACACCCGGATTATGAAAGCGTTTATAATAGTTTCGGTCATTATCGGTTTGTTAATTCTTATGGATATTGCCGATAGTCTGACGCATATTGCAAAATGGTTAATTGAAAACAAGAAAAAGTAATATGGAGTATTGGAAAGAGAAATTGACATCGTGGGATTCCGAATTGTGCGCAATGGTTGAATCAATGACCGAACGCCCGTGCAAGCCAAAGAACGGCGGCGACCATTACTTTATCGAAGCGGATTATTCGAAGCACCACGAACCGGATTACATTAACGCGATATACAACGCCATTGCGGGCCGGTTGGGA
>JAZLDK010000119.1:0-8114 GCA_045614725.1 Candidatus Enterousia sp.
AAAAATCCGCCAATTGGCGGATTTTTTTATTACGAAATTTTTTCAATTCGGCGGATGCGGCGTTCGATATTATCAAATGGGCTTTCCAAAAATGCCTGGGCGGTCAAAAATGCGACTTCGATATCAATATCGTCCGCGGCCAGTGCCAGTACATTGATGTCATCGTGGAATCGGTCGTCGCGCGCCTGATTTGGGGTGCTGCAACGCGATGCACGCAGGTGGCGATAACGGTTGGCGGCAATCATAATGCCCGCCCCTGTGCCGCAAATTAATATGCCACGGGCGTTTGTGTCGTCCGCAATTGCATCGGCCATGGTTGCCGCAACATCTGGGAAGTCGGCCGGTGTGTTCGGGTCATCCACCCCCAGGTTTACAACCATATAGCCCGCCGCCGCCAACATTTCAATCAGGTATAATTTAAGCCCTACCCCGCGATGGTCGGCCGCGATATAAACTTTGGATACTGTTTTGTTCATTTTTTCTTTTCCTTTCTTTTTTCAAGTTTGCATTCCAGTCCGGTGTTGCCTGTGATATTCAATGTGTGATACGACAGGGTTCCGGTCATCTGGGCCGCGCTAAAAATATTTGCCACATTGACCTTGGCCGGGCCATCCAGTGCGCCGTGTAAAAACAGTGTGTTGGCGTTCAGTTCGCCAATAACATGTCCGCCACGACCAATAACAACCGTTTCGGCGGTGACATTGCCGGTGATTTTGCCGTGAATCTGGACAGTGTGATCGGTTTTTATGTCGCCGGTCAATTCGCAACCAGCACCGATTACGGTTGGGGACTGTTTTTCGCTAGAGTTTGTAAATGCCAACATTTTATTCTTCCTTTACAAATTTTGTTGGGTCAAAGGGTGCGCCTTTGTACCGAATTTCATAATGCAGGTGTGGGCCAGTTGAACGGCCGGATGACCCAGCCAAACCAATAACCGTGCCCGGGCGAACCCAATCACCACGCGATACATTAATGTGTGACAGGTGCGCATACAATGTTGTAAAGCCCAATCCGTGGTCTATTTCAACCGTTGTGCCGTATCCGACGCGTTCGCCCGCCGATACCACGCGCCCAGGTGCAACCGCCATTAGTTCTGTGCCAATTTTACCCGCAAAATCGATGCCACGGTGCTTCTTGGGTTTGCCGGTAAATGGGTCATTGCGCGTGCCATAGTTGGATGTGATGCGTGATTTTACAGGTTTGCCCAGTGGTAAAATATCGTTCAGGCGTTTAAGTCCGTTCCAGCGTTCCAGACCGTCGGCCAATTTCTGGTATTTTTCATCCAGTTCTTTGTCGAATTCAATAGGTGAAAATGCCGCACCAACAAGTGGGCTGGAATACTTGTTCGCGTTGCGGATAAGTGTCTTTTCGGTCAGGCCCAATGTGACGATTGTGCTGTTTATTTTCTTGATTGCGCTGTGCAGGTCGGTTGTGTTGTCCTTGGTTAACTTGGAAACCATGTCGACGATTTGGTTGTCCGCTTCGGCGATGGTCAGCATGGATTCGACCATTTGTGAGTTTCGCTTTTTCAGTTCTTCGTTTTCCGCGCGGGTTAATTCATATTCCGCGGACAGTTCGGATAATTTTGTGTATTCCGGCAAGAATTCTTCGTTGCTGAACATTTCGGTCAGGCGTGTGCGCAAAAAGTCCAATTCGCCCCAGGTCTTGACACGGCTGTTCATCAGTTTTTCTTTTTCGGTATCGGTCAGTTTTTTGGAATTTAAAACCTTGTCATCAATTACATTAAGTTCACGTGCCAGCGCATTGTACTTGGTCAGGTATGTGGCCAAATCACTCATTTGACGGGTGTGGGTGGCGCGTGCTTCTTCCAGTTGCTGGGTGCGTTTTTGCAACAATGGACGATGATACACGAATACATAGGTTGACCATGTTGCCCACAGGATTAATCCAATTTTTCCACAGAACTTGGTAAAACGCCAGAAACTGCTTTGGCTATATGTGTAAACATTGCCACGTGGTGTGTCCATCACGGTAAATTCACGGGGCGGAAAGAAACGCACAATAACGCGCCATATGGCACGAAATGGCGATGTAATAAACGCCCACAGGGATGTAAAATATCGTGTTATAAAATTAATCATATCTGGGATATTTTAGACAAAGCATTCCTAATAGTCAAGCCATCGCGCAAAACTGGGTCAAAGTTCATGGAAAGTGGTGACATGATTCTTGATATACCGCGTGTGCCCAAGCGACCGCTTAACAGAACGCGTTCTGCAGTTTGTTTTGCGCCAAATAATGGCAATATGTTAATATCCCCCAGGCGCGCTTGGTGCATCGCATGTATGGCGGTTGATACTGTGGCGGCATCTGTAATCATACAGAAAGTTCCCATTGGGCGAACGCGGGCCACACACCGCTTAATCCATGTTTCAAGGTCTGCGTTGTGGTGTGCGTTGTGTCGGGCGGGCGTGCCCTGAAAATACGGTGGATTGGTAATAACCAAATCAAAGGTTCGTGTGGTGCGCCACTGACAAATGTCGGCATTGATAAGTTCTAATTCTGTGTCATTAAGTGATGCATTGTCGCGCGCCATGTCCAGCATAGACGATGAAATATCAATACCCGTTATTTGTGCATCTGGGTTGTGATGATGCATGCACAAAGATACACCGCCACTGCCGATGCCAACATCCAGTACGGTGGAACAGTCGGTTGGTGCAAACGCCGCCAGCCACACCGCATCGGATGTTGGGTTGTATTGGCCACGGCGCATGTTTACACGACCGCCACAAAGGGTAAAAATTTCTTGTTTTGTGCTCATTGGTATTTATAATAGCCTATAGAAATCAAAAGGCAAGTTTATGTTAGAAGATGTGTTTGTTGTGCAAAGTGCAATTAGTGCGTTTAATAATGCGGCATTATATGCCCCTGCGTTTTTGTGGTGGGGTGTGTTGGCGTTGCCTTTGTTTGCAATGGTGTATTTGTGTGCGGATGTGGTTGTGGCGCGTCTGGGGTGGACGAATAAGGATATGCTGTGGCGCAGTGCCTGGTGGACCGTGGTGTTAAGCTTTGCATGGTTGGTGATGTTTGCGGGTAATTGGGCGGTGTTGCGTGATGGGTTGTCGTCCCTGCCCTTGGTTATGGCAGCGATTGTGTTTTTAATGTCTTTGTTTGTGGGGTCTTATATGCGTGTGATGAACCCGTGTCGGAACAAGTGGTATTACATAATGGCGGTGTTGGTTGTTTTGGCGCTTGGGTTTAGTGACATTCATGCATGGTGGGGACCATTATTACAGATTGGGGCACTGGCATGCGGTTGGCTGCTGGGGCGGTTTGCGCGTTCGTCTATGCGGCCGGTGGCGGGGACTGTATTGATTTTGTCGATGGTTGTTATTGTCATGTTGATGCAACCGGAATTTTTTAGGTTTGGGCAACTGGGGAATTTGACGGTGTTTCATCTGCTGGCGTTGCTGATGTTTGGTGGGTGTGCCGTTGGGGCGTTGGTGCTGAATAATGTCAATCCGCGCGCTAAAATCCGCAACAGTGCATATGTTAAGTTAAAGTGGTTGGCGCGTTGTTTGTCCTTGCTGGGAGGGGCGCTGTTTTTATTGACCGAGGCCGTGCCTGTCTATATCGGTGTGATGGCGATGGTTGGTGCCATGATGGCGTTGTCCGTGTGGCATGCTGATAGGATTCCAGGTGCGCTGGTACATAAAATGTATGCGGGAATGCTGTTCGTTTTTGGTGTAATAACCGTTATGCCTGTGATAAGTGCGCTGGGGATTATTTACTGGGTACAGAATCCGTGTGACAGATGGTGGGCTGAAACCAAGCGTTTGTTATAATTTGTTATATTTATTTAATACCAATCGGTATCGTTATAATGTATTATTTTTATCGTTAATTAATGAAAAAAAGCGAGAATTATTATGGCGATACATCCAACTGCGATTATTCATGAAGGTGCCCAATTGGGGGCGGACTGTAAAATTGGCCCATATTGCGTTATTGGTCCAAATGTTGTTCTGGGGGACCGGGTTGAGTTGGTATCCCATGTTGTAATTGATGGCAAGACTTCCATTGGTGATGATTCTATTGTGTATCCATTTGCCGTACTTGGCGTGATGAGTCAGGACCTTAAATGGCAGGACGAGGCCACTATGACCGGTTTGCGCATAGGTAAGCGTTGCAGAATTCGTGAATATGCGACAATTCATTCGGGAACGCCTGCGTCCGATGGGACGGTTATTGGTGATGATTGCCAGATTATGGTTAATGCGCATGTGGGACATGATTGCAAGGTTGGCAACAGTGTCGTTATGTCCAATCTGGTTCAGGTTGCAGGTCATGTGGAAATCGAAGATTTTGCGATTCTGTCGGGTGGTACCATGGTTTTGCAGTTTGCGCGTATTGGGCGTAATGCGTTTATCGGTGGTATGTCGGGCGTGGGGAATGATGTGTTGCCATATGCGATATATGATGGTAGCCGTGCCGTTTACAGAACCATTAATCGTGTTGGATTGATGCGCCATGGATTTACAAACGAAGATATGCATGCAATTCATTCTGTGTATTCCGCGGTATTCCGCAACACAGAAGGAACCGTGACAGAACGTCTGGCCAAGGTGCGCAAGGAAGTGAAAAATAACAAGTATGCAATGGATGCAATAGACTTTATTGAAAATCGCTCTAAGCGCGGTATTGGTACATCTAAAAATGCAGAATAAAAAGCAAAAAGTTTTTATCATAGCGGGCGAAGTTTCCGGCGATGTGCTGGGCGGGCGCATTATGGCGCAAATGCCCGATGTTGATTTTGTTGGAATTGGTGGCCAGAATATGGCCCGTGCCGGTTTAAAGTCTTTATTTCCAATGGCGGATTTGGCGGTTATGGGAATTGTCGAGGTTTTGGCACATGCACGCACATTGACCGCGCGTATTCGTCAGACGGTTCAGGCGATACTGGATGAAAAACCGGATGTTGTTCTGACTATTGATTCCCCCGGGTTTGCCAAGGGTGTGATTAAAAAACTGCGCAAAAGTGATGCGGGACGCGCGTTGATTGCGGATGGGCTGCGTTTTCATCATGTGGTTGCACCGCAAGTGTGGGCATGGCGGCCGGGGCGCGCAAAAAAATATGCGCGTATGTTTGATAAACTGTATGCGTTTTTTGATTTTGAAGTGCCCTATTTTACTAAGCATGGATTGGATACGGTGGCGGTTGGGCATCCAATTGCCGAAGGTCTGTTGAATCAAAAAAAATCCAGAAAAAAAACGGAGGATAAGGTTATTGCCCTTATCCCGGGCAGTCGTATGTCCGAAGTTAAAAAATTGTTACCGCTTATGCGTCAGGTGACGGAAATGCTGTCACGAAATGGGTATATGGGGTATAAGTTTGTTATCCCAACCGTCGAAACCACAAAACAGTATATAGAACAGCAGGTTAAAAATTGGGCGGTGCAACCAGAACTGGTGTCGGCCGATATGCGTTATGAACTGTATAATCGCGCATATATTGCCATCGCGGCCAGTGGGACCGTTTCGGCGGAACTGGCAATGCTGCATGTGCCCAGCGTTGTTGTGTATAAAATGAATCCTGTGACCACATGGATTGGTCGACGGTTGGTTAAGGTTCGCTGGGTATCTCTGGTGAACATTTTGCTTAATCGTGGTGTTTATCCGGAACTGTTGGGTGGTGATGCAACGGCGGATAATATATTGAATGCGATAACCCAGTTGTCTATCCCGTCCAAGCGCGATAAAATGATTGCGGAATTAAGTAGTGCGGATGAATTGTGGGTGCGCCCAGATGGCGTGGCAAGCGAATTAATCGCAAAGGGTGTTATGAATAAGTAAAAAAAAACGCCAATTGGCGTTTTTTTTAATCCCATTTTAGTGTGTGCAGAATTCGTGCAAAGTTTGCGGATTCTTCTTCGCTGGAATCAACATCGGAAAAGGTTATGTTCCCTGCCCGCGTGGACAACCATTCGATAGCAGGCATGGTGGTGATATGAAATGTTTCTATGCGGTGTTGGATGGTTGTGATGCTGTTGTCGTCCTTGCGATTGGAACCGGCGGCCTTGCGCTTGTTAATGCGTTGAATCATTATCGAATCCGGCACATTAAGGTATATTACATGTATATCGTAATTTTGTGCGAAGTTATTAATCAGCCATTGTGCCTGGGCCAGCGTGCGTGGGAATCCGTCCAATATAATGTCGCCCCGTGTTTGGTTAATGTGTTGTGCAATCAGGTTTGATACCATTGCATCTGGTATCAGGTTGCCACCAGCAATAATCTGGCGAATTGGGGAATTGTCCGGCTGGGCACGCAGGATTGCGCCCGTTTCAATGTGTGTGTATTCGGGGCGTAAATCATGCAACATGCGTGAAAAGGTGCCCTTGCCTGTGCCTGGACCACCCATTATAACAATCATTTTATTTTTGTTCTTCATATCTGTGATTATATCATAAAAAACACCGTCCGCAAAGCGGACGGTGAAATGATTTGTGAATTCACAAATTATTTTTTGCTGTTTTCGATTGCAGCGCCCAAGATATCGCCCAATACGGAACCGGAATCGGCTTCGTTTGCGAATTCTTTGACGGCCTGCTTTTCCAATGTCACCTGCAGTGCACGGATGGACAATTTAACAGTGTTGTCTTCAACAGAAACAACGGATGCTTCAACGCTGTCGCCAATGTTAAATTTGCCTGTGTCCTGTTCTGATTTTTCGCGTGACAGGTCTGTACGACGGATAACACCGCGTGCATCACCGGCCAATGTCAAAATCAATTCATCAGGTGTGATTTCGGAAACTGTACCGCATACAACTGCGCCCTTCTTTAAGGATACGGCATTGTTGTCTGCGCCTTCGGTCAATTGTTTGATGCCCAATGTGACGCGTTCTTTTTCTGGATTGATATCCAAGATTTTTGCAGTCACTTCTTGGCCACGAACGAATTTTTTCAGTTCTTCTTCGTCCAATTTGTTCCAAGACAGGTCGGAAATGTGAACCATACCGTCCAGTTCTGGGGTCAAAGCAACGAACAAACCAAATTCTGTTGTGTTCTTGATTGGACCGGTGATAACATCGCCAACATTGTGGGTTTCGGCAAACTGTTTCCAAGGATTTGGTTGCAGTTGTTTATAGCCCAAAGAAATGCGACGTTTGTCCTGGTCGATGCCCAAAACAACAACATTGATTTCCTGACCGTTTTGCAAAACTTTGCTTGGGTGAATGTTCTTGTTTGTCCAAGACAATTCAGACATGTGTACCAAGCCTTCGATATTGTTACCCAAATCAATGAATGCGCCATAGTCTGTCAAAGATGAAACCTTGCCAGATACTGTGTCGCCAACATTGAATGCACGGGACGCTGTTTCCCATGGGTCTTCTTCCAACTGTTTTGCACCCAACGAAATACGATGTGTTTCAGGGTCGAACTGGATAACTTTAACCTTAATCTTTTCGCCAACATGAACCAATTCACGTGGGTGGTTAACGCGTTTCCATGACAGGTCTGTGACATGCAACAAACCGTCGATGCCGCCCAAATCAACGAATACACCGTAATCTGTGATGTTTTTAACTGTACCTTCGATAACCGCACCCAGTTCGATGTTTTTCATCGCTTCTTTTTGTGCAGCGGCGATTGTGTCAGACTGAATTGCGCGACGAGATACAATTGCGTTTGTGCGCAATGCATCCATTTTCAATACGCGGAATTTGTCCTTTAAGCCAATCAAAGATTTTGCATCGCGAATAGGTTTGTGATCAACCTGGGATGAAGGCATAAATGCGAACACGCCGTTGATATCAACTGTGAAACCACCGCGAACAACATCGATAATTGTACCTTCTGGGTCAACGCCTTCGGCAACTGTCTTTTCCAATTCTTTCCATGCTTTTTCTGCACGCGCCTTGGTATAAGACAGAACAGCTGTTCCTTCGCGGGATTCATAACGTTCAACAAAAACGTCGATAATATCGCCAACAGATGGAACAGATGCACCGAATTCTTTTAATGGAACACGACCTTCGGATTTCAGGCCAACGTCAACCATCGCAAAATCACCGCGAATGTCTTTGACTGTACCTTTGGTTGCATAGCCCTGCAAAGTTTCTTGGGAACCATAGTTCGCATCGAACA
>JAZLDK010000120.1:0-2042 GCA_045614725.1 Candidatus Enterousia sp.
TCCAACACCACGAAGGTGGACGCGGACCTGTTGAACGCCCGGTACATGGACACCGTGGAACAGGCGATCCGTTCCGCCGGGGTCCCGGACTATGTGACCGTGAAATTGGACGCGAAGGTGTCCCTCGTTCCGGACGGTGCGGAAACCCCCGATGTGTTCGTCACCACGACACGCGACACCGTGCGTTTCACCAAACCCCGCGGCGGGAAAGAATAACACGCGACAATGACGAGGTTGAACAATACCGACGGTTTCATTCTCCACGGATGGATGGTGAACGAATTGGCACTCCGGGGCGGACACCTGTTCGCGTTCGCCCTGGTTCACCAATTTTCACAGTCCAACGCCGGGGTGTACAAAGGCGGGGTTCCGTACCTCGCGGCCTGGTTGGGATGTTCCGGGAACACCGCCCGGAAATACCTCCGGGACCTGGAGGACCGGGGCCTCGTCAAATCGGAACGCGGAACGATCGGCGGTGTCCCTTTCTGCTATTACCGGGTGCATCCGGACACCCTCAAAAAATTTGAGGGTACCCCCAAAAATTTGGAGGGTAACCCCCCAAAAATTGAGGTACCCACCCCTCAAAAATTTGAGGTAGAAAATAATAATAGGAAAATAAAGGGGGATAATAATACATCACACCGTGTGTTCGTGAAACCCACGGTGGACGAGGTGCGGGCATATTGCATCGAACGCAACAACGGTATTGATCCGGAGGAATTCGTCGCATTTTACGAATCGAAGGGATGGCGTGTCGGTTCCGCCCCGATGAAAGATTGGCGGGCGGCGATCATCACCTGGGAGAAAAAACGCCGGAAACAACCCACCCCCCAACCCCCCCCCCGGAAACCCCAATCGTTGGGCGATTATTATACCGATTTAATCCAAGAAATGAAAATGACCTATGGAACAGTCAATCCAGACGATCAGCAATGACCTCCCGCAAATCGTTTCCGCCCGTTCCCTGTTGGACATCCGGCGGACCTGTCCGCGGTACCGCAACATTCCGGCCCCGGCCCGCCGTGCGTGGCTGACGGAACAAATCATCTATTGCAACGCCATCAACCACCAGAAACCCGACGCGAAAATGTTGATGGTGGACACCGTGGCGTTGGACGAGGCGATCGTCCACGATCCGGTCATTGGCGATTTCACGCAACCGGAAATCGTGTTCGCCATGCATCACGGTTCGATGGGCGAATACGGCGAATTTTACGGACTGACCGCCCGCACATTCATGGGGTTTTTCCGTGAATTCACCCGAACCGATGTCAAGTACAACGCCACATTCCAGGAACGGAAGGCCCTGGAACCGCCCCGCGGATCGTGGGTGTTGGAACGCATGGAACACCACCGCCAACAGGTCGAGGCCGAACGGGCGTTGCGGGAGGCGGACGAGGACGAACACCCCGTGGACCGGGCCGCGATCACCCGGACGATCATGGACGCACAACCCAAGAAATAACCTTTTTAACATTCACAAGACATGAACAATGAACGAAACATCGCCATCCTGTCCGCGATCCGGAAGATGGCCCGCGAATTGCCCGGCGGTTACGCCCGTGCGATCGCAAACCGTTGCGACAAGGTGCAATTACTGATGATCAAGGGCCGGGAATTCAAGGAAACGCCCGCCCCGCCGAAATCCCAAACCGTGGACGAATCCATGTTGTTGGAGGACCAGCGAATGACCATTTACAATTACCTGTTGGCCGGGAACACGATTACATCCTTACAGGCCATCAAATTGTTCGGCATCACCCGCCTGTCCGCCCGTATCATGGACATTGAAAAAATGACGGGCAAGGCCCCGAACCGCCGCCGCATCGTGGTGACGAACCGGAACGGTCGCCATGTGTCCGTGTGCGAATATTGGATTGATTCGGAGGAATAGGCCATGACACCGGAGGAAAAACACAATTACAACCGTATGTGGGCGATTGCCGGAATATCCTATGAGGCGGTTTGCACGGATGATGCCATCATCGCGTTCCGCACCTGGATTGAACGGTATCTGGAAATGGCCTACGATGCCGGGTACA
>JAZLDK010000121.1:0-2242 GCA_045614725.1 Candidatus Enterousia sp.
TGTGGCCAGCCTGTCGTACGAGTAAGAACCACACATCATTCCGATTTCCCTAAACAAAATACGCATGTATTTTGTCATCCTGGGGCTTGACCCCAGGACCCAGGTCATAGGTGCTTTATTATTTGTGCGCGGGCGCGCATACCTGGATCCTGAATCAAGTTCAGGATGACAAAAACTTTTGCAAGTTTTTGTTTTGTTAAAGTATTCATTCACTAACCACCAAAACAAAATACGAAAGTGTTTTGTCATCCTGGGGCTCGACCCCAGGACCCAGGTCATGTTGCTTTATTATTTGTGCGCGGATGCGCAAACCTGGATCCTGCCATCAAGTGGCAGGATGACAATTTTTTTCAAAAATTGTTTTTGTTTTGATAATGTTCCCCACCACTAACAACTTACACTAACCTCTTGTCCACTACCCTCTTGCCCACAAAAAAAACACCCGCGGGTGCGGGTGAATTAAATTTAAACAAGCCATTTAGTTTCTGTTCCAATTTCCACTGCTAGAGCTGCGTTCTGCCCTATCGTACATACTCTTGGCATTTCTTAAACATTCCGCCATTGCTGGAAGACAGGCTTCAAATTCTTTTTTGGTCATCGTCTTCTTGTTGCCACCTTCTTCACGCTCAAGCTTATCACATTTTTTTTCATTATCAGATGGCGCTGGCGAACATTTCTCGTTATTTGCACCGACCTGCAATTTGGACAAACCATTATAATCATCAACCAGCAGCTTCTTCATCTGCTTTGTCACTTCCTTGCCATCGTTCGACAAACTGCGCAACAGGGTCAGGTTTTTCTCGTAGCAATCCAACGCGCCCTTTATATCAGCCTTATACGCACAATTGTCTGCCCCGGTAATCAACGATGTCCTGTCACCACCACTGCTGGAACTATCGTCATCAGAACTTGCACCGGCGTATTTGAAATCGTTTTTCAATGTTGCCTTTTCAAGTTGCGTTTTAAGGCGGCGCACCATTGAATCAATTTGTTCATATTGCTTGTACATTTGCTGGGTAATAAGGGTTGTTTTCATCGCAACAACTTCCCGCATCAGGTCCCTGTTATCTGGATTATTTTCTGTTTCCCATATATTATAGGCATGCACACTGCACAGCGCGAAATCACCATTAATCATATCATTATTCGGATCATCACAACCGGTTGCATCGGCGGCATACGCCGACCCCAGCACAAGCACCAGCGACAACACTGCCCCGGCCAAAGACTTAAAAAGCATATCTAAAATTCCTATTGTACTTTTCATTGATGTTCGGGCCGTCCTATACACTCATCTTCCACATTATACATACAACCTTCTGATACATTTCTCACATTACAACTGTTGCTTTCCCATTTAACCGTTCCACAACTTTGTGAAGCGCTACACATTTTACACTTGGCTTCTGAATCTGCTTTTGATAACTCGTCCCAATACGCAGAATCTATTTTTTGCACACAATCGTCAACCAACTCGCATCCATCCCCAGACAACACACAATGCGGGGAATCACCGGTGCCATTCCACTCCAGATCACAACCACTTGAAGTATAACCATACGCCAGCCCATCATCATGTCCACACCGCAGCAAATAACTGCCCTCGTGACAATCTTCCTCTCGAACATCCACTGTCCCTGTTGTTCGCCGACTTCCGCCCAAAACAGACCCAGCATTTATTCTATCCCGTCTGGCATTACGCACCAAGTCATCATATGGTATACAAATATCTTTGGGTAATTTTTTATTATTAATCGATGCCAGCAACTTGGTATACCCATCCGATGTCAGACCACAATATTTCGTCTGTTCAACACCCTTATCCCCACCCGAACGCGAATAACGACTGTTGCTGCCCGAGCCCACATATTCCGGCGCGTCCTGATTTATCATGCGTTCCAACACATCAAGTGTCAGGGCCATACCCGTACGCGCGCTGTTCCTACGCCCAAACAGGGCCAGACCATCCAACGCGGACGATGCGCAACCAACACGTTCTTCGTATTCACCATCATCGGATTCGCCCAAACTGCCCCACACGCGTGGCAATTCATCACCATCATTCAAGAAACTGGACAATGTGCAAAGCGTGCTGTCTTCGGGTGGAATTTTCGCGCCCTCATAACAAGAGATATTTCCCTTGGTATATTGTGTCTTGACAGATTTGTTATCAACACAAGTTGTATTGTTATACGAATCATATTTAGTACTATCAGTAGTTGGCTTCTTCGAACACATAAAC